>PWZL01000041.1 GCA_003567475.1 Gammaproteobacteria bacterium | reverse complement strand
GCCGCGTCCATGCCGCCCGCCGGTCCGCCGGCCTGCCGACGGATGTCGCCAAGCCGCTGTTCCACCATGCGCACGATGGCAGCCGGCGGGTCCATGGACAGCAACCGCTGCCAACGCGCTTCGGCGACGTCCCACCGCCCGGCAGACCACGCCGCCTGTCCGCCGTAGAACAACGCCCGGGCGTTGTCGGGCTGGCGACGCAGCACCTCGTCGAGAACATCGCCAGCACGCGGCGCAAACCCTGCGGGATCCGAAAACAGCACGGCCTCGGCGAACGCCAGCGCCAGCGGCACATCATCTGGACCGGCCAGTTCGCTGGCCCGGCCATAGGCGCGTGCCGCCCCGGCAAAGTCCTGCATGTTCGCGTAGAAATCCCCGAGGCTGCGCCAGCCGTCGACGCTGTCGTCCAGCGCCATGCCCTCCTCGGCGTCAGCGGCGATAGCCCGCAGTCGCTGCACCGCGAGCTCGGCCCTGACTTGGGGGTCCCACTGCCAGGTTGATACAGCGACGTAGGTGCCCGCGCCGGCGACTGGCACGATCAACACCAGCGCCAGTGCACCAAGCCAACGCTGCGACGCGCTTTCGGCGCTGCGCCAGGCCGGGACCATAAGCAACAGCAGTGCGCCCGCGGCCATTGCCGCGGCCACGACGACAAACGGGGTCATCGGGGCGTGTCCTCCGCTGGCTCCGGATCCTCGCTCCACTCATCCTCGTCGTCGAGCGGTTTGTCCG
This sequence comes from Gammaproteobacteria bacterium, assembly GCA_003567475.1. Lineage (GTDB taxonomy): Bacteria > Pseudomonadota > Gammaproteobacteria > Steroidobacterales > PWYM01 > PWYM01. Next base: position 12,962 of record PWZL01000041.1, on the reverse strand, counting down.
CACGGCTGCTGAGCACGCGCCAGAACACCCAGCCCCCTCCCAGAAGCAATAACCCGGGCGCGAACCACAATAGCCAGGTCCGCGGAGAAAACGGCGGCCGGTAGAGCACGAAATCGCCGTAGCGGGCGGTCAGGAACTCGATGATCTCCCGATCGGTCGAGCCCCCTTCGATCCGCTCGCGGATCTCACGACGCAAATCCCGCGCCAGCGGTGCGTTGGAGTCGGCAATGGGCTCGTTCTGACAGACCAGACAGCGGATCTCACGGATCAGCCGCTCGTAGCGCGCACGTTGATCCGGATCCTCGAGGGGGCTCAGCGCCTCCACGGTCAGTGGTGTATGCGGTGCCGCCCAACCCTGTCCGGCATGCAGCACCAGGCCCAACAGCATGAGCGCCGTGACAATGACCCGCAGGCTCATGACTCACCCTGACGCAGTTGCGCGATCCGCGGACGGAATTCCCGTTCCCAGACGAGTTGATCGATGGGGCCGATGTGTTTGAAGCGGATGATTCCTGCGCCGTCGAGCAGGAACGTCTCCGGCGAACCGTAAACCCCCCAGTCGATGGCGACACGGCCGTCCTCGTCGACCGCAACGGCGACGTAGGGATCACCCAGGCGCTCGAGCCAACGCAGCGCGGCCACGCGATCATCTTTCCAGTTCAGCCCGAAGATGGGGATTTCCCCGCTGCGGGCGATGTCGACGAGCATGCCATGCTCCTGCCGACAGCCGACACACCAGGTCGCCCAGACGTTGAGCAGGACGGGCTCGCCCGTCGCCAGGTCACTCAGCGCAAGCGTGCGCTGGGGCTCGAGCAGCTGCGGCAGCTCGAACTGCGGTGCGGGCTGGTTGATCAGCGGCGACGGCACGAGTGTCGGGTCGCGGAACAGGCCCACCAGGAAGAACGCCAGGAGCACAATGAACAGGGCCGGCACGGCGAGATAGCGCCACATTAACCCTGCCCTCCCGCGGCGGCCGTAGCCGTTCCGCGCGCCGCGGGCTCGGTTTCGCGACGGCGGGCAAGCCGGTAGCGCCGGTCGCTGATTGCGAACAGACCTCCGATCGCCATAAAGATCGTCCCCAGCCAGATATAGCGAACCAGCGGCTTGTACTGGATGCGCAATGACCAGGCGCCGTCACCCAGGGGCTCACCCATCGACACCAGCAGCTCGCGGCGCCAGCCGCCGCCGATCGCGGTCTGTGTGATGGGGTCACGCTGGACGCGGTAAACGCGTTTCTGCGGAAGCAGCGTAGTGACGAACTCGCCGTCGCGCCGGACTTCTATCTCGGCCTCGATCGCATCGAAGTTCGGCCCCTGGACCCCACGGGTCCCCAGCAAGGTGAACTCGTAGCCCGCGAGATCGACCGGCTGGCCCGGGATACCCGCACGGTCGACTTCCAGGTCGTACGAAGAGACGAACGTGACACCGAGGATAAGCACGCCGAGGCCAAAGTGCGCCAGGCACATGCCGACATGGCTGCGGGTCAGGCGCGCTGGCCCTATCCGCGGCAGCAGGTCGATCACCGCGGTAATCATGACCCAGAAAGCGAGGATGCTGCCGAGCACCGTCAGCACCCCTGCCGTGCCATAGAAGAACAGCGGCATTGGAATCCCGATAACCAGTGCCGCCAGCGCCGGAATCCGCAGCTTGCGCCAGACTGACGTGGCCGGAGTCGAGCGCCACATGGTATGCAAACCGATGCCGATGAGGATCATCAGCGGGAACATGGGAATCATGAACGCCAGGTCAAAGTACGGCGGCCCGACGGAAATCTTGCCGAGATTCAGCGCATCCATGAACAGCGGGTAAAGCGTGCCCAGCAGGATCAGCAGGGTCGCGATCACCAGCAGGATGTTGTTGGCGAGCAGGAAGGTTTCGCGCGACAACGGTTTGAAGCCGGCGTCCGAGGCCATGGACGGTGCACGCCAGGCGTAGAGCGCCAGTGCAGCCGTCACCACAATCCCCATGAAGGCCAGGATGTACAGGCCCCGAGAGGGGTCCGCGGCGAAGGCGTGCACCGACACCAGAATGCCGGAGCGCACCAGGAAGGTGCCGAGCAGGCTGAGGCTGAAGGCGGAAATCGCGAGCAGCAGCGTCCAGCTCTTGAACAGGCCGCGTTTCTCGGTGACCGCCAGCGAGTGGATCAACGCGGTACCCACCAACCACGGCAGGAAGGAGGCGTTCTCCACCGGATCCCAGAACCACCACCCCCCCCAGCCGAGCTCATAGTAGGCCCACCAGCTGCCCAGCGAGATGCCCAGTGTCAGGAACAGCCAGGCCGCTGTGGTCCAGGGCCGCGTCCAGCGGGCCCAGGCCGCATCGATCCGACCCTCGAGCAGCGCCGCGATCGCGAACGCGAAGGCCACGGCAAAGCCGACATAGCCGATGTAGAGCAACGGCGGATGGAACATCAACGCCGGATCCTGAAGGATCGGGTTGAGGTCCTGGCCATCGACGGGCGCCGGGATCAGGCGGTCGAATGGGTTGGAAGTGAACAGTGTGAATGACAGAAAGCCGACCGCGACCACACCCAGCACACCCAACACGCGGGCCACGAAGCGCTCGGGCATCTGCCGGCTGAACACCGCTACCAGGACTGACCAGATCGCGAGCACGAGGATCCAGAGCAGCAACGACCCTTCGTGTCCACCCCAGACCGCACCGTAGCGATAGAACACCGGCAGTTCAGAGTTCGAGTGGCCCGCGACGAAGGCGACGGAGAAGTCGTGCGTCACGAAGGCGTAGGTGAGCGCACCGAAGGCAATGGCGGCAAACACCAGCTGACCGGTCACTGCCGGTTTTGCCAGCGACATCAGGACGCGGTTACCCGTATAGCTGCCCCAGAGCGGCGCGACGCTCTGTACCAGAGCGAGAATCAGGGCCAGGACCAGGGCAACCTGGCCGAGCTCGGGCACCATGGCTCAGTACCCCCGGGCAGCGCTGCCGTCAGCAGCTGCGCTGTCGTCAGCCACGGTCGTGCCGCTGTTGCCCTCAGGCTCGTTCGGGAACCCCTGCTGCGCACGCTCGATGGCGCGCATCTTCCCCGCGTGCAGTGCCTGGGCGACTTCCGGTGGCATGTAGTTCTCGTCGTGCTTGGCCATTAGATTCTCGGCGACAAAGACACCGTTATCCGAGATCCGTCCGCGTGCGACCACGCCCTGTCCTTCACGAAACAGATCGGGCAGAACCCCGGTATAGCTCACGGGCACGGCGTAGGCATGGTCGGTCACCTGGAACTCGATGGTCATGCTGCCGGGCATCCGCCGCACCGAACCGTCAGCGACCAGCCCCCCGACACGAATCGTTCGTTCTTCGGGCACGCCGAGTTCGACAAACTCCGTCGGGCTGTAGAAATACAGCATGTTTTCCTGGAAGGCCCGCAGCGCGAGCGTGGTCGCGAGACCGACCCCGGCAACCAATGCGGTGACCATCACCAGACGGCGTTTCCTCGTGGGTGTCATGACAACTCCTTCACGGCGGCACGCGCGGGCAGCGGTGCCTCGGTTTCCCGCGCGGCCTCGACCAGCGCGCGGCGGTGATGACGACGGGCGGTGACAATGAGTCCGAGCATGACGACCAGCGTCAGGATCCAGGAACCCCAGACATACACCCAGTAGCCATCCATCAACAGGAACTCACGCACGGCTGTCCAGTCCCCTGATCCAGCGTGCACCGCGTTCCCGCAGCAATACCTCGCCTCGCAGCCGCAGCGTGACTACGGCGGCGAAGAACAACATGTAGCCGACAATCATGATCAGCAACCAGCCCAGCATGTCCATCGTCATCGAGGGTGCCGAGAGCTTGGAGATGGTGGCCGGCTGGTGCAGCGTGTTCCACCAGTCGACGGAGAACTTGATGATCGGGATGTTCACGACACCGACGATGGCAAGCAACGCGGCCGCGCGATCCCCTTTGGCTGCATCATCGAAAGCACCTCGCAGGGCGATGACGCCCAGGTAAAGAAACAGCAGCACCAGCATGGACGTCATGCGGCCGTCCCAGTCCCACCACACGCCCCACATCGGCTTGCCCCACAGCGACCCGGTAGCCAGACACAGAAAGGTGAACGCCGCGCCGATGGGGGCGCAGGCCGCTGCAAAGGCGAAGGCCAGCTTCATTCGCCAGATCAGCCCGATCGCCGCAGCAATCGCCATGGCAACGTACCCGAACATGGCCAGATAGGCGCTCGGGACGTGCACGTAGATGATGCGGAAACCGTCCCCCTGTTCATAATCAGACGGCGCGATCGCGAGGCCGCCGACGGTACCGGCCACCAGCAACAGCACCGCCGGTATCGCAAACCAGGGAATGAGCCGCCCGGCCGTGCGGTAGAAGTACGGCGGCGAGCCGAGCTTGTGAAACCAGAGCCACATGATCCCTATGTCCGCCCCAAATGCCCGAAGTTCAATCGACGCTGATCCGCAGGGCCGCCGCGATCGCGAGCGGCGCCAGGGTGACCGCCAACGCGAATAACGCAGCCAGCAGATACAGTGGCCCGGCCGCGCTCTGGCCCTGGATTGCCAGGTCCGTGGCTCGCGCCCCGAAGACCAGTAACGGCACCGCCAATGGCAGCACAAGTATACCCAAAACCCCCGCGCCCCGCCTCAGGCTGGCGGTCAGCGCCGCGGCCACCGCGCCAATCAGGCTGAGCGTCGGCGTGGCCAGCAACAGGGCCAGGGCAAGCACCCACAAGGCATCCGTGGGCAGGTAGAACGCCTGCGCCACCAGCGGTGTCAGCAGGACCAGGGGCAGGCCGCTCAGCAGCCAGTGGATCAGCGCCTTCACCAACGCCAGCAGCGCCAGGGGCTGAGGACTCAACACCAGCTGTTCCATGCTGCCGTCATCCATGTCGCCGCGGAACAGCGTCTCCAGTGCCAGGAGGGAGGCCAGCAGCGCCGCCACCCACAGCACGCCAGGTCCGATCGCGGCCAGGGTGTCGCGCTCGGGCGCGAGTCCGAGCGGGAAAAGTGTGAGCACGATCACGAAAAAACACAGGGGCAGCGCCAGTTCACCCCAACGCCTGAGTGCCGCCCGCAGATCCCGACGGGCGAGCGCGGCTGCCGCCGTCCACGCCCCGCTCATCCGCCGAGCTCCACCTGCAGACGACGTCCGGCATGACGCGCACCCAGCGGCGCGTGCGACGCGACCATGGCCAGGCCACCGGCTGCGAGATGTTCGTCCAGCCAACCCGCCACCAGGGCCTGGCCGTCGATGTCGAGGTTCGTGAGCGGCTCATCGAGCAGCCACAGCAGGCATCCGGACAAGCGCATGCGAGCCAGCGCCACCCGTCGTCGCTGGCCGGCGGAGAGCGCGCGGACCGGCCGCTGCTCCGCACCGGCGAGCCCCAGCGGTGCAAGACAGGCTGCCAGCGTGCTGGCGTCGAAGCCGGCCCCTTGCAACTGCAAAAGAAAACGCAGGTTTTCCGTCACCGAGAGGTCGGCCTTGAGCCCGGGCTGATGTCCCAGGTACAGCCGCTCGCGTCCATACACCGGATCGCCTTCGTCAATGGCGCGCCCCCGCCAGTGCAGCTGCCCGGCGTGCGCACGACTCAGGCCCGCCACCACACGAAGCAGGCTGGTCTTGCCGGCGCCATTCGGCCCCACCACCGTGGCGAGATCGCCCGGGCCGAGGCTGAGGCTGAGCCCATCAAACAGGATGCGCTCGCTGCGGGCGACGGCCACGTCCTTCAGTTCAAGCATCGCCGTGGCGTCTCGTTCGGCACACCAGTCGCTGGCCGGGGTCTTGACCTTGACGACGGTTGCGGCGAGTCTGCGGGACTCTCGTCACCTCGCCTGGGTAGCCGTCCATGTCAGCCCCGTCCCCCGCCGAAACTGCCCTCGCCAGCCCGGAGCGCGCCCTGGCCCAGCATCCGGCCGCCGCCCAGCTGGCCGACGCGCTGGGGCGCGGCCACCAGGTGATTCTGCTGTGTACAGCGCCCGCGACGACACGCGCAGCAGCGCTCGCGACGCTTGCCGCCCAGGCCCGCCACCGCGGACGCACGGTGGTCGAGGTCTCGACGGCCGGCGCGGACGATGAGGGTGCGGTGATGGGGCTTGGGCAGCGCATGTTGCAGGCGCTCGGCTTGGCAGACATCGCCGGGGATGAAGTCGACATCCTCAATATTCTACGCGTGTTCCTGCTCAATGAGTGTGCCGGTGGTCGCGCCCCGCTCATCGTGCTGGATGGCGCGGAAACCGCCAGTCAACGGGAGCTCGCTGCGCTCATGCAGGTGCTGAAACTCCGTCACCGCGGCGCGCTGGCGGTGCAATTGGTGCTGGCCGGCAGCCCCGCTCTGGCCCGACGCCTGCAGACGCGGGAGTTCGAGCCGCTCGCGGCGCGCTGCGGGGAAGTGCTCGATGGTGTCCTGCTCCAGCCGCCGCGCCTGACGCTGCGACGCGCGGGCAGGACCCTCTCGGAGCATGTGCTGGGGGTGGGGGGGCGGTGGCTGCTGGGCCGGGACGAGAACGCCGACATCCCCCTGGAGGATCACTGGGTCAGCCGATACCACGCCCTGCTGCTGCATGATGCCGACGGACTCCTGCTGACCGATCTTGCCAGCACCAATGGGACCCGGGTGAACGGCCAGTCGATCCGCCGCAGGCGCCTCGCCAACGGCGACGAGCTCAGAATCGGCAGCTTTCGTCTGGCGCTGGCCTGGACCGGCCAGGGTCGCCAGCAGGCGCACGCCCTGGCACTCCAGACCACCGAGACCGGCATCATGCCGCGATTGTCTTCGGCTACGGAAAGACCGCTCACATGAAGGCAACCACGCTGATTCAGCGGCACTTCGCTGAACTTGAAACCCGTCCGGCGGAGGCACTGCACCAGCTGCAAACCCAGGCACTGGCCCGGGTGCTCGACTACGCCGCCGCGACCGTGCCGTTTTATCGCGAGCGTATCGACGCGGCCCGCGCGGGGCTCGCCGCCGACGCCGAGCCCCGCCAGGTGCTCGAAGCCATGCCGCTACTCACCCGTGAACAGCTGCAAGCGCAGGGCGACGCCCTGCTCTCGCCGGCCGGGCGTGCCCCGGGGGTCCTGAGTTTCGTGACTTCCGGATCGACCGGTATGCCGGTGCGGGTCACTTGGGAGCGGGAGGCCAATGGCGTGCTCGGCGTGCTCATGTGGCGCCATCATCGCTGGCATGGCAGCCGCCCGGAGGCCCGCCATGCCACCATTCAGCTGATGCCCAGGCGGCCCGATGGCCAGGTGGCCACCCCGTCCGCCATGCAATGGTGCCCCGGCGCGGAGGTTCGCCCTGGTGTCGCGCTCGATTCGGCGACGCCCGTCGATACGCAGCTCGACTGGCTGCTCGAGCAGGATCCGCACTACCTGATGACCTATCCGAGCAACGCCGCAGCCCTGCTGCAGCGGGCAGCCGGACTAGGCGTCACGCTACCCTCGCTGGAGCGCATCGACACCTATGGTGAGAGTGTGCCCGAGACGCTGCCCGCCTTGGCCCAGAGCGTCTGGGGGGTTCCGCTGGTCGACCGCTACGCATCGCGCGAACTCGGCATCATTGCGCTGGCCTGCCCTCACGGCGAGGGTTACCGGGTGCAGGTCGAGAACGTCCTGGTTGAAGTGCTCGACGACGCGGGTCGCCCGGTGGCCCCGGGCGAGACCGGGCAGGTGGCCGTGACGCAGCTGCAGAACCTCGCCATGCCGCTGATCCGCTATGCTCTGGGCGACTATGCCGAGCTCGGCCAGCCCGCCCTGGACGACCCCCTGCCCTATCCCGTGCTGCGGCGAATCCTTGGCCGGCAACGCAACATGTACGTCCTGCCTGACGGGGATCGCCTCTGGCCCCGGTTTGCCATCGGCCTCGCCGACCTCGATCTGCTCAGACAGTTTCAGGTGGTGCAGCGGCGGCTCGATCGCGTGGAACTCACTGCCGTACCGACCCGGCCGCTGAGCGGGGCTGACCGTGAACGTCTCGAGGCGGTCATTCGGGCCAACCTGCCAGGCACTTACAGCTTCGGCATTAACGAAGTGACCGATATTCCGCGTAGCGCAGGCGGCAAGTTCGAAGATTTTCGCAGCGAGGTGGCCGCCTGAGAACTGGTGCCCGGGGCCGGAATCGAACCGGCACGGCCTTGCGGCCTGCGAATTTTAAGTCCGCTGCGTCTACCAGTTCCGCCACCCGGGCGGTAAGGATGGAGGCCAGGGTCGGAATCGAACCGGCGTACACGGCTTTGCAGGCCGCTGCATAACCACTCTGCCACCTGGCCATCAAAAACAAACGCGCCGACTTCGGGTGGCGTTTTCCGTGCGTTTTCCGCACAGTTTGGCCGGTCGGCGCGTCAGTCATTGACATTCTGGAGCGGGAAACGAGACTCGAACTCGCGACCCCAACCTTGGCAAGGTTGTGCTCTACCAACTGAGCTATTCCCGCATCAAGACCGTGGATTCTACGGTCAAGCCCGAGTCTGTCAAGACTGACGTTCTTCTTCAACGGGTAGCGCGTTAGGCGCCGTGAGCTCCGGCCAGGCCGCTCGCAGATAATCGGCCATCGACCACAGGGTGACGACCGACGCGACAAACAGCAGCACCAGGCCGATTTCATAGACCGGGATACCCAGCAGCGGAAGGTGAAACAGCATCATGCCGATCCCCACCATCTGCACGATGGTCTTGGATTTGCCGATCGGCGACACCGCCACCCGTGCCCTCGCCCCGACATGCGCCATCCATTCCCGCAGGGCTGAGACAGTGATCTCGCGACCGATGATCACGGCCGCCATCATCGTCACCAGGATGCTGCCACCGTCCTGCACCAGCAGCACCAGCGACACGGCGACCAGCAGCTTGTCGGCCACCGGATCGAGAAACGCACCGAATGCCGTGGTCTGGTTCCAGCGGCGTGCCAGCCAGCCGTCAAAGGCGTCAGTGACTGCCGCTATCGTGAAAAACAGCGTCGACAAGGGTCGAGCCCACTCCAACGGTAGAAAAAAAGCCAGCGCGACCAGTGGGATGGTGACGATTCGTAACCAGGTGAGTAGCGTGGGCAGATTCACGGCCGGTGAGGTCTCATGGTCGCAGGAACCGGCGACGGATCAGCGGCGATCGCCGTGGAAATGATCGTAGATGCGCTGCGCAAGCGCCCGACTGATGCCGTGAACCCGCGCCAGGTCTTCCACGCCGGCGCGGGCCACTCCCTGCAGGCCACCGAAAGCCTTGAGCAGCTCACGCCTTCGCTTGGGCCCGAGACCCGCAATGCTCTCGAGCTGGGACGTCGATGCGCTGCGGCTGCGCCGCGCGCGCTGACCGGTAATGGCAAAACGGTGAGCCTCATCTCTGAGCTGCTGCACGAGGTGTAGCGCTCGGGAGTTCGCTGGGAGTATAAGAGCCTCATCACGTCCTGCCAAGAACAGGCGCTCCCGCCCGGCTTTGCGGGCATGGCCCTTCGCGACCGCCACCACACACAGCCCATCGAGCTGCATGTCGTCCAGCACCTCGGTCACCGCGGCGAGCTGGCCGCGGCCACCGTCGATGAACAGCACGTCCGGCAGGACCCCCTCACCCTGCTTGAGGCGCGTATACCGACGGCGCACGGCCTGGGCCAGGGCGGCATAGTCGTCCCCTGGCATCACACCATCGATGTTGAAGCGTCGATAGTCGCTGCGCTGGGGCCCCTCGGTACCGAAGACCACACAGGACGCCACCGTCTGGGTGCCGCTCAGGTGGCTCACATCGAAACATTCCATCCGCTCGATGGGCTCGGACAGCCCCAGCGCCTCTGCCAGGGCCTCGCGTTGGGCCAGTTGATTGGTATCACTGGCCACGCGTGCTTCCAGCGCCTGGTCGGCATTGGCCTGCGCCATCTCCAGCCAGCGCGCGCGCTCGCCCCGGACGCGTTCCCGGATCTCCACGCGATGGCCGGCGCGCTCGGCCAGCGCGGTCTCCAGCAGTGCCGTATCTTCCAGCGGCATGCCGGCCACGATCCCGCGGGGAACCTCCCGCTCCGCATAGTGCTGACCGATGAAGGCTTGCAGGATCTCGGCGGGTGCGGCGTCATCGACCCCACGCGGGAAATGACTGCGGCTGCCGAGCAGCCGCCCGCCACGAATAAACAGCACGGCCACGCAGGCCGTCCCGCCGGTCTGGCTGACCCCGAGCACATCGATGTCGCGCTCATCACTCGCAGCGACGAACTGGCGCTCCTCGACCCGTTTCAGCCGGGCGATCTGGTCACGCAGCCGCGCGGCCGTCTCGAAATCCAGCCGCTCGGCAGCCCCCTCCATACGTTCGGCCAGGCGCGCGGTCACCTGTGGGCTGCGGCCTTCCAGAAACGCCTGGGCATCGGCGACATCGCGCGCGTAGTCCTCGCGACTGATCAGCCCCACGCAGGGCGCCGTGCAGCGGCGAATCTGGTATTGCAGACAGGGGCGCGTGCGATTGGAAAAAAAAGTGTCATCGCACTGGCGGATGCGAAACAGCTTCTGCAGCTGGTTCAGCGTCTCGCGCACGGCGCCGGCGCTCGGATAGGGCCCGAAATACCGGCCCTCACCGCGGCGCGGGCCACGATAGAAGGCCAGCCGTGGGTAGTCGTGCTCACTCGCGAGGTAGATGTAGGGATAGCTCTTGTCGTCGCGCAGCAGGACATTGAAGCGTGGCCGGTGCGCCTTGATGAGCGCGTTCTCCAGCAGGAGTGCCTCGGTCTCGGTGCGCGTCACTGTGACTTCGCAACGTGCAATGGCGTTGCGTAAAGCCATGGTCTTGGTGTCCGCTGCCCGGCCCTGGAAATAACTGCCCACCCGCCGCCGCAGATCCCTCGCCTTGCCGACGTAGATGATGCGATGGTCGGTATCGAGCATCCGGTAGACCCCGGGGCCGTGGCTCAGCGTATCGAGGAAGACCCGGACATCGAAGGGCTCTTCCGCGCCATCCTCATTCATGGTCTATCGATGATCCCGGCAAGCGTCGCAGCCCGGCGCAGCACCGTCTCGAAGGCCTCGGCGGTCAGGCGGCCGGTCTGGGTGTTGTAACGGCTGCAGTGATAGGAATCCACCAGCCACCGGCCATCCGCGAGCCGATGCTCGGCGCCATGGCCGAAGCCATGGGCCGCCTGACGCAGCCCCAGAGCCCGCAGCACGGCCCGATGAGCCACGCCACCCAAGGCCAGAATGACAACACGTTCTGGCAGCTGGCGGAGTTCCTCGCTCAGGTAGGCATTGCAGTTGGCCACTTCCTTGCCGGTGGGTCGGTTTTCCGGCGGCAGGCACTTGACGGCGTTGGTGATTCGGCACTGGTGCAGGCGCAAACCGTCGTCGGCATGCAGCGACTGCGCGTTGTCAGCCAGGCCGATACGGTGCAGTGTGGCGTACAGCAGCACGCCCGCGTGATCGCCAGTGAAGGGTCTGCCTGTGCGGTTGGCACCGTGCATCCCCGGGGCCAGCCCGACGACAAGCAGGCGCGGCCGCTCGACACCGAACGCGGGCACGGGCGCGGCGTGGTAACCGGGATGCGCGGCACGCACCGTATCGAGATGACTTGCCAGTCGCGGGCAGCGCCGGCAGTGTGCATCGAACGCCACAGCCGTACCCATCGACGCTTCAGTCATCCATGTGCCGGATGATGGCGTCAGCGAATCCGCGGGTCCCCAGCAGGGTCGCCCCGGGAATCAGGCGCTCGAGGTTCTCCTGGACGTCGCCCGGCCCCCGGGCTTTCGGTAGATCGGGTCGGCGGATGGCTTCACGCATGACCGCCAGATCGTAGGTCAGCTCCTTGTTGGCGATGGTGTTGGACACGCCTTTCAGCACCAGGTCCGCCGCCTCAGTCCAGCCGAGATAACGAAGCATCATTTCCGCCGAGAGAATCAGCGAGCCCGGGTTGACGCGGTCCTTGCCGGCGAAGCCTGGGGCTGTGCCGTGCGTGGCCTCAAAGACGGCCACGCCATCGCCGATATTCGCGCCCGGCGCAATGCCGATCCCGCCGACCTGCGCGGCCAGCGCATCCGAAATGTAGTCGCCGTTGAGGTTCAGCGTGGCGACCACGTCATAGTCCTGCGGATTGAGCAGAATCTGCTGCAGGAAGTTGTCCGCAATCACATCGCGGATCAGGACTTCCCGCCCGGTACGCGGGTTGGGCATCCGCAGCCAGGGGCCATCGCCGACCGGTTGGGCCCCGAACTCCTCGCGCGCCAGCTCGTAGCCCCAGCGGCAGAAGGCCCCCTCGGTAAATTTCATGATGTTGCCCTTGTGGACCAGCGTCACCGAACCGCGGTCCTGCTCGATCGCATACTGCAGGGCTTTGCGGACCAGCCGCCGAGAGCCCGGTTGTGAGACCGGCTTGACCCCCAGCCCGGTCAGCTCCGGGTGCTTGAACGGACGCACGCCGAGCTCACGCTCGAGGAACTCGATCAGCTTGCGGTTCTCCGGTGAACCGGCGGGCCATTCGATACCGGCGTAGATGTCTTCGGTGTTTTCCCGAAAAACGATCATGTCGACCTGCCCGGAGTCCTTCATCGGGGTGGAGACGCCGGGGAAGTAGCGGATCGGACGGACGCAGGCGTACAAATCCATGGCCTGGCGGATGGAGACATTCAGTGACCGGATACCGCCGCCAATCGGCGTCGCAAGCGGCCCCTTGATGGAGACGACATAGCGTTGCAGGGCGTCGAGCGTCTCCTCAGGCAGATAATTGGCGCCCTGGTAGACCTCGGTCGCCTTCTGGCCGGCGTACACCTCCATCCACGCAATGCGTCGGCGGGTCCCGTAGGCGTTCTCGATCGCAGCAGTGACGACCCGATGCATCGCCGGCGTCACATCGATCCCGATTCCGTCTCCCTCGATGAGCGGAATGATCGGGTGGTCGGGCACCGCGAGGCTGCCGTCGGCGTTGAGCGTAATGGGCTCACCGTGTTCGGGAACACGGATGTTCTGATAACGCATGAAGTTACCGCCTGTCTTCCGGGTGTGAACAGGCTGCGAATTCTACCGGAACCCGCGGCGGCCGGCCCCGGACCG
>PWZL01000009.1 GCA_003567475.1 Gammaproteobacteria bacterium | reverse complement strand
GTCCGGGTAGCGCTCCTCCAGCCACTCGATGATTGCCAGCGAGCCGGTCAGCACCGCCTCGCCGGTGTCCAGCGCGGGCACCAGACCCTGTGGGTTCACCGCAAGATAGGCGGCTGTGGCCTGTTCGTCGTCCACCAGGGCGACCGGGACCCGGGCCACCTCGACACCCTTGAGCGCCAGGGCAATGCGTACCCGCCAGGACGCGGAGGAGCGGAAGTAGTCGTAGAGCGTCATGCGCTGGCGCGCACCACGCGGTTCTCGATGGCGCCGAAGATCGAGTGGCCCTGCGCATCTGACATCTCGATGCGGATGACGTCGCCGAAGCGCATGAAGGCGGTCCGTGGCGCGCCCTGTTGCAGCGTTTCCAGCATTCGCCGCTCCGCCAGGCACGACGAGCCCACGTCGCCCTCGCGGTTGGAAACCGTGCCCGAGCCGATGATGCTGCCGGCACACAGCGGCCGCGTGCGCGCGGCGTGGGCGATGAGCTGACCGAAGTCGAAAGTCATGTCGATGCCTGCGTTCGGTCGACCGAAACACTCCCCATTCAGAATGCTGACCAGCGGCAGATGCAGCTTGGCGTCGCGCCAGGCCTCACCGAGTGCATCGGGGGTGACCGCGACCGGCGAGAAGGCACTGGAGGGCTTGGACTGGAAAAAGCCGAAGCCTTTCTCGAGTTCGCCAGGGATCAGATTGCGCAGGCTGACGTCGTTGACCAGCATGACCAGCCGGATGTGCTCACGCGCCGCCAGCGCATCGATGCCGAGGGGCACGTCATCGGTGACCACGGCGATTTCGGCCTCGAAGTCGATGCCGTGTTCCTCGCTCACCGCCACGATGTCACCGCAGGGATCAAGAAAGGCGTCCGAGCCCCCCTGGTACATCAACGGGTCGGTCCAGAAGCGCTCGGGCAGCTCGGCGCCGCGCGCGCGACGCACGAGCTCCACGTGAGTGACGTAGGCCGAGCCATCGGCCCATTGGAAGGCGCGCGGCAGGGGCGAGCGCGCCTGTGCCGGCCGGAAGGGCGTGATGTCCTTGGCCGTGCCGGCTGAGAGTTCGTCGGCGCGGGCGCGCAGCGCGGGTTCGACGGTGGGCCAGTCGTCCAGTGCGCCCTGCAGGGTCGGGGCGATGTCCCCGGCAGGGGCGCAGTGGCCAAGATCGGTGCTGACCACCACGAGCATGCCGTCGCGGCGACCATTGTCGAGGGTTGCCAGTTTCATGCGGATTCCTTGGAGGACTTGCCTTGCCAGCTGTCGGCATAGCCGGTTTGCTCGGCGCGGACGATGTCGTCGGCGACCTCGAGCGGATCACGCGCATCCAGCATCACCGCGTATTCATCGGTGGCGGCCCGGCGTTGTTCGAACATGCCGGCCAGCGCTCCGGGGTGGGGTCCATGCGTGAAACCCGCCGGATGAAAGGTGAGCATGCCTGGGTCGATGTGGTCGCGGCTGAAGAAATCGCCGGCGTGGTAGAACAGCACCTCGTCGTAGTCATCGTTGTTGTGGAAGAACGGCACCTTGAGCGCCCCCGGGTCGGTCTCGAACGGGCGCGGCGCGAAGGTGCAGACCACGAAGCGTGGCGCCACAAAGGTGGTGTGGGCCGAGGGCGGCAGGTGGTAGCGGTGGCTCATCAACGGGCGGATGTCGCGCACGTTGATGCGCACCGGTGCGAGATCGCCTTTCCAGCCCAGTGCATCCAGCGGATTGTGCGGATAGGTGGCCACGGAAATCGCGCCGCACCGCTTGATCTCCACCTGCCACTCGCCCGGCGCCTCGGCCTGGGCGGCGAAGGCCTCGTCGATCACCGGGGTGTCCAGCATCGCCGGATCGAAGATGGCATGGGGCCCCACCAGGCCCTTCTCGGGCAGCTGGTAGGCCCCGTTGGTCGCCTCGATCAGCAGGCCGGCCAGGGGACCCTCCGGCTCGATGCGCCACATCGTGCCGCGTGGCAGCACCAGGTAGTCGCCGGCCTCGATCGCCAGCCGGCCATAGTCACACCACAGCGTGCCCTGGCCGGCATGCACGAACAGCAGGTCGTCACCATCGGCGTTGCGCGCGAGGCGTGTCATGGGCTGTGCCAGCCGCCACCAGCGAAGCGCGCAGTGGCGGTTACCCAGCACCGGGATGGCCTGCCACGGCGAGCTGTCCGGGGCGTCGTCGGTCAGCCGGCGCAGGTCGAAGGCGCGCGGCCGCAGCGGCCCCTCGAAACGGCTCCAGGCAGTGGGCGGTCGACGGTGGTACATGTGCGTGGCCGGCCCGAAAAAACCTTCGCGGCCGAGTTCACGCTCATAGCTTCCCGGCGGCAGATCTGCGTGGGCCTGGCGCGAGACCTGGCCCTCGATCCTGGGCAAGGCGATCGGTCGTCTGCTCATGTACAGCTCCTCAGTCGCGCTCGCGCAGGACGCCGCGGCGAATCTGGTCGCGTTCCATGGACTCGAACAGGGCGCGGAAATTGCCCTCACCGAAGCCCTCATCACCCTTGCGCGAGATGATCTCGAAGAAGATCGGGGCGATGCAGGTCTCGGTGAAGATCTGCAGCAGGATACGCCCGTCCGGCGAGCCGTCGAGCAGGATGCCCCGTCGGCGCAGCTGCTCGAGGTCCTGACCATGTCCCGGGACGCGCGCCTCGAGCATCTCGTAGTAACTCGCCGGCGGCGGGGTCATGAACTGCATGCCGAGCGTCGTGAGCCCGTCGACCGCGGCACAGATGTCGTCGGTGGCCAGCGCGATGTGCTGGATACCTTCGCCGCGATAGGCCAGCAGATATTCCTCGATCTGACTGTCGGCGTCGGCCGACTCGTTGATCGGGATACGCAGCTTGCCGCAGGGTCCGGTCATCGCCCGCGACTTCAGCCCGGTCAGCTTGCCCTCGATGTCGAAGTAGCGGATCTCGCGGAAGTTGAACAGGCGCTCGTAGTACTCGCCCCAGTAGTCCATGCGACCGCGATAGACGTTGTGGGTCAGATGGTCGATGGTCGTCAGGCCGACACCGGGCACGGCGCGCGGCGCATCGGGCAGCCACTCGAAATCGACCTCATAAATCGATACCGGGCCTTGCTCGACGAGATAGATCAGCGCGCCGCCAATGCCTTCGATGGCCGGGATATTGAGTTCCATGGGGCCCACGTCCGTGAGCCCCGGTTTGGCGCCGCGTTCGAGCAGTACGCGATAGGCCTCGCGCGCGTCGTGCACCCGGAAGGCCATGGCGATTGCCGAGGGCCCATGCTCCTGGCGAAACCTCGCCGGATGCCCCGTCGGCTCGGCATTGACAATAAAGTTGATCTCACCCTGTCGGTACAGCCAGGCGTCTTTGCGCCGGTGTTTCGCCACCCGCAGGAACCCCAGCCGGGTGAAGACATCGTCCAGCAGGGCCGGGTCCTCGGCGCTGAACTCGACAAACTCGAAGCCGTCCGTGCCCACGGGGTTGTCCCAAGGCAGACGTTGCGATTCGACGCTGGCAGCCATGTGTCAGCCTCCCGACTATTTGTTACACTTGAAACTAATAGGCTAGTGCAAACTGCCGGGAAAAGCCATGGCCACGATCAGTCTCGACACGTACCGGGACGCGTATCCCGAGATCGCCGCGGATTACACCGTGCCGCAGCGCTGGGCGGAGTACACCGACGAGGAACATGCCGTCTGGAATCTGCTGGGCGAGCGTCAGGCCGCGCTGCTGCCGGGCCGGGCCTGTGATGAGTTCCTGGCGGGGCTCGATATGCTGGGTTTGCAGGCCGGAGGGGTTCCTGATTTCGACCAGCTCTCGGCGGTCCTTGGTGCGCGGACAGGCTGGCAGATTGTCGCCGTGCCCGGTCTGGTGCCCGACGACGTCTTCTTCGCCCATCTGGCCAATCGGCGCTTCCCCGCCGGTCGCTTCATCCGCCGCCGCGAGCAGCTCGACTATCTGCAGGAGCCCGACGTCTTTCACGATGTCTTCGGCCACGTGCCGATGCTGGCGCATCCGGTGTTCGCCGATTACCTGCAGGCCTACGGTGAGGGCGGGCTCCGGGCCCAGGGGCTTGGCGTGCTGCCACAGCTGGCCAGGCTGTACTGGTACACCGTGGAATTCGGCTTGCTGGCTGCACCAGGAGGGCTGCGCATCTACGGGGCCGGCATTGTCTCCTCAGCCTCGGAGTCGCGGTTTGCATTGACCGACCCGTCGCCGCACCGCGTCACCTTTGCCCTGGAACGGGTGATGCGAACGCGCTATCGCATCGACGATTTCCAGCAGGTCTATTTCGTGATCGATGATTTCGAGCAGTTGCTGCGTGAGACCGCCGAACGTGATTTCGCGCCGGTCTACCGGCGCCTGGCGCGGCTCGAGGATCTGGCCCCGGATGCGCTGGCTGCCGATGACCGGGTGCTCCATCATGGCACTCAGGCGTATGCGCAGGCGCGGCGTGCCGGGCTCACAGGTACGGCGTGAACAACCAGCACACGCTGTCGCGCAGCCGCACCGGCAGGCTCCGCCCGTCCACCTGCGCAAGCGTGACCGCCTCGCCGTTCGCGGCGGCCGCATCGATATGTGCCGAGAGCTCACCGGCGAGCGCGGTGTCGTAGATCTCCAGCATCAGCTCGAAATTCAGTCGCAGGCTTCGCGCATCCCAGTTCGCTGAACCCACCAGCGCGTAGTGCCGGTCGACCACCAGCAACTTGGAATGCACGAACGGCGGGGGTTGATAGACCACCCGCACGCCGCGACTGAGCAGCTCCCAGAGCATGTTCCGGGTCGCCCAGTGCATATACGGCAGATTGTTCGTCGCGGGCAGCACCAGCGTGACCGCGACGCCGCGGATCGCCGCGCCCTGCAGGGCCGCGATGATTTCCCGCGGGGGCAGGAAGTAGGGCGTCATGATGCGCAGCTCCTCACGGGCCAGCGAGATCGCTGCCACCAGCAGCATGGTCAGCCGGTCGAGGTCTTCGTCCGGGCCGTCGGTGATCACCCGGCAGCGCATCTCGCCGCAGGGTTCGGGCGCGGGCCCGGTCGCGGTGCGGGGAGCGCCGGTGGTGAAACTCCAGAGCTGCAGGAAGACATCCTCGAGCTGAGCGACCGCCGGCCCCTCGACCTGGAACTGCACGTCGGCGACGCCGGTCTCTCGATGCTCGCCCTCGACCAGGTGGCGATCGCCGAGGTTCATGCCGCCGGTGAACGCCACCGTGGTGTCCACCACCAGCAGTTTGTGGTGCTTGCGCATGTTGATGTGAATCGACGGTGGCAGCAGCGTGAGCGGCATGAAGCGCGCCACCCGCACGCGCCGGCGGGCCAGCAGACGCCGCACCCGCGGCCACGAATACCACTCACCCATGCCGTCGACCAGCACGCGCACGTCGACGCCACGGGCATTCGCATCGGCCAGGGCATCGACGAACGCTCTGCCGGTGCGGTCGGTGTCAAAGATGTAGCTCGACAGGTACACACGCCGGGTGGCGCCGCGGATGGCGGCGAGCATCGGCGGATAGGCGCCTTCACCGTTGTACAGCGCCTCGACCCGGTTGCCGGTGAGCAGCCGGTGGCGGCTCAGTCCGGCGCCGACCCGGGCCAGCGGCAGGAACAGGGGGGAGAGATCCTCGGGCAATGGATGGGGCTGGACCACCGCATCGCCGCGCTCGAACCCTGGCGAGAACCCTCGCGGGACCCGGCGCGCCGCGTGGCTGCGCACCCGGTTGATGCCGAATAGCAGGTAGAGCACCGGGCCGCCCAGCGGCAAAAGAATACAGACGGCAATCCAGCCGAACGCGGCGCGTGGGTCACGCTTGTAGAGCAGCGCGTGCAGCGCGGTGGCCGGCGCCAGCACCACGTGAGCAAAGAGCAGCAGCCACTGTTCCGCCATCAGGACACCGCCGCTGCCTGTCGGTGGTCAGTACAGGAAGTCGGGCAGGTGCGCGCGCAGGCGCCCGAGGTCTTCCTCACGGGTGACGTTCTTTGCAACTTCGGCAGTCACGACCTGGGCGACCGCCGGATCGAGCTGCTCCCGCAGCACGCCAAGAAAGGCCGGCGCGGCAACAATGCAGAGGTGGTCGTACTGTCCGGCGGTGCGCCCCGTGTGCAGCCGCTCGGCCAGCGCCTGGGCGAAGCGTTCGCGTTCATGCACGGCGGGGTCGGTCGGAGGGCTCATGGCATGACGGGCGTCACCGCTGGCATTCGCCCAGCCGCGCCCCGGGCGGTCGCTGGTAAGGTCCTGATCATGCTGACGGGATTCGCCGTGGACCAGCACCTCGAGCTCTTGCAACCGCTTGCCGGGACGGCCCTCGGTGGTGAGGATCCGCGCCCGTGCGGCATCCGCAATAACAATCCAGACACGATCCATGACGACTCCTCAGGCAGCGTGGGCGGGAATGCCCCATGGCCCATGGTAGCCCTTGGGCAGGCCGGCGTCCGGTGTGAAGCCGTACATCTCCTCTCCGGGCAGCGCCTCGATCACGATGTTGCGCACGGCGAGCAGTCGCTCGAGATCGATGCCGGTCGCAAAGCCCATGCTGTCGAGCATGAAGACCAGGTCTTCGGTGACGATGTTGCCGCTGGCGCCGGGGGCGAACGGGCAGCCCCCGAGGCCGCCCAGCGAGGCGTCCAGCGTGGTGATGCCGACGTCCAGCGCGGCCAGCGCGTTGGCCAGGCCCAGCCCGCGGGTGTTGTGCAGGTGCACGCCGGTCAGCGCCTGCTCGCCCACCTCGGTGCGCACCAGCCGGATCAGGCGCTGCAGCTGGGCGGGGTTGGCGTAGCCTGTGGTGTCGGACAGGCCCACCTCGTCGCAGCCCAGTGCCATCAGTCTGGCGGCCAGCGCGACGACCTTGTTCTCATCTACGGGACCCTCGAGCGTGCAGCCGAACGCGGTCGACAGGCCGCCTTCGAAATGCGGACGCTGCTCCGGCGGCAAACCGGCCAGCAGCTCGACGATGCCGCGGACCTCCTCGAACACCTGCTCGTGGGTCTTGCGCAGGTTCTTCAGGCTGTGCGTCTCGCTCACCGACAGCGGCAGCGTGATCTTGTGTGCGCCAGCGGCCACGGCGTTCTCGGCACCCTTGAGGTTCGGCACCAGCGCGGCGACCGTCAGGCCCGGGATCGTCCGGGCGTAGGCCACGATCTCGGCGGTGTCGGCAAGCTGCGGCAGCAGCTTCGGCGGTACGAACGAGCCGACCTCGATTTCGCGCACACCAGCGGCCGCTTCGGCGGCGATCCAGGCCTTCTTGGCGGCGGTCGGCATGATCGATTTGATGCTCTGCAGGCCGTCGCGCGGGCCGACTTCGCTGATCAGAATCTGCGGGGAGTGTGCGCTCATAAGGGTATCGCCCTCCGGGGCTGCCAGACATTTGACCCCATTTTAGCCTAGGATAGCGGCCCCCACCCAATGGGACAGGGTGGCCGACAACAAGAGGATGATGATGACGAGCAGCAGCCAACTGCCCCTCGCGGGTCTCCGGGTCGTCGAGTTCACGCACATGGTGATGGGGCCAGCCTGCGGGCTGATCCTCGCCGATCTCGGCGCCGACGTGGTCAAGATCGAGCCGATCCGCGGTGATAATACGCGCCGGCTGCTGGGTTCCGGCGCCGGCTATTTTCCGATGTACAACCGCAACAAGCGCTCAATCTGTCTCGACCTCAAGGCCGAGGCCGGCCAGGCGGCGGCGCTGAAGCTGATCGACCGGGCCGACGTGCTGATCGAGAACTTCCGCCCGGGCGCGATGGACAAGCTTGGCTTTGGCTACGAGGCGCTGGCCGAGCGCAATCCCGGCCTCGTGTACTGCTCCGAGAAGGGCTTTCTCGGCGGGCCCTACGAACATCGCACGGCGCTCGACGAAGTCGCCCAGATGATGGGCGGGCTGGCCTACATGACCGGGCCGCCAGGGCGTCCGCTGCGCGCGGGCGCCAGCGTGATCGATGTGCAGGGCGGGATGTTTGGCGCGCTCGGCGTGCTTGCCGCACTCGAGCAGCGCCACCGCACCGGGCGTGGGCAGAAGGTGGTGAGCTCATTGTTCGAAAACACCGTATTCCTGGTGGGACAGCACATGGCGCAGTACGCGGTGACCGGCAAGGCGGCCGCGCCCATGCCGGCGCGCATTTCCGCCTGGGCGGTCTATGAAGTCTTCGAGACCGGCGATGACGAGCAGGTGTTCGTCGGTGTTGTCAGCGATACGCAGTGGCGGCTGTTCTGCGAGGCTTTCGGGCTCACGGAGTTCGCCGCCGACGAGACGCTCGCGGCCAACGGCGACCGGGTGCGCCAGCGTGATCGCATCATCCCGGTCATCAAGAAAGTCTTTGGCGGTTACACCAAGGCCGAACTGATGGCCAAGCTCGAGCAGACCGGGTTGCCGTTCGCGCCCATCGCCAAACCCGAGGAGTTGTTCGACGACCCGCACCTGAATGCCGGTGCGGGCCTGGTGGAGATCACCGTGCCCGACGGCGAGCATGCCGGCGATAAGGCCCGCTTGCCGGCGCTGCCGCTGGAGATGGCCGAGCAGCGCTTCGGCCTGCACCACGATGTGCCTCGCCAGGGCCAGCACAGTCATGAGGTGCTGGCTGAACTGGGCTACTCTGACGCCGCCATCGCCGCCATGCTTGCAGCCGGCGAGGTCGCCGGGGAGCCCGCGGCGGACTGAGTGCCGTCAGGCGCCGGGTCTGCGCGGTGCGGGCACCGCGTAGATCCAGGGCCGGGCCTCGCGGTCCTGTGCCATGAAGGCCCTGATGGCCTCATCATGACGAAGCGTCATGGCGATCTGGTCGAGGCCCTCGAGCAGCATCTCCTTGTCGGGCGGGTCGATCTCGAAGGCGTACCGGCTGCCCGTATCGGCCAGCAGTACCTGATCAGGCAGATCGAGGGTCAGTTCGCTGCCAGGGGCGGCCTCCAGCCGTTCGGCGATGTCGGCGATCACCGCCTCCTCCAGGCGCACCGGCAGGATGCCATTGCGCACGCAGTTGCCGTAGAAGATCGAGCCGAAGCTCGGCGCCACGACGGCGCGGATGCCGAAGTCCGCCAGCGCCCACACGGCATGCTCGCGCGAGGAGCCGCAGCCGAAGTTCACCCCGCCGAGCAGGATGCTCGCACTGCGGAAGCCCTCCTGGTTCAGGACGAAGTCCGGGTTCTCCTCGCGGGTGGCGACGTCGCTGTAGCGCCAGTTGGCGAACAGCCCCTCGCCAAGGCCTTCCTTGGAGACACGTTTCATCTCGCGGCTGGGAATGATCGCGTCGGTGTCGATGTTGATGCGAATCAGGGGGGCGGCAATGCCGCGGTGACGGCGAAACGGTTGCATGCTCACGCGCCCTCCTGGGTGAACTCACGCACATCGGCGATGCGACCGGACAGGGCGGAAGCCGCCACGGTCGTGGGGCTGGCGAGGTGCGAGCGCGTCCCGGGGCCTTGCCGGTTCTCGAAATTGCGATTGGTGCTGGTGATCACCCGCTCGCCGGGACCGAAGCTCTCGCCGCCGGCGAAGAAGCACATCGAGCAGCCGGATTCGCGCCACTCGAAGCCGGCGTCGGTGAAGATGCGGTCCAGTCCCTCGGCCTCGGCGGCGGCTTTCACGCGGCTGGAGCCGGGGACGCAGATCGCGCGCACGCCTTCGGCCACGCGGCGTCCGCGCAGCACGGCGGCTGCGGCGCGCAGATCGCTGAGACGGCTGTTGGTGCAGGACCCGATGAATGCGGCATCGATCGGGGTGCCGGCAAGGGGGCGCCCGGGGCTGAGCCCCATGTACGCCAGCGCCCGCTCCATGGCTTTGCGCCGGTTGGCATCGGCTTCGCCCGCCGGGTCGGGAATCTCGCCGTCGATCGGGATCTCGTGCTGAGGGCTGGTGCCCCAGGTGACCTGGGGGACGATCGCGCTGGCATCGATGTTGATCTCGCGGTCGAAGCGGGCATCGGTATCGCTGTGCAGGCGCTGCCAATGAGTCAGCGCCTGCTGCCAGAGCGCCCCCTTGGGCGCGAACGGCCGGCCCTCCAGGTAGGCGAAGGTCTTGTCGTCCGGCGCCACCAGACCGCTGAAGGCGCCAAACTCCACCGCCATGTTGCACAGGGTGAAGCGCGCCTCCATCTCCAGTTCGCGCACGGCGGAGCCTGCGAATTCAACCACGTAGCCCACGCCGCCGCCGGCGGTGTGGGCGCCGATCAGTGCGAGGATCATGTCCTTGGCGGTGACGCCGAACGGCAGACTGCCTTCGAAGCTCACGCGCATCTGCTTCGGGCGTGTCACCGCCAGGGTCCGGGTGGCCATGGCGTGCTCGGCCTCGGTCGAGCCGATGCCCCAGGCCAGCGCTCCCAGGGCGCCCACCGTGCCGGTGTGGCTGTCCGGGCAGACCAGGGTGGTGCCGGGCAGGGCGATGCCCTGCTCAGGGGAGACCACGTGGACGATACCCTGGTCGGGGTCGCCGATGTCGAACAGGTGAATGCCCGCCGCCCGCGCAGCCTCGCGCGTGGTAGTGATGAACGCCCGGCCCCCCGGCATGCGGGTGTCGTCGCCGCGGCCAGGAAAGGTGTCGACGATGTGATCCATGGTGCAGAACACCAGCCCCGGCTCACGCACGGCCCGTCCGGCGGCCTCCAGGCCTTTCAGGGCGATGCTGCCGGTGCGCTCATGCAGGAAGATGCGGTCGATGTAGAGCAGCGTCGCGCCGCCGTCGAGCTCGGTGACGGCATGCGTCCTCCAGATCTTGTCCGCCAGCGTCTGCGCCATATCCACTCCCTGTTGCGCCCGGGTGTCAGCCCGCTATTCTCCCAAGGGGAGTTACAAAAGGGAATCGCGTGTCGGCGTGCCGGGGTCGTGATGAATCGGAATCCGGCCCGCTGGCGTACAGACGAAATACGAATAAGGAATCGCCGCAACCGTCACCAGATGGTCATGCGCACGGCCGGTGCCGGTGTTGCAGCGAGTTCGGCTAAGCTTGCGAGCTCATGAAAAGAAAAGTACTGACCCTCCCCCGGATCACCCTGGCCGTCCTGGTGTTGGTGATCGTTCCGCCCCTGCTGATCGGCCGGATTCTCGGCCCGGCCGTGCCGGCGCTGGACGTGCAGCGCGGCAGTCTGTTGCAGAACGTGGTGACCACCGGCCGCGTCATCACCCGTCACCGCGTGCAGATCGGCAGCGAGATCGTCGGCACCGTGCGTGAGGTGACCACGGACGATGGTGAGCGAGTACGGGCCGGCGAGCCGCTGGTGCTGCTGGACGACGCCATTCAGCGCGCCGGGCTGTCGCGCGCCCAGGCGGCGCTGCGCCAGGCCGAGCTCAGGCGCGCGCGGCTGGGCGAGTTCGACCGTCCGGATGCCCAGGCGGCACTGCGCGAGGCCCGTGCGGGCCTGGCCCAGGCCGAGCGGGAGGCCAGCAGCCGGGAACAGCTGCTGGCCCGAAATCTCATCAGTGCCGAAGAGCTTGACCGCAGCCGCCTCGAACTCGAGCGGGCGCAGGCGGTGCTGGAGCGTGCCGAGCTGCGCAACACGACCCTGGTCCCCGGCGGCAATGAATGGCAGCTGGCCGATCAGGCGGTCGCCGACGCCCGCCATGCCGTGGACCTCGCGACCGCCGAGCTCGCCCGCACCCGGATCGACAGTCCGCTCGACGGGGTGGTCCTGCGCCGCCGCGTCGAGCCGGGCGATACCGTGCAGCCCGGCTCGACGCTGCTGGTGATCTCGCCGGATGGACGACTCGAGATCGAGGCGCCGGTCGACGAGGTGAGCCTCCAGGGGCTCGCCATCGGCCAGCCCGCGCTGGTCGAAGCTGACGCGTACCCGGGTCGCACGTTTGCCGCCGCGTTGAGCTTCATCTCGCCGCAGGTCGATGCTGATCGCGGCAATCTCGAGTTGCGGCTCGCGGTGGAGGAACCGCCGTCGTTTCTGCGCCAGGACATGACCGTGTCGGTCGACATCCGTATTGGTGAGCGCGACCAGGTGCTGGCCGTGCCGAATGAGGCGCTGCGTGATCTCGCCGGGGACCGCGCCCGGGTGTGGCGGCTGGACGGCAAGCGGGTCGAGGATCGCGAGGTCTCGCTGGGCCTGCGGGGCCTGGCCAGCAGCGAGGTGGTGTCCGGGCTGGCCGAGGGCGACCGGGTGCTGCCCGCAAATGCCCCGGTCGAGGCGGGTCAGCGGGTGCGCCCGAGGACGCCATGATGCGCGTGCCGCTGTGGTATGAGACCCGCTTGGCCATCGAGTTCCTGCGTGAGGGCAGAACCCAGAGTTTGCTGATCATTCTCGGTGTGGCGCTGGGGGTGGCGGTGATCGTATTCGTGCTGGCGCTGATCTCCGGCCTTCAGGAAAACCTGGTCGACCGCACACTGGGCACTCAGGCCCACATCAAGCTGCGTGCGCCCGATGAAGTGGTGCGCGAACTGCGCCCGGTGGAGGCTCTGGCGGTCGCCGCGCAGCGACGCAACGAGCGGGCCCAGCGGTTGCGTTCCGTGCAGAACTGGCAGGCCATCGCCGATGCCCTCGAGGAGTACCCGCAGATCACGGCCGTCTCACCCGTGGTCACCGGACCGGCCTTCGCCCGCCGGGGCGAGGCGTTCAAGTCGGTGGCGATTCTCGGCGTCGATCCGGCGCGCTATGCGCGTATCGTGCCGGTTCCCGAACGCATGGTCAGCGGCGTGTTCCGCCCCACCGCCACGGAGATCGTGATCGGCGTCGTGCTGGCCGATGAACTCGGCGTCGGCGTGGGTGATCGTGTGCGTCTCGAGGGCACGGATGCGCGTGCCGGCAGCTTCCAGGTGGCGGGGGTGTTCCGGCTGGGGGTGCGGGATCTTGACGAACGGTTCGTGTTTCTGCCGATCCGCCCGGCTCAGACCCTGCTCAACCTGCCAGGGGGCATCACCAACATCGACGTCACCATCGACGACATCTTCGCCGCCGAGGCACTGGCCCGTGAGCTTGACGCGCGCTACGGCGTCACCGCCGAGAGCTGGATGGAGACCAGTGCGCAACTCCTCAATGCGCTGCGTTCGCAGAGCGAGTCGACCACGCTGATCCAGAGCTTCGTCGGGGTCTCCGTGGCCTTCGGTATCGCCAGTGTGCTGGCCGTCTCGGTGGTGCAGCGCCGGCGCGAGATCGGCATCCTGCGGGCGATGGGGTCGACATCCAACCAGGTGATGGCGGTGTTCCTGATCCAGGGGGGCATTGTCGGCCTGGTCGGTTCGGCGTTCGGATCCTCGGCAGGCCTGGGCATGGTCCAACTGTTCACGACACTGGGGCCGCGGCCCACCGAGGATGCAGTCTTCGATATCACCGCCGGCGCCGGGCTGGTGCTGGGCGCCACCTTGCTGGCCACGCTCACGGGGATTGTTTCGGCGCACTTCCCGGCCCGGCGCGCGGCGCTGCTCGATCCGGTCACGGCGATCCGCGATGGCTGAGACGGCCCCGACGGTTCTGCGCGAGGATGACCGCGACCCGGTGCTGCGGCTGGTGGGCGTGCGCAAGTGCTACAACGTCGGCACACCGATCGAGATCGAAGTGCTGCACGGCATCGATCTCGAGGTGGGCCCAGGCGAGTTCGTCGCCCTGGTGGGGCCTTCGGGCTCGGGCAAGAGCACGTTGCTGAACCTGCTGGGTCTGCTCGATCGCCCCACCGATGGCGAAGTCTGGATCGCCGGTCACGCCACCCGGCAGCTCGGCGACGTCGCGCGCTCGCGTCTGCGTGGCCAGGTGCTTGGTTTCGTCTTCCAGTTCCACCACCTGTTGTCGGCCTTCACGGCGCTGGACAACATCCAGCTGCCGCGCTGGGCGGCCATGGGTCGGGAGGATGACGAGGTGCGCGCGCGCGCGCTGGATCTGCTCGACGCTGTGGGCCTGAAGGAACTGGCCAAGCGCCGGCCCAAGGAGCTCTCTGGCGGCCAGCAGCAAAGAGTGGCCATCTGCCGTGCCCTGATTCACCGGCCGCCGGTGGTGCTGGCCGACGAGCCCACCGGCAACCTCGACACCGAAACCTCCGCTCAGGCGTTCTCGTTGCTGCGCCGGTTCAACCGCGAGTTCGGCTGCGCGTTCATCATCGTCACGCATGATCCCTCGCTGGCCGAGGGCTGCGACCGGGTGATCGAGATGGTGGACGGGCGGATCGTCGAGGACAGGCCGGGACGGGCGCCGCGCCTGGACTGAGGGGCGGCGCCGG
>PWZL01000064.1 GCA_003567475.1 Gammaproteobacteria bacterium | reverse complement strand
GCCGGGGCCCCGCCGGTCGCTCCTGCGCCCTGGCCAGCCGACCCGCCGCCTGGCGGCGCGCCTGCCGGGGGACATGCCGTGGTGGCCGGCATGTACCTCCTGGAGAATGGCCTGCCGATCCGTGTGCGCGAAGTCGACGGCCAGGCCGTGCTGCTGATCACCGGCGCGCCGCACGCGCTGCGCCACGACGGTGGCCGGCGCTATCTGCTGCCGGGCGGGCAGGGGCGGCTCGTCTTTCACCAGGATCGCCGGGGTGAGGCGGTCGGTGTGCGCCTCGAGCTAGGCCGCGAACGCCTTGAGGGTGAGCGCCACGCGCCCGCCCGGCTGTCGGCGCGCGAGCTCAGCCAGTACACTGGCGACTGGTACAGTCGGGCGCTCAATACGGGCGTCACGCTGGTGGCTGACGAGGCCGGCGGCCTGGCGTTCGAGCAGCCCACCGGGGGCCGGGTCACGCTTGCGCCGCTGCGCCGCGACCTGTTCCTGGAGTGGGACACGGCGGATTTTATCGTCGCCTTCGAGCGGGATCGTCGCGGCCGTGTGCGCGCCTTCACCGTCTCGGTTGAGCGCGCCCAGCGGGTGCGTTTCGAGCGCCCCTGACGGTATTGAATGCTGCGGCGAGGCCAGCGGGCCTGGCTGTGGCGCGGGCCCCGGTCGACCGGGCGTGTGCAAGGGGTCTCCTGCGTGACTGTTGAACTGCCGGGAATTGCCGAGGTGAGGGCCGCTGCATCGCGGCTCGCGGCGGTGGCCGTGCGCACCCCACTGCTGAATTTTCCGTGGCTCGATGAGCACCTCGGTGGTCGGGTCTTTCTCAAGGCCGAGACTTTTCAGCGCACCGGCTCGTTCAAGTTTCGCGGCGCCTGGAACCGCCTGGTGCAGCTGTCGCCTGCGCAGCGTGCCCGCGGGGTGGTGGCCTTTTCCTCGGGCAACCATGCCCAGGGCGTGGCCGAGGCGGCCCGCCTGCTCAGCATGCCAGCGACGCTCGTGATGCCGACCGATGCCCCGTTCATCAAACAGGCCGCCACGCGGGCGCTGGGCGGGCAGGTGGTGCTGTATCAGCGCGGGCTCGAGTCCCGCGAGGCCCTTGCGGCGCGGCTGGCCGAACAAGGGGGTGCGGTGCTGGTGCCGGCCTTTGATGATCCGCAGGTGATCGCCGGCCAGGGCACGGTAGGTCTGGAGATGGCTGAAGACCTCACGGCCCTGGGCCTCACGCCCGATCTTGCCGTGATCTGCGCCGGCGGCGGTGGGCTCACGGCCGGCTGCGCACTGGCCCTGTGCGAAACCTTTCCTGAGGTCGCGGTCTACACCGCGGAGCCAGAGGCCTGCGACGACCACCGCCGCTCCTTCGTCTCTGGCCAGCGTGAGCGCAATGCCGAGGAGGGCGGTTCGATTTGTGATGCGCTGCTGGCGCCGATGCCGGGCGAGCTGACCTTCGCGATCAACGCCCGGCGCTGCCGCGGCGGATTCGCCGTGTCCGATGAGCAGGTGCGCGCCACCATGCGGCTGGCCTTCGAGCGCCTGAAGCTCGTGCTCGAGCCGGGCGGCGCGGTGGCGCTGGCGGCGCTGCTCTATCGGGTCGGACCCCTCGACGGGCGGGTCGCCGTGGCCACGCTCTCCGGAGGCAACGTCGATCCCGAGCTGTTCGCCGCCTGTCTCAGCGCGCCGGCAAGCGCGGTAGGATGAACGCTGCCAGACCGTCGCGATAGGCCTGACCGCTGCGCAGGAAGCCGGTGTTGTGATCGCCGCGGATCTCGAGCAGCTCAGCCGTCGTGCCGGCGGCGTCGAGCAGCGCCTCGGCGTGTGAGAACGGCACGATCTCATCCTCGCGGCTGTGCACCACCAGTATCGGTGCCTCGACTGCGGCCAGTGCCGCGCGGGCATCGAACTCGAGTCGAGCGAGCAGGCGGACCGGGAAGATCCGGTAAAGCTCGGCGGCGAGGTCGGGCACCGAGGTGAAGGTCGATTCGAGCACCAGCGCCGCCGGGGTTGCCGCCGCCGCCTGCTGCGCCGCCACGGTCCCGCCCAGCGAGCGGCCGAACAGGATCACCTCCTCGGCCGGGATCCCGCGCCGGACGGTGATCTCCTCCCAGGCCGCGGCGGCGTCGAGCATCAGGCCCGCCTCGCTAGGGCGCCCTTCGCTCTGGCCGTAGCCGCGGTAGCTGAACAGCAGGGTGTTGAGCCCCAGGTCGTGGAAGATCCTGAGGGTGTCCAGGCGATGGGAGAGGTTGCCGGCGTTGCCGTGGAAGACAATCACCGTCCCGCGCGCATCCTCGGCGGGCACGAACCAGCCGTGCAGGCGCACCCCGTCGGCCGCCGCCAGGGTCACGTCTTCGTAATCCAGGCCGATGGCCTCAGGGGTGTTCACCAGCGCGCGGCCGCCGACGTTCGGCAGAAACACCAGCCGCTCCTGCATCAGGAACAGCAGGACGCAGATGGCCAGCCACGCGACGGCCAGGGTAAGCAGCAGTCGCCAGGCGGCGCCGAGCAAGACCTGCACGGGGCGGTCTCAGCGTCGCCCGGTGTGCCGGCCAGGCGCGGTGTGCCAGGCGGGAGCGGGGTGATGTGTTCCGGGGATCATACGGCCTGAGAATGTCGATAAAGCGGTTGTTATGCAACGTGGCCACGAGTAACTTGCGCGACATGACATCGGCCCCCAGGCGGGGCACACGGAGATTCCCCTCATGAAGATCGGCGTTCCCCGCGAAATCAAGAACCATGAATACCGCGTCGGCCTCACCCCGGCCAGCGTGCGCGAGCTGTGCGTGCGCGGCCACGAGGTGCTGATCGAGAGCGGCGCCGGGTTGGGCATCGGCATGCGCGACGAGGACTACCAACGCGCCGGCGCGGGCATCGCCGCCGATGCCGCCGAGGTCTTCGCCCGTGCCGAGCTGGTGGTCAAGGTGAAGGAGCCGCAGCCCGACGAGTGCCGACAGCTGCGCGAAGGCCAGCTGCTGTTCACCTACCTGCACCTCGCGCCGGATCCGGAACAGGCGCGGCTGCTGGTCGAGTCCGGAGTCACCGCCATCGCCTACGAGACCGTCACCGGGCCAGGGGGCAGCCTGCCGCTGCTCGCGCCGATGAGCGAGGTGGCGGGGCGCATGGCCGTGCAGGCCGGCGCGCATTGCCTGGAGAAAGAAGCGGGCGGCGCCGGCGTGCTGCTCGGGGGCGTGCCGGGCGTGGCCTCGGCCAGGGTGGTGGTGATCGGCGGCGGCGTGGTCGGCACCAATGCCATCCGCATGGCCATGGGCATGGAGGCCAACGTGACGGTGCTCGACCGCTCGCTCAAGCGGCTGCAGGAGCTCGACTTCCAGTTCGGCGGACGACTGAACACGATCTACTCTACGGTCGACTCGCTGGAGCGCTACGTGACCGGCGCGGATCTGGTGGTCGGTGCCGTGCTGATTCCCGGCGCCTCTGCGCCGAAGCTGGTCACCCGCGAGATGATTGCCGCGATGCGCCCGGGCTCGGTGGTGGTGGATGTGGCGATCGACCAGGGCGGCTGCTTCGAGACCAGCCCTCCGACGACGCATTCCGACCCGACCTACGTGGTCGACGAGGTGGTGCATTATTGCGTGGCCAACATGCCGGGGGCCGTCCCCCGCACCTCGACCTTCGCGCTGAACAACGCCACGCTGCCCTTCGTGCTCGCGCTGGCCGGGCACGGCGTGCGTGCTGCCCTCACCCACGATCCCAACCTGCTTGCGGGGCTGAACGTCCACCGCGGCCGGGTCACCTGCTCGGCGGTGGCCGAGGCGCTGGGCTACGAGTACGTGTCGCCGTCGCGGGCGCTGGGGATCGGGGTGGCGGAGGTCTGAGGCGGGATCCATGCGAGAATGCGCGCAGGTGTCCACGTGAAGCGAGACCCGCCGTGCATCCGATCATCAACCGTCGTGACCTCGATTTTCTGCTCTATGAACTGCTCGATGCCGAGGATCTCTGCCGACGGCCGCGCTTCGCCGAGCATGACCGGGCGACCTTCGATGCGGTGATCGACGCGGCCCTGGCCATCGCCGCCGAGAAGTTCCTGCCCCATGCGGCCGCGGTCGACGCCCAGGAACCGGAGTTCGACGGCGCGCAGGTGCGGATCCTGCCAGCGGTGCGCGAGGCGCTCGATGCGCTGCGCGAGGGCGGCTTCATGGCCGTGCCTTTCGATGCCGAGGACGGGGGGATGCAGCTCCCGTGGCTGATTCACCAGGCCTGCGGCGCGCTGTTTTCCTCGGCCAATATCGGCACGGCGGGCTATCCGCTGCTGACGGTGGGTGCGGCCAACCTGCTCAAGGCGTTCGGCAGTGAGGCCCTCAAGGCCCGCTATCTCCGCCCCATGCTCGAGGGCCGCTACTTTGGCACGATGTGTCTGTCCGAGCCCCAGGCCGGCTCCTCGTTGGCGGACATCCGTACGCGCGCCGAGCCCACCGACGAGGGGCATTACCTCATCACCGGCAGCAAGATGTGGATTTCCGGCGGCGACCACGAGCTCGCCGAGAACATCGTGCACATGGTGCTGGCGAAGATTCCTGGCGGGCCGCCCGGGGTGAAGGGGATTTCGTTATTCCTGGTGCCGCGCATCCGCATCGAGGACGACGGCAGCCTCGGCCCGCGCAACGACGTCGCCCTGGCCGGCATCAACCACAAGATGGGCTATCGCGGCACGGTGAATACGCTGCTCAGCCTGGGGGAGCATGGCGACTGCCGCGGCTGGCTGCTCGGCGAACCCCACGAGGGGCTGAAGGCCATGTTCCAGATGATGAACGAGGCGCGCATCGGTGTCGGCCTCGGGGCGACCATGCTCGGCTATGCAGGCTACCTGCACGCCCTGGAGTACGCGCGCGGCCGGCCGCAGGGGCGTGCGATCACCGACCGCGATCCGACCAGCCCCATGGTGCCGATCATCCGCCACGCCGACGTGCGCCGCATGCTGCTGACGCAGAAGGCCTACGTCGAAGGGGCGCTGGCGCTGGTGCTGTACTGCTCGCGGCTGCTCGACGAGCTGCACACGTGTCGCGATCCCGCCGAGCGCGACGCGCTGCACCTGCTGCTGGAGCTGCTGACGCCGGTGGCGAAGTCCTGGCCCTCGGAGTTCTGTCTCGAGGCCAACAAACTCGCCATCCAGGTGCTCGGCGGCTATGGCTACACCCGTGACTATCCGGTCGAGCGGCTGTATCGCGACAACCGCCTGAACGCCATTCACGAGGGTACGCATGGCATCCAGGGCCTGGATCTGCTGGGCCGGAAAGTGTCGATGCAGGGCGGGCGCGCGCTGGCGCTGTTATCCGCGCGGGTGCACGAGACCATCGCCGAGGCCGAGACCAGCGTGCAGCTGTCCGCGCATGCGGCGGTGCTGCGCGAGAGCTGCCATGAACTCGCCGACGTCACCCGCCGGCTGGTGGAGGCCACCGGGCGGCATCCGGAGCTCGGGCTGGCCAACGCGACGCTGTATCTCGACGCCTTCGGCCACGTGGTCGTGGCCTGGCTGTGGCTGCGCCAGGCGCTGGTCGCGCTGCACGCCCAGGCCGATGCCGGCGAGGCCGATCAGGACTTCTATGCCGGCAAGCTCGCCGCCTGCCGGTTTTTCTTCATCTACGAACTGCCCAAGGCGCGCGAGCGCCTGCAGCTGCTCGCGCGGCTGGACGATACGACGCTGGCAATGGCGGAGGCGTCGTTCTGACCGCGGGGTTCGCTGCAACCGGGACGCCGCTCGCCCCGGGGTCCGGCGAGTCTGTCGGCGACATTACCGCGATTCACCCCATGTGTGGGTAAGCCGACAGATCAAGCGGCACCGCACACGGCATAGTCGAATGCACTCCAGGCAACCTGACGACGCGTCAGAGAAGGCATTTCGATGAACTATCTATCAACACGCACTTTGCTGGTGCTCTGTGTCGCCGCTACGGTCACAGTCGGATGCGCAACGCGGGAACAAACGGGCCAAATGGCTGGTGGCGTCGCCGGTGCGGCGGCCGGCACCCAGATTGGCGGTGGCTCAGGGCGCACCATTGCCACCATTGGCGGTGCCTTGATTGGCGCTTTGGTGGGTGGTGAGATCGGCAGCCGTATGGACGAAGCGGATCGCGAACAGACCAGCCTGGCGTTGGAGAATGTGCAAACGGGCCAGAGCGCGGCATGGGTCAATCCGGACAGCGGTCAGCAGTACAGCGTCCAGCCGACCCGCACCTTCCAGGCTGATTCAGGTCCCTGTCGGGACTTCACCCTGCAGGCGATGATTGACGGTCGTAACGAGACCGTCACAGGCACTGCGTGCCGTCAGGCCGACGGCACCTGGCAGTAAGCGCTCCCGTATGGAGCCGCGGGCACAGGCACGTTAGCATCGGGGTTTGAGCGGAGTGCCGCCGCCAGCAGACCGGGCGCGGTGTCCATGGGGGAGTCACAGGAGCACACCATGCACGATTACAGGAAGTTCTACATCAACGGCCAATGGGTCGACCCGATCGAGCCGCAGACCCTGGAAGTCATCAATCCCGCGACCGAGGCGCCCGCGGGGGTCATCTCCATCGGCAGCGCGGCGGACGTCGATCGCGCCGTCGCCGCTGCGCGCGAAGCCTTCGAGAGTTACTCGCAGACCACGCGCGACGAGCGCATCGCGCTGCTCGAAGCGCTGGAGCAGGCCTACAAGGCGCGCTTCAACGACATTGCCATGGCGATCTCCGACGAGATGGGTGCGCCGGTGAGCCTGGCCATGCAGGCGCAGGCGGCCACGGGTATCGGCCACATCAAGACCTACCTCAACATCCTCAAGGACTACGCCTTCGAGGAGGACCGCGGCAAGCTGCGCATCGCCCGCGAGCCGATCGGCGTGTGCGGGTTCATCACGCCGTGGAACTGGCCGATCAACCAGATCGCCTGCAAGGTGCTGCCGGCGCTGGCGGCCGGCTGCACCATGGTGTTGAAGCCGAGCGAGGTCGCGCCGATCAACGCAGCGATCTTCGCCGAGGCGATCGACGCCGCCGGCATCCCCGCGGGGGTGTTCAACCTGGTCAACGGTGATGGCCCCGGCGTCGGCGCGGCCATTGCCGCGCACCCGGGCATCGACATGGTGTCGTTCACCGGCAGCACTCGCGCCGGCGTGCAGGTGGCCAAGGCCGCCGCCGACTCCGTCAAGCGCGTGGCCCAGGAGCTCGGCGGCAAGTCGCCGAACATCCTGCTGCCGGACTGCGATGTCCAGAAGGCCGTGGCCGGCGGTCTGCAGGGGGTGCTGATCAACAGCGGCCAGTCCTGCAATGCCCCCACGCGCATGCTGGTCCCGGCCGAGCGTATGGACGAGGTCGTGGCGATCGCCAGGGCCATCTGTGACAAGGCGGTGGTCGGCGATCCGAAGGCCGAGGGGACGCAGCTCGGCCCGGTGGTCAGCGAGACGCAGTGGCAGCGGATCCAGGCCCTGATCCAGCAGGGCATCGATGAAGGCGCGACGCTCGTCTGCGGGGGTCCCGGTCGGCCGGACGGGCTGGAGAAGGGCTGGTACGTGAAGCCCACGGTGTTCGCCAATGTCCGTAATGACATGACCATCGCCCGCGAGGAGATCTTCGGGCCGGTGCTTTGTATCCTGCCCTATGCGGATGTCGACGAGGCCGTGCGGATGGCCAACGACACCGTGTACGGGCTCTCGGCCTATGTCTCCGGCGGGGACCTTGAGCAGGCCCGCCGCGTGGCCGCCCGCCTGCGGGCTGGTAACGTGCACATCAACGGTGCCGGCATGGATCTGATGGCACCGTTTGGCGGCTACAAGCAGTCGGGCAATGGTCGGGAGTGGGGCGAGTACGGCCTCGAGGAGTTCCTCGAGGTCAAGGCCATGCTCGGCTACGCGGCCTGAGGTGCCGGCGGTCGGTGGCGACAGCCCGGCTGGCGGGCGGGTGAAGGGTGGCCCTGTGGCCTGGCGCTGGCCGTCGCTGACGCTAGGCGCTCTGCTGCTGGCGGCGCTCGCGTTGCTGGCGCGGGAATCCGCCGCTGCGGTGAGCGTGGGCATCGGCAGCGTGCCGCTGCTCGGACTGCTCGCGCTCGTTGCGGCGGCACTGGCGACAGCGGCGGCACTCGGTCACTTGCACGCCGGGCGCGGGCGTGACGGGGCGCTGTTTCGGGTGCTGCTGGCCGCCATCGCCGCGACGCTGCTGGTGCTGGCCTGGCTGCTCGAATACCGGGTGGTGGAGCGCAGCGTGGTCGACGTGACGGGCGCGCACGCCACGTACACCGGGGCGTTGTATACGCCGCGGAGTGAAGGCCCGCATGCCGCGGCGCTGGTGCTGCCTTCTGCGGAGGGTGCCGACGCGCGCGAGGCGAAGCTGCTGGCGCGCTACATGGCCGAGCGCGGCGTGGTCGCGCTCGCGGTGGATTCGCCGCTGGCGATGGATGCGCTGGACGATGCCGAACGCCTGTTCGCGCGGCTGGTGGGCGAGGCCCGCGTGGACGCGGTGCGCAGTGGCCTGGTGAGCATCGGCGAGCCGGCGTCACAGGCCATCCGCGAGCTGTCGCTCGCGACCTTTCTGGTCGTCGCTGGCGTGTCAGCCGAGCCCGAGCTTGGGCACTGGGACGAGGTGCACGTGCCGGTGCTGCTGCTTGCCGGTGGCCGCGAGGGCATCGACGCCGGCGAGCAGCGGCTCGATGATGTGGCCAGCCAGTTCACGCCAATGACCCAGGCCGAGACGGATGCACTGCTGCTCAACGACGGCGACATGAAACTCCGTCGCTCGCCGCTGAGTTTTGCGCGCGGCTACCCTCGGGTCGTGCCCGGGTGGATCCACCTCATTTTCCGGCTGCCGGACGAATCGTCGCCGGATTCATTCCGTGAGGTAGGGGTGTAGCCGGTCGGGGGGCACCTGCATCAGGTTCTTCGGGATTTCGCGGCTGACGCGTCCGAGCGTGGGTCGGGACAGGCCTTCGCGCATCAGGCCCAGCACCCGTGGCGGGGCAATCAGGATCAGTTCCTCGAACTCGCCGCAGCTGCGGGCGTGTTCCACCGTGCCGCAGATCTGTTTGGCGAAGGTCTCGCGTTCATGGGCCTTGGCACTGTAGTCGGAGTCGACCTTGTCGCGGCTGGCGCCGTTGCGCGAGCTTGCGCGGCCGGGGAGATCGGAGGTCAGGTCCTGTTCGCGCAGCCTGGCCTGGGGGTCGTCGAAACTCGCGATTTCCTGCAGGGCGCTGTTGCGTTGCGCGCGAACGTAGATGTTCGCGTGACTGCTGTCGGCGACGACGACCCAGGTACGACCGGTGAGACTGTCACGACTTTGGACCATGTTCGTTCCTCCGCTCAGGCGTGGTTGGGAGCGGGGCGGCGCGGCCGTTGTCATTCGGGTGTTGTGGGTCGCGACCCCCGTCGCTTGAGTCTAGACAGGTCTGCCGCATCGCGTCATGTGGCGGTGCAATATCCGGCGGCAGAGGGCTGGGTGCGGTCTACTGATAGCCGATCCAGACCGCGATCACCAGCGCCAGCGCGCCCACGGCAGTCAGTTTCACCACCAGCGGGAAAGCGAAGCGCACCCAGGCGGCATAGGGCACGCCGGCGATACCGAGAATGCCCATCAGCACCGCGTTGGTCGGCACGATCATGTTGGTGAAGCCATCACCGAACTGGAACGCGAGCACCGCGACCTGGCGGCTGACGCCGACGAGATCACCGATCGGCGCCATGATCGGCATGGTGGCGAAGGCCTGGCCGCTGCCGGAAGGAATGAACAGGTTGAGCACGCTCTGGATCAGCAGCATGCCGACCGCGGAGACCTCCGAGGGCACCAGCGACAGCGGCGCGGCGAGGCCATTGACGATGGTGTGCAACACCTGGCCGTCTTCCAGGATCAGCGCGATCGAGCGGGCAAAGCCCACCAGCAGCGCCGTGCCGGTCATTGCCGCTGCGCCCGCGATGAAGGTGTTCGCCATGTCGTCCCAGCGCAGCTTTCCGAGGATCGTCGCCGCGAGGCCGAGTGCGAGGAACAGCGCGGCGAGCTCGGTGAGATACCAGCCCTGGCTGACGATGCCCCAGATCAGCACGCCGAGCGTGATCACGGTGGCCAGCAGCACCAGCCGGTGGCGGGTGGTCATTTCCGGGTAGCTTTCGGGGGCCGTCGCCTGCGCGCTCGGGATGCCGGCGAGCAGGCTTTTCGAGGGGTCGGCGGCGATGCGGTTGGCGTATCGCAGCACATGGTGGAAGGCGACCAGGAAGATCGGTATCGCGATCAGCGCGCGGAACCACAGCCCCGAGCCGATCTCGAGTCCGGCGATCTCCTGGGCGACCAGCACG
Organism: Gammaproteobacteria bacterium; assembly: GCA_003567475.1. GTDB lineage: Bacteria > Pseudomonadota > Gammaproteobacteria > Steroidobacterales > PWYM01 > PWYM01. Next base: position 3,846 of record PWZL01000064.1, on the reverse strand, counting down.
GTAAAGGGGTTGAACAGCGAGACGCCGAAACCGACACCGTAGCCTGAAACGAGGATCGCCACGGCGGTCATGGTGTCCAGGCGCAGGGCGGCGCACAGGGCCGTCAGCAGGCCGACCAGGGCGATGTATTCGGCGGCCATCCCGAAGCTGGCCGAGAAGGTGGCGAACAGGAACATCGCCCCGAAGATCAGCACGCTGATGCGCTTGCGGAAGCGCTCGAGCATCGCGCCGATGAGGGCGTTGATCGCACCCGTACTGTTCAGTACGGCGATGACGCCACCGACGATGAACACGAAGAAGATCACCGCCTGGGCATCGGCCATGGCCCGCGGCACGGCCGTCAGCAACGCCCAGGGGGGCATGGGGGGCTGTTCTTCGAGCAGCATGAAGGAGTCCGGCACGATGACGGCGCGGCCGGTCTCGGTAATCTCCTGGGCAAAGCTGCCGGCTGGGAGGATGTAGGTCAGGATGAGCGCGATGATCATCATCACGGCCATCAGGATGAGCGTGTGCGGGACGCGCAGCCGGCTGGTCATGGGCGCTGTGCCTTGGTTGGGGCGATTGGCGACAGCGGTGGAGCATACCGGAGTGTCCGCCAGGGCTGTAGCGGCGTGGCGGTGCCCGGGCGGGCTGTGTCAGCATTGGGGGCGGGCGCGCGCGGCCGGGTACGGCGTTCGGCGGGCGTTGCGGCAGGGATGAACAGCAGGAGAGTCAAGCGCTGGGAGGCAGCATGATCGGACGCAGAGGAGTCCTTTGGAGCGCCGCGGCGGTGGTCGCGGGGATGTTGACGGGCGCGCGGGGGCAGGCGGGTGACGCCGGCCCAGTCGCCGGCGCGGCGGGCACGCGCGGGGCGGTGCTGGGCCGGGGTCGGCCGTTCGTGTTCGTGCCCGGCACCTGGCACGGGGGCTGGATGTGGCGGCACCTGCGGCGACCCCTCTGGGAGGCGGGCTTCGAGGTATACACGCCGACGCCGACTGGGGTGGGCGATCGAAGCCACCTGATGAGTCCGGAGGTGGGGTTGGAGACGCATATCCAGGACATCGTCAGCCTCATCGAGTACGAGGAGCTCGAGGACGTGGTGCTGGTGGGGCACAGCTTCGCGGGGTACACGATCACCGGCGTGGCCGATCGGCTGCGGGCGCGGATCGGCCGGCTGGTGTTTTTCGACGCGCTGGTGCCGACGCCGGAACGCCCGGCGGCGATGTCCCGCGATTCCGACACGGGGGAGTATCCGGCGTGGTGGCTGGCGCGGACGCAGGATTTTCGCGACGGCTACCAGATGAGCTTCTTCGATCATTACCCGCTAGAGATGCTGGTGCCGGAGGACGATGAGCTCAACCGGGCCTGGCTGTCGCGGCGTCTGAGCCTGCACCCGATGCGCCAGTGGACCGATGAACTCGTGCTGCGCAACGCCGGCTGGGCGGGGCTGCCACGGACCTACATCCGCTGCACCGGCCAGGCCCACAGTCCCTCGAGCGACCGCATGGGCGGCCCGGCGCTGACCGACCCCGAGTGGCAGCTCATCGAGTTCCCCTATCCCCGCAACGCCATGATGACCCACCCCCAAGCAACCGCTGACCTCATGCTCTCCCTCGGGTCGGACCGAGGTAAGTGATTGAATTTAAATTCTGCAGACCTGTATTCCAGCCGGTTTCTCAACCTTAGCGCACAGCAGACGGCTACCATCTTGTGCGCTAAGCAGGTCCACCGCCGACGATGGAGACCCAAGCATGTCAAGACCGGTAATCTGGATGGGAGTGGCACTACTCATGACAATCAGCCAAACGGCCACGGCCGTGCCCGAGAACACTGAGACCGAGATCAGGGCCCTCTTCGCCGCCTATAGTGAGGCGTGGGCGGCGAATGATGCCGCGATGCTCGAAGCGCACTGGGATACCTCCGATCCTGTGCCGGTCTATCTGGCGGAAGAAATCGATTCGCCCATGACCGATTGGGACAGCCTGCGTGCCTACTGGCGGCACAACGAAGGGTTCCATGAAAAAGTCCGGCTCGTATTCAGTGAGTTCGCCTTCAAACCACTGGACGACTCACAGCTGATGGTGGTGTTTCACATGCGCTGGGACATCCGCTTTCGAAATTTCGCCAGCGAGGCCATGGGTGGCGACAACCGGGTGGTGGCCACGGTGCGCCGGGTCGGCGATGAGTGGCGCCTCACGTCCTGGACGGAAGCGCCGCTCGCGCCCATCACCTACATGCGGCGATTGTATGAGCGCAGCGTCTCGCCAGATTTTTGAAGGTATCAGTCACCGGAGACCGACGAGCTGATCGGGCTTGGGGGCCTGCTAGGTAGAACCGCGTACGGTCTGGGACGATGGAGCCTCTTACACTGTGCACTAGAGAACGGCATGCCGGAGGTACTTTCCATGAGCCGTTTTGCCGGGGTCGTGTGCGCCATGGTGGTGTTCTGTCCGCTGGCTGGTGCGCAGTCGATCGTTCACGAGTTCTCCGGGCAGATGCAGCATATGACGGCGCCGTTTGAGGTGCAGGCGCCGTGGATGGTGACTTGGCAGACGCGCCACCAGGACGAGTCGCCCATCCTGGGTCGCTTCGAAGTTCATCTACACGACGCCGCGACAAACGACTTTATTGGCGTCGTCGCACTTCGCCATGGGAGCGGCACCGGAGATGTGCTGATCGAGCAGTCCGGGCGGTTCCGGTTCCGGGTGCTCGGTTTCAGTGAGGGCTGGTCGCTTCGGGTCCGATCTATTTCGCTCGATGAAGCGGCGCGCATGAAGGCTGCCCGCGAGGCCGCAAGGTTTGCGCCGCGACCCCGTCGTGGTGTCACTCGCCAGCACATTGGCCCGATTCGCGGCTGGAGCGTGGCTGCCGGCCCTACACTGGTGATCGAATCTGATGACGGGCGCGTTTTTCGTGCGGTTTTCCCTGAGGGCTGTCCCGGTCTGGACCACGCGGACAGTCTGCAGCTGGTCAGCGGGGCCGGCGAGGACTGGGAGCACTACGCAGGCATCTTGCTCGATGATGGACAGTACTGCGAGTTCGGTCAGGTCACCGCCGACCCTCTAGGCTCTCGGGGGGGCGCTCGGGTCGGACCCCAGTAAGCCTCTGGAATACCGAGAAATCTAGATCGTCACCGGGCCCCTCAATACGTTAGCGTGCGGGACATCGATCGTGTGCTGTGGGCTAACGGAGGCAGGGATGCCACGCGCCAACCGCTATCACGTGCCAGGCCAGGTGTGGCACATCACGCAGCGCTGTCACCAGCGCGAATTCCTGCTTGCCAATCGCGACCAGCGCCAGCGTTGGCAGTACTGGCTGTTCGAAGCCCGCCGAAGATTCGGACTCTGCGTGCTCAACTACATCGTCACGCGTAACCATATCCACCTGCTCGTCCGCGATCGCGGCGAAGGTGAAATCGCCCGCAGCATGCAGCTGGTCGCAGGCCGCGCGGCCCAGGAATTCAACCATCGGCGCGAGCGCAGAGGAGCGTACTGGGAAGATCGCTACCACGCGACCGCCGTCAGTACCGATCATCACCTTGTCGCCTGCATGCGCTACATCGATCTGAACATGGTTCGCGCTGGCGCGGTGGTGCACCCGATCCAGTGGCGTGACAGCGGCTACCACGCGATCCAGAACCCGCGTCAACGCTACCGCGTCATCGATCTCGACACGGTGGTGCGCCTGATGGGGTGTCGTGGACTGTACGACCTGCAACAACGCCTCGATCGCAACGTGGAACTCGCGCTGAAACGAGGTGTGGGGCAGCGCCAGGCGATGTGGTCGGAGCCGGTGGCGGTTGGCGATCAGGCCTTTGTCGATGCCATGCAAGCCGCGCTGGGTAAACGTGCCCGTGCGCGGTCGGTT
>PWZL01000047.1 GCA_003567475.1 Gammaproteobacteria bacterium | reverse complement strand
CTGATGCTGAAGACCCGCTCGGTGTGGTGGACCGGCTTCGGGTTCGGTCTCATCGCCTTCACCGGCTACGCCCTGAGCTACTGGACGGCGCCGTTCTTCATCCGTACCCACGGCATGAGCACCGCGAATGCAGGCTTCATTCTCGGCGGCACCGCGGCCTCTGCCGGATTCCTCGGGATCATGCTCGGCGGCTGGCTGTCCGACTGGCTGAAGCAGCGCTCGCCGGTCGGGCGGCTGTGGATCGGCCTGTTCGTCGCCCTGGCACCGCTGCCGTTGGGCTTCGTGGTGTTCAGCACCGAGCACCTGTGGCTGGCGCTGACACTGAACTTCCCCCTGGTGCTGATCACCGCCATGTGGATCGGCCCGGGCGCCTCGACCATGCAGGACCTGGTGTTGCCCCGCATGCGCGGGGCCTGCGGGGCCCTGTTCCTGCTGATGATGACGTTCCTCGGGCTGGCGCTCGGCCCCTACACCGTCGGTCAGATCAGCACCTGGCTGGACGGCAATCTCTCCCATGCCATGCTCCTCGGCCTGCTGGTCAACTTCCCGGCAGCGTTGTGCCTGCTCATGTGTCTGCGGACATTGCCGGGCGATCAGAATTCGCTGCTCGAACGGGCCCGCGGCGCGGGGGAGGCGGTATGAGCGCCGGACGCGGGCCGGCGCTGACGCGCCGGGCCCTGTTGCAGGGGGCACTGGGACTGAGCTCCGCTGCCCTGGTGAGCGGCCTGCCGACATCAGCCGCCAGAGCTGACAGCGGGGGGGACCCTACGCGCCAGCGGCAGCTGCAGGCGCGACTCGAGGCCTTGCTCACCGGCGATGGCAACCCCCGACGGGCGGTCCCGGGCGCGGCACTGGCGGTGCTGCGCGATGGCGAAGTGGTCGTGGCCGCTGCGGCGGGCCATGCGCGTCTGGATGACGCGGACGGCCACGGCGCCCGGCCCTTGACGCCGCTCACGCCCGTGCGTGTCGCCTCGATCTCGAAACTCGCCACCGCGCTCACCGCCGCGAGCGTAGCCGAGGAGGGCCTGCTGGACCTCGATGCGGACCTCTCCCGCTGGCTGGACTTCCGGCTGCGCAATCCAGCCTGGCCGCAAGCCCCGATCACCGCGCGGCAGCTGCTGGCGCACGTGGGCTCCCTGCGTGATCCGGCGGTCTACTGGATGCCGGCGCCGGGCAGCATTGCCGAACTGCTCACCGCCGAGGCGTTCACCGCCGCCCGGCCGGGGCTGAGCTTCGAGTATTGCAACCTGGGCTATGGCCTGGTGGCGACAGCCCTGGAAAACGCCACCGGCGAGCGCTTCGATCGGCTCGCCCGGAAACGGGTGCTGGTCCCGCTGGGCCTGGCGGACTGCGGCTTCAACTGGTCGGGCGTCCCGCCGGCGCGCCGCGAGACGGGCGGGACGCTTTACCGGCGCGATGACACCGGGCGCTGGCAGCCGCAGGTGGATGCCGCAACGACGCTCCTCGGCGGCCGCGAGCCGATCATCCTCGCCGAGCCAGGCTTCGCCCTTCCGGCGTATCGCCCGGGACGCAACGGCACGCTGTTCTCGCCGCAGGGCGGGCTGCGGGCCGGGGTGATCGACATCGCCCGGCTGGCCCAGGCGTTTGCCCCCGGTGGGCCGGGCGAGGCCCTGGCCCGTCCGGTGGGGCCCTCCCGCTGGCCTGACGCCAGTACGGCCGATCTCTGGGGCACCGGGCCACAGCTGCTCCCGGCGCGCGCCCACGGCCATCGCGAGGCGCCCGACCTCATCGGGCATCCCGGTCAGGCGCTGGGATTTTTCGGGGGTGCGTGGGTCTCGGCCGAGGGTCGCGACGCCATCGGCTACTTCGTGACCGGTCACGATCCGCAGGCCGAGCTTGCGCGGCAGCCGGCCACGGGATTGACGCACTGGGAGAGCACCCTGCTGGCGATCGCCCTGGAAATCCGCGGCGCGGCAGGCTGAGCGCAGCGGCGCCGGCGGCCTGAAAAAGCGACGGCCCCGCCGGCAAGGCCGGTGGGGCCGTCTTTTCAGCGCTTGCGGACGACCGGCACGCCGGCCGCCCGCGGCGGTGATGCTTACATCATGCCGCCCATGCCGCCCATGTCAGGCATCGGCGCCGCTGGCGCCTCGTCCTTCGGGGCATCGGCCACCATCGCCTCGGTGGTCAGCAGCAGACCGGCCACGGAAGCGGCGTTCTGCAGCGCATAGCGGGTGACCTTGGTGGGATCGAGAATACCCATCGCGATCATGTCGCCATAGTCACCGGTGGCGGCGTTGTAGCCGTAGTTGCCTTCGCCCTCGCGGACCTTGTTCAGGACCACGGAGGCGTCGCCGCCGGCGTTCTGCACGATCTGGCGCAGCGGCTCCTCGATGGCACGGCGCAGGATGTTGATGCCGACGTTCTGATCGTCGTTGTCACCCTTGACGCTGTCGGCACCCTTGACGGCCCGCAGCAGGGCCACGCCGCCGCCCGGCACCACGCCTTCTTCGACGGCGGCACGGGTGGCGTGCAGCGCGTCCTCGACGCGGGCCTTCTTTTCCTTCATCTCGACCTCGGTCGCAGCACCGACCTTGATCACGGCAACACCGCCGGCGAGCTTGGCGATGCGCTCCTGGAGTTTCTCCTTGTCGTAATCCGACGTGGATTCCTCCATCTCGCGGCTGATCTGCTTGACGCGCGCCTGGATCTCGTCGCTCTTGCCGGCACCATCGATGATGGTCGTGTTCTCCTTCGTGACCTGGACCTTTTTCGCCTCACCCAGATCTTCCAGAGTGGCCTTCTCCAGCGACAGGCCGACCTCCTCGGAGATCACCTGACCACCGGTCAGGATGGCGATATCCTGCAGCATGGCCTTGCGGCGGTCACCGAAACCTGGGGCCTTGACGGCGGCAACCTTCACGATGCCACGGATGTTGTTGACCACCAGCGTGGCCAGGGCTTCGCCCTCGACATCCTCGGAGATGATCAGCAGCGGCCGCGAGGACTTGGCCACGCCCTCGAGCACCGGCAGCAGGTCACGGATCGACGAGATCTTCTTGTCGAACAGCAGGATGTAGGGGTTCTCCAACTCGGCCGACTGGCTCTGCTGGTTGTTGATGAAGTACGGCGAGAGGTAGCCGCGGTCGAACTGCATACCCTCGACCACGTCGAGCTCGTTCTCGAGACCCGAGCCTTCCTCGACGGTGATCACGCCTTCCTTGCCGACCTTGTTCATGGCCTCGGCGATGATGTCGCCGACGGCGCTGTCGGAGTTGGCGGAGATGGTGCCGACCTGGGCGATCGCCTTGTGATCCTCACAGGGCTTCGACAGGGTCTTCAGCTCGCCGACGATGCCGGCGGCGGCCTTGTCGATTCCGCGCTTGAGGTCCATCGGGTTGAACCCGGCGGCGACCGACTTCAGGCCCTCGCGCAGAATGGCCTGGGCCAGCACGGTGGCGGTGGTGGTGCCGTCGCCGGCGATGTCGGAGGTCTGGGACGCGACTTCCTTGACCATCTGGGCGCCCATGTTCTCGAACTTGTCCTCAAGCTCGATCTCCTTCGCCACCGAGACGCCGTCCTTGGTGACGGTCGGGGCGCCGAAGCTCTTGTCGAGCACCACGTTGCGGCCTTTCGGGCCGAGCGTGACCTTGACGGCGTTGGCGAGCACGTTGACGCCGCGGAACATCGCTTGGCGGGCATCATCGCTGAATCGAATTTCTTTCGCAGACATTGCTGTGAATCCTCTTTGTTGACTCTGACTGGACGAAACGGCCGGCGCGGTTCGATTACTCGAGCACCGCCATGACGTCGTCTTCCTTCATGACCAGGTAGTCCTCGCCATCGAGCTTGACTTCGGTCCCCGAGTACTTGCCGAACAGCACCTTGTCGCCCTCGTTGAGGGTCAGCGGGCGCAGCTCGCCGCTATCGAGGACACGGCCCTGGCCGACGGCAATGACCTCACCCTTGATCGGCTTTTCGGCCGCGGTGTCCGGGATCACGATCCCGCCCGGCGACGTACGCTCCTCTTCCATGCGCTTGATCAGGACCCGATCATGCAACGGACGAATTTTCATGAGATGAAACTCCCTAGGAAATGACTCAAAATTCCCACTGAATTGAAACCGCCACCACCGCATCGACGCGTTTGGCGGTCGTGCGACCCCGGGGAGCACCGATTAGCACTCACCCGCGACGAGTGCTAATAATAGGGGCGGCCAGCGGGATTTCAAGCCCCGTCGCGAGCTGTACGAAACCGTGCGGTGGTCCCTGTGACAGCCCGCCGCCCAGCCGCTAAGCTTGCGGCCCCGATCAAACAGCGGTTTTCCGCGGGTGGACAGGCGGATGAACACCGATGTCATGCTGATAGTGACCACCTGCCCGGATGAGGCGGTGGCTGCGGGTCTCGGCACGGCGCTGCTTGAGCGGCGCCAGGCGGCCTGCGTCTCCAGACTGCCCGGCCTGCACTCCAGCTATCACTGGGAAGGCCGGATGACCGAGGACACCGAGGTCCTGGTGCTGATCAAGGCGCCGGCTGACCGATACGCCGAGATCGAGGCCAGCATCCACGAACTGCACCCCTATGACGTCCCGGAAATCATCGGGCTGCCGGTGACTGCCGGGTTGCCCGACTACCTCGCCTGGGTGGTCGCCGAAACCGCCCCCTGAGTCCTACGGGAAACATCCGGCCCCAGACAGGTCAATACCGCTTATGAAGCCACTACTGCTGTTACTGCTGCCGCTGCTGATCGCCGGCTGGTCCTCATCCGAGGCCACCGCCCAACAGGTCCGCCCGCCGGCCGAAGTGTTCCTGTTCGAGGCCTCGGCCAACGACACCCACGTACTGCTGGACTGGAACGTCCTGCCGGAGCATTACCTGTACCGCGAGCGGTTCGCCTTTTCCAGCGACACGCCTGGCATCGAGCTGGGCGAGCCGGTATTCCCGCGCGGCATCATGCACGAGGACGAGTTTTTCGGCCGCCAGGAGATCTACCGCGGGCCCTTCCGGATCGAAATTCCCTACCAGGGCGCGGCCGACGAGCTCGCACTGGATATCCGTCTGCAAGGCTGCGCCGATATCGGTCTGTGCTACCCCCCTCTGACCTGGCCGGCCACGGTCAGCCTGCCGGCCTCGGCTGGCGACGCCGGGGCGGGCGCAGGCGCCGCCGCAGCCGGCCCGAACCTCGCGGCGCTGGTCGGCGGCGGTAACGGTGAGTTCCTGCCGCCGGAGCAGGCCTTCCAGGCCACGGCGGAATTGACCGGCCCCAATGAGCTGACCGTACGCTGGACGCCGGCGCCCGGCTATTACCTCTACCGGGAGAGCCTCGCGGCCAGCGTCAGTGATGGCCCCGCCCAGGCGGGCAGGCCGATCATCCCCGCCGGCACGGCGCATCAGGATGAGTTCTTCGGCACCACGGAGGTGTTCTTCAACGCGGTGGACGTGGTGGTGCCCTTTTCCCGGAGCACGGCACAGCCTGCAGCCGTCACCTTCAATCTGGCCTACCAGGGCTGCGCCGAGGCCGGGCTGTGCTATCCACCGCTGACGCGGGATGTCACGATCATGCTCGCCGCCGCCGACGGCCTGGCCGGGGGTGGCGCGGGACCGGGTGCCGGCGCGCTTGCGACGGGGGCGACGGCCGCTGCCGGACCACCGCTCTCCGAGCAGGACAGGCTCGCCCGGCTGATCACCGAAGCTTCGCTGCCACTGGTGCTGGCCACGTTCCTGGGCCTCGGTCTGCTGCTGGCCTTCACCCCCTGCGTGCTGCCGATGGTGCCCATCCTCTCGGGCATCATTGCCGGCCAGGGCAAGGACGTCACCACCGCACGGGCCTTCAACCTGTCACTGGCGTACGTTCTCGGCATGGCGCTGACGTACACGGCTGCCGGCGCGGTGGCGGCGATGGCGGGCGCGCAGGTCCAGGCGTTCTTCCAGCAACCCTGGATCATCGTGACATTCTCGGCGCTGTTCGTGCTGCTGGCGCTGTCCATGTTCGGCTTTTTCAACCTGCAGATGCCGACGGCGCTGCAAAGCCGCCTGGCCGACGTCAGCGGTCGACAGAAGACCGGCACATTCGCCGGCACGGCCGTCATGGGCGCGCTCAGCGCCCTGATCGTATCGGCCTGCGTCGCCCCACCGCTGGTGGCCACCCTCGCTGTCATCGGGCAGACCGGGGATGTGCTGCGGGGCAGCCTGTCGCTGTTCGTCATGAGTCTCGGCATGGGCGTGCCGCTGCTGCTGGTAGGGACCTCGGCCGGCAAGCTGCTGCCGAAGGCCGGACCCTGGATGAACGCGATCAAGATTTTCTTCGGCATCCTGCTGCTGGGCGTGGCCGTGTGGATGCTCGAGCGGATCCTGCCGGGGGCGGTCGTCCTTGCCCTCTGGGCTGCGCTGGCGTTCATCATCACGGTCTACCTGGGCGCGCTGGAGCCGCTTGGTGACACTGCCGGACCGGCCCGACGCCTGGGCAAGAGCGCCGGCGCCATGGCAGGGGCCTACGGCCTGATCCTGCTGGCCGGCGCAGCGACCGGCGGCAGTGACCCGCTGCGTCCGCTGAGCCATATCGCCGTCGGCGGCGCGGGTGGGCAGGTGGCGGAGCGTCTCGAGTTCCGCTCGATCAAGACGGTCGCCGACCTCGAAAGGGAATTGGCCAGTGCGGCGGCCAGCAACCAGCCGGTCATGCTCGACTTCACGGCCGACTGGTGTGTGTCCTGCAAGGAAATGGAAAGAAATACGTTCCCCCATCCCGAGGTCCAGGCAGCGCTCACCGGCGCCATTCTGCTGAAGGCTGACGTCACCGCGAACGACAGCGACGATCAGGCTTTGCTGCGTCATTTCGGCATCTTCGGGCCGCCGACGATCGCCTTTTTCGACCGCAGCGGCGAGGAGCGGGCGGGCTACCGCCTGGTGGGCTACGTGGCCGCCCGGCCGTTTGCGGAGCACGCCAGAACCGCCCTGGCCAACTGACCCGGAGGCTCACGCGATGAAGCAGGGAAGCTTTATGGCCGTGGCGCTCGCGAGCTGCGCGATCGCCGGTTTTTTCGCCTATCGGTGGGTGATGGCCCCGCCGCCGGACAGCCCGTCAGCTGCGGATACGCTGCCGGGGTTCGTCCTGGCCCAGGCGACCGGCGGCGAAGCGGACATCCGTGACTACCTCGGCAAGCCCATGGTGCTGAATTTCTGGGCCACCTGGTGCCCGCCCTGTTTGCGCGAAATGCCCCTGCTGGTCGACCTGCACCGACGCCATGCCGACCAGATACAGGTCGTGGGCGTCGCGATCGACAGGCTGGAACCGGTGCTCGAATTCATGGCGCGCCTTGAGGTGGAATACCCGGTGCTGGTGGGCGAGCAGGATGCGATGCAGGCAGCGGGGTTGTTCGGCGATGCTTTCGTCGGCCTGCCTTTCACCGTGTTCACTGACGCTGACGGGCAGATCCTGGGGGTCCACACCGGGGAAATTCATGCCGAAGATCTGCAGCCGATCGAGGCGGCCCTGCTGGCGCTGGCCCGCGGCGAGCTGCTGCCAGGCGAGGCCAGGAGGACACTGTCCGGAGGCTCTGTCCACTGACCGGACAAGCGCGGATGTGCGGAATTGCCGAAATCGTCGCCAAAAGATGTAAAATCGAAGCCATCTTGCCGATAACAAGCTTGGACAAGCGGCTAAATGGCGCATTTTCTCCTGCTCAACGGTCCGAATCTGAACCTGCTGGGCAGTCGTGAGCCGGCCCAGTACGGGCACAGCACGCTGGCGGACATCGAGCAGCGACTGACCGAGCGGGCAGCCGCAGGCGACCATCGGCTCAGCAGCTTCCAGAGCAACGCGGAACATGCGCTGGTGGAACGCATCCACCAGGCCGCCACCGAGGATGTCACCGCCATCATATTCAATCCGGCCGCGTTCACCCATACCAGTGTCGCCCTGCGTGATGCCCTGGTCGCTGTCGCGATACCGTTCATCGAAGTACACCTGAGCAACATCCACGCACGCGAGCCTTTCCGGCGTCAGTCGTATTTTTCCGATATCGCCGCCGGTTCCATCGTCGGTCTGGGCGCACTCGGCTACGAGCTGGCGCTGGCGGCCGCCGAATCCCTGGCTTGAGGACACACGGACCCATGGACATCCGCAAGGTCAAGAAACTCATCGAACTGCTCGAAGAATCCGGCATCTCCGAGATCGAGATCCACGAGGGCGAGGAATCCGTCAGGATCTCGCGCCATCCGCCTGCCGGGACCGGTGGCGGCTATTCGTCAGCCCAGTTCATGCCCCCCCCGACCCAGATGACGGCCGCACCGGCGCCGGCGGCGCCGATGGCCCAGGCCAATGAAGAGCCGGTCAAGCCCAAGGGCACGCCGATCACGGCGCCCATGGTCGGTACGTTCTACTCGGCCCCCTCGCCTGGCGCGCGACCCTTCGTCGAGATCGGTGATCACGTCAATGTCGGCGACACGCTGTGCATCATCGAGGCGATGAAGATGATGAACCAGATCGAGGCCGACATCTCCGGCACTGTCCTGAGCATCGAAGTCGAGAACGGTGAACCCGTGGAGTTCGGCCAGATCCTTTTCACCCTGGGCTGAAGGGGTCGCGCCGGGCGCCTCACCACCAGCCCCTCGCAGGCGAAAACTATGCTGGAAAAAGTCCTGATCGCAAACCGCGGGGAAATCGCCCTGCGGATCCTCCGCGCCTGCCGTGAACTCGGCATCAAGACGGTGGCGGTTCATTCGACGGCCGACCGGAGCCAGAAGCACGTGTTGCTGGCCGACGAGACCGTCTGCATTGGCCCACCACGGTCGAGTGACAGTTACCTGAACATGCCGGCGCTGATCAGCGCCGCGGAAGTCACCGATACCGTGGCGATCCACCCGGGCTATGGTTTCCTGTCGGAGAACGCCGACTTCGCCGAGCGCGTGGAGCGCAGCGGATTCATCTTCATCGGTCCGACCGCCGAGGTGATCCGCAAGATGGGCGACAAGGTGACGGCAATCCGTACCATGAAGGCCGCCGGCGTGCCCTGCGTGCCGGGCTCGGACGGCCCGCTGGGCGAGGACGGTGAGGAGAACCTGCGCATCGCCCGGGACATCGGCTACCCGGTGATCATCAAGGCGTCCGGCGGCGGTGGCGGCCGCGGCATGCGGGTCGTCCACAGCGAAGCCGCGCTGCTCGGCGCGATTACCGTCACCCGTAACGAGGCGCTCGCCGCGTTTGGCAACCCTGAAGTCTATATGGAGAAGTTCCTGGAACGCCCCCGGCACATCGAGTTCCAGGTGCTGGCGGATCACCATGGTCACGTGATCCACCTGGGCGAACGCGACTGCTCGATGCAGCGCCGCCACCAGAAGGTGATCGAAGAGGCGCCCGCGCCCGGGATCAGCGAGGTGCAGCGACAGCGTATGGGCGAGCGCTGCGTGCGCGCCTGCGAGGAGCTCGGCTACCGCAGTGCGGGCACCTTCGAATTTCTCTACCAGGATGGCGAATTCTACTTCATCGAAATGAACACGCGTGTCCAGGTCGAGCATCCGGTCACCGAACTCGTCACGGGCGTGGACATCATCAAGGCACAACTGCAGATCGCCGCAGGGGAAGCCCTCCCGGTCCGCCAGGAAGACATCCAGATGCGCGGCCACGCCATCGAGTGCCGCATCAACGCCGAAGATGCCAAGACCTTCATGCCTTCGCCAGGCCAGGTCACGCTCTGGCATCCACCCGGCGGTCCCGGCATTCGGGTGGATAGCCATGTCTACAGTGGCTATCACGTGCCGCCGTACTACGATTCGATGATCGCCAAAGTGATTGCCGCAGGGGAAGACCGAGTCTCGGCCATCGCCAGAATGAGCGTGGCGCTGTCCGAGATGGTGGTCGACGGCATCAAGACGAACATCCCGCTGCACCAGGAAATCCTGTCGCACAACGCGTTCCGGAAGGGTGGCACGGACATTCATTACCTGGAAAAGCGTCTCGGCTTGTGAGTGCAGCAGCGCGCGGCACGGATCAGGACTGGCGGCAGCTGACCGTCGAGCCGCAGGCCGAGGCGCTGCCCGACGTCGAGGCATGGCTGGAGTCCGCCGGAGCGCTGGCGCTGAGTCTGCAGGACGCCGGCGATGAGCCGCTGCTCGAACCGCCCCCAGGTGCCGCGCCGCTCTGGCGTCAGACGCGGATCGTGGCGCTGTTCGATGCCAGCGCGGACATGACGGCTCTGGTCGGGCGCCTGCGTGCGGCCTTTCCGGCAGGCAGCCTGCTCGAGGTCGGCGTCGAGACGCTGGCAGACCGGATCTGGGAACTGGAGTGGCGGCGCGACTTCCGGCCGATGCGTTTCGGTACACGCCTGTGGGTCACCCCAGAGGACATGCAGGCCGACGTACCGGCCGATGCGCTGACGATTCTGCTGGAGCCCGGGCTCGCGTTCGGTACCGGCACCCACCCGACCACGGCGCTGTGCCTGCGCTGGCTGGACGCCCGACCGCCTGAGCGCGAGGCCGTGCTGGACTTCGGCTGCGGCTCGGGCATCCTCGCCATCGCTGCGGCAAAACTGGGGGCGGCGAGTGTCGATGCCGTGGATATTGACCCCCAGGCTGTCCTGGCCACCCGCGAGAATGCCCGGAGAAACCGGCTCGAACTGCATAGGGTCGATGACCCGGCGAGCCTCGGTGAGGCCACGTTCGATGTCGTGATGGCGAACATCATCGCGGGCACGCTGCAGGCCCTCGCAGACGAGCTCACCGCCCGCTGCCGGCCCGGAGGGCATCTGGTACTCTCGGGCGTGCTGCTGGACCAGGTGGAAGGGCTGCAGACCGGCTATGGGGCCGCCTTCGAGCTGCAGCCTCCCTGGCAACTCGGCGACTGGTGCCTGCTGCACGGCATCCGCCGGCACGACCCGCTAGACTGAAAGCCCTCGCAGGGGCCAATTCGCCGCAGGTCACCGCTCATGTATACGCGCTGCCCCGAATGTCACACCACGTTTCGCATCGGTGCGGCCGACCTGCAGAAGGCCGGCGGACGAGTGCGGTGCGGACGCTGCGGCACCGCGTTCGATGCCCTGGCCAGCCTTGGCGAAACCCCTGCGAGCCCGGCCGCAGGTCCGCTGTCCGCCCCCACCGCTGCCCGCTTTGAGCAGCGCTATGGGGACGACGGCCCGACACTCGAAGACACCGCCAGTCGCTGGCAGGTCATGGAGCGCCCGGACAGCAGCGAGCTCGATGACTGGGAGGAGGACGCGGAGACCTCGCTGGATGATGTCTGGGCGGCGGGGCTGGCGCGCCCGCCTGGGCCGGTCGCTGAACTCGATCCGCCGGAGCCGGCGACGCCGACAGCCCCCAGGGGTGGCGACAGCGAGCGTTCGCTGCAGGAACAACTGAGCCTGGAAGCGTCCAACCTCATGGACAGCGGCGCCTGGCGGGCGCAACAGGCGACCTGGCAGGCGCCACTGACCCCCGCGAAGCCGCCTGTCCCGGAGGAAGAGCCCCCTGTCCCGGAGGAAGAGCCCCCTGTCCCGGAGGAAGAGCCCCCTGCACAGGTGGCGGCGCTGGAGCGCACGGCGGCGCCCAGCGGGCCTCGCCGCTTGGCCCACTGGGCCGGCGGCAGTCTGGCCCTGGCTCTGGCTCTGGCGCTGCTTGCCCAGTTCGTCCACCAGCACCGTGACGCACTGGCCGTGCATCCGGTGACCGCCGACTGGACAGCGACGCTGTATGCCGCACTCGGGCAACCACTCTATCCGGCCTGGCCCTTGGAGGATTACGTGTTGCAGGCCCGCGATGATGCCGAACTCACCGTCGACCGGGAACTGGAAATCATCGCCTCGCTCAGCAACCGCGGCTCCCGCCCTCTGCCGGCGCCGCTGATCCGCCTCACCCTGCTTGACCGCTGGGGCGCAGCCATGGGCAGCCGCCTCTTCGCGCCCGAGGATTACCTCCGTGACCGAGCCCCGGTCCGGATCGCCCCTGGCCAATCCCTGCAGGCCACCCTGGCCGTGCGCGCACCTGACGGCGAGCTCTACGGGTACCGTCTCGATATCTGCAGGCCACTGGACGCAGACACTTTGCGCTGCGACGCGCAGGCACGTTGAGTCCTGCACACATCACGCCGCGCGCATCGACCGCGCCTTCCCGACAAGGTCTCATATGCTATGATCGTCGACCCGCTCACGGCAGCCGCGGTATCACTGAATACCCGGTGTGGGCGGGCATACCAGCATCACGAACAGTCGGCACAGACTGTAGCCACGCTGAAACCGTCGCAGGATGGCCGAACGCGTTGCAGCCAAAAGATTGCGGTGGCACGCACCTGGTCAGCGGGCAGACGGGCAATGGGGACGAGCGACAAGTGAGCAATGCGAAGACGGTCAGCAGCGCAGGAATCGAGTGCATCCGTGCCAACGACCAGCCACTGTGTGCGCTCACCGAACAGGCCCTCGCCAGTTACTTCGCCAACCTGAACGGTCATGCGCCAGGCGCGCTGTACGACCTGGTGCTGCAGGAGGTGGAACGCCCCCTGTTCCAGACGGTGATGAGTTTCACTGGCGGCAATCAGACCCAGGCGGCAAGCATCCTCGGCATCAATCGAGGCACGCTGCGCAAGAAGCTCCGCACTTACGACCTCCTCGATTAGGCCGGCTCCCGGGGTGCTTGCCGCACAACCTCGGAGCCCGCCAGGACACGCAACCATGCAGAACATCAGACGCGCCCTGCTCAGCGTCAGCGACAAGTCCGGTATCGACGCATTGGCTCAGGGTCTGGTCGAGCACGGTGTGGAAGTGCTCTCGACCGGCGGCACCGCGGCTCTGCTGCGCGACCGCGGTATCCCCGTGCGTGATGTGGCATCGCTCACCGGCTTTCCCGAGATCATGGATGGCCGGGTAAAGACCCTGCATCCGCGCGTGCACGGTGGCCTGCTGGGCCGACGCGGTGTCGACGACGACGTCATGTCCGAGCATGGTATTGCGCCGATTGATCTGCTGGTGGTGAACCTCTACCCGTTCATTCAGACAATCTCACGGGCGGGCTGTACACGTGAGCAGGCCATTGAGAACATCGATATCGGCGGTCCCGCGATGCTGCGAGCGGCGGCCAAGAACCATGCGGATGTCGTGGTGGTGGTCGACCCCGGCGACTACGACCTGTTGCTCAAGGCCCTGGGTGCAGGCCGGACGCCTGATGCGGCGCAGCGCAGCCGCCTGGCCGCCAAGGCCTTCGCGCATACCGCCGCCTATGACGCGGCGATTGCGCGCTATCTCGCCGGCCACGGCGAGCAGCACGAGACGGCACGCTGGCCAGTACGACTGAACCTCGAATTCGAACAGCGGTTTGCGCTGCGATACGGAGAAAATCCACATCAGCAGGCGGCCTTCTACACCGAACCAGGCGCCGGGCCAGGCATTGTGGCCACGGCCGAGCAGCTGCAGGGCAAGGCGCTGTCGTTCAACAACATCGCCGATGCCGATGCCGCGCTGGAATGTGTGAAACAGTTTGCCGAGCCGGCCTGCGTCATCGTCAAGCATGCCAATCCCTGTGGTGTCGCCGAGGCGGGTACGCTGCGGGAGGCCTACGAGCGCGCCTATGCCACCGACCCCACGTCGGCGTTCGGCGGCATCATTGCCTTCAACGGCGTGGTCGACGTCGACACGGTCAGCCAGATTATCGCCCGCCAGTTTGTCGAGGTGATCATCGCCCCTGGCGTGGACGACGCAGCACTGCCGCTGCTGGCCGGCAAACCGAACGTTCGGGTACTCACCACCGGGGCATGGCAGGAGGCATCCGCGCCCGCGGCCGACTACCAGCGCGTGGCTGGCGGACTGCTGGTGCAGGACAGCGACCAGGGTCGGGTCGGCGCCAGTGATCTCAAGGTCGTGACACGCCGCAGCCCTACGCCGCGGGAGCTCTCGGATCTGCTGTTCGCCTGGCGCGTCGTCAAGTTCATCAAATCCAACGCTATCGTCTACTGCCAGGACGGGCGGACCATCGGCATCGGGGCCGGGCAGATGAGCCGTGTCTACAGCGCGCGGATTGCCGCCATCAAGGCGGCTGATGAAAACCTGCCGGTGGCAGGATCGGTCATGGCCTCGGATGCCTTCTTTCCGTTCCGCGACACGGTGGATCAGGCGGCCGAGGCCGGCATCACCGCCATCGTGCAGCCGGGCGGCTCCATCCGCGACGAGGAAGTCATCGCCGCCGCCGATGAGCATGGGCTGTGCATGGTGTTCACCGGCATGCGCCACTTCCGACACTGACAGACGACAGACG
>PWZL01000032.1 GCA_003567475.1 Gammaproteobacteria bacterium | reverse complement strand
GTGGTCGTGCTGCCCGTGGTCGTGCTGCCCGTGGTCGTGCTGCCCGTGGTCGTGCTGCCCGTGATCGTGCTGCCCGTGGTCATGTGCGTCGCCTCGAGCGCTCGGCAGGTTCTCCGGCAGGGTAATGCCATCGCGTGAGAGCGCCACCTCGCTCGCCGGCTCGGCCACTGTTCCTGGTGGATGCCGATACCACCCAGGGTCTGTGTCGTTGTCGATCCGGTCGCGCACCTTGAGCAGGGTGAACATGCCACCCATGGTGATGTAGCCGAAGGGCCCGTCACCCCCGACCATCGGAATGCTGTTCTCCGGCACCGGCATGCCGTGGGCAATATGCTGGCCGTGGTCGGCCATCCCGTCATGGCCCATGGTCATGTATCCGGGCACCAGCGGCTTGAGCCGCGCGTCGAGGCGTTCTGGATCCACACCAATCATGTTCGGCACGTGATGACCCATCTGGTTCATCACGTGATGGGACATATGACAGTGCATTGCCCAGTCGCCGGGATTGTCGGCGATGAACTCGATCGTGCGGGTGCTGCCGGTCGGGACCAGGACTGTGGTCTCGGGCCACTGGGCGGCGGCCGGAATGGCGCCACCGTCAGTCTCCGCCACGCGGAAATAGTGACCGTGCAGATGAAACGGATGATGGTTCATGGCACTCAGATTACCGATGCGCACTCGCACACGCTCCCCGGTCCGCACGACCAGCGGCGACGTCCCGGGCCAGGACTTCGCATTGATGGTCAGCACATTGAAATCGACCATCTCGTTGGGATCCGGGCGTGCGGTGCCCGGACGGATGCTCCACTCCGAAAGCAGCAGAGCGAAGTCACGGTCGACACGATCGTCGTCAGTCGGGTGGCGCGGATGAATGATGAACAGCCCCATCATGCCGAGCGCCATCTGCGTCATCTCGTCGTGATGTGAGTGATACATCAGGGTGCCGTGCTGGCGCAGGGTCCATTCATAGCGGAAGGTCTCGCCAGGCGGGATCGCCCGCTGCGTGAGTCCACTGACCCCGTCCATGCCGCTGGGCAGATGCGCCCCATGCCAGTGGATGCTGGTCGCCGCTGGCAGACGATTGGTCACGTAAATCCGGATGCGCTCGCCTTCGACCGCCTCGATCGTCGGTCCATGCACTCTGCCATTAAAGCCCCAGCAGCGCCCCCGCAGCCCGGGTGCGAACTCGTGCTCGACCTCTTCGGCCACGAGATGAAACACCTTCACCCCATCGACGATGTTGAAGCCCAGCGCCTCTCCGTCCGGCGTCATCACGGGCGTGTAGTCCTGCCCGGGCCGGCCGGGGGGCAACGGCGTCATGTCACGTCCCCCGTAACTGGTGCCCCAGCGCGTAGCAGACTGCCGGGCTGACGCGGACCCGGTGGCCGCAAGCGCGGCCGTGCCCAGAGTGGCGCCGCCAAGAAAATCACGACGTTTCATGTTCAGTGCCTCCCCCCGCGGCCGGCAGCCACGGGTGTCATGGAAGAGTCGACCGCAGGACGCGCCCCGCGCTGCAGCTGCTCGATGGTGAGCTGCGCCAGCCACTGGCGGCGGTGTGCCTCGAGTGTCTCGAGCGCCATATCGAGCTGGCCTCGTCGGGCGTCCAGTAGCTCGAAGGGACCGGCGAGCATGGCGTTCCAGTCCCGGACCGTAAGCGACAGCAGTTCGCCGGCCAGCGGCAGCAGGGTCTCGCGCGCGAGCGTGGCGTCCTGTGCGGCCCACGCCAGCTCCCGCGCGGCGACCCGCGCCTGGGAGCGCAACTCGACCGCCGCCTGCCACCACACCGCCCGTCGCTGCTCAAGCAACGCGATCGCCCGGGTCGTGCGCCCCCTTCCCCGATCGAACACCGGCAACGCAAATTCGACGGCTGGACCGAGTTCCCAGTCTCCGGCGCGATCGCGCTCAGCTTTCACGCCGAGTTCCAGGTGGGGCAGCAGCGCCGTGCCCTCGGCCAGGCGTGCCGCACGCGCAGCCGCCACGATCTCCGCCTCGAGTGCCGCCAGCTGCAGGCTGGCGGTGACGGCCACGCGTTCCAGGTCGTCAACCTCACCCCCCACGTCCGGCGGGGCGGGCAAGCGCTCGGGCAACCGGACCTGCGCCGTCTGCTCACGCACGCCCATCGCCCGCAGCAACGCTTCGCGACTGGCATGTGCCCGTGCCTCGGCGCGGGCGGCGCGCAGCCGGGTGTGGGCATAAAACCGCTGCTCCCGCACCAGATCGATCCGCGGCAGATTGCCGACCTCGTAAAGCGCCTCGGCGGTGTCGACGCCGGCGGCCGCCACCGCCACTGCCGTATCCAGCATTGCAGCGACCTCGGCATCGGTGACCGCGTGTACCCAGGCGC
The DNA here is from genome assembly GCA_003567475.1 of Gammaproteobacteria bacterium. Taxonomy (GTDB): domain Bacteria; phylum Pseudomonadota; class Gammaproteobacteria; order Steroidobacterales; family PWYM01; genus PWYM01. The sequence goes on along the minus strand of PWZL01000032.1, from coordinate 41,634 downwards.
GTTCAACCGCGTGCATCAGCCCCAGTACGCGCTCCAGCGATTCGCGCTCACGCGCCTCCAGAGTCGACTCGGCGATGGCCCGACGGGCGGGTCGCGTGAGCAGGGCCATGACCGACTGCGTCAGCCCCAGATCCCAGGCTGGGCGTCCACCGCTGCCGGGCCAGAGAAGCTCCACATCGACCATCGGGTTCGGCACCACCAGGTTCGCGTGATAGTCGGCGGCCGCCACGCCAAGAGCGGCGAACTCGGCCTGAAAACTTCGGTTGGCCGAGAGCGCCACCCGCAAGGCGGCTTCGCGGTCCAGGGGCTCGGCCAGCAGTGCGGTCACCTGCTGCTCGAGTGCCGCCTCGTCGACGCGGGCCAACCCCTGGCCGGTGCGCTCGACAACGGTCTCGGTCAGGCGCTCTTCCAGCGACTGCTGCGGCACACTGGCGCATGCCGTCAGCAGCAGCCCCAGGGCCGTCACCACTGTGGCCTTCCCCGGAATTGTCGGGGTCGTCATATCAAACCTCCCGGGCACCTGGACATGGCGCCCCACTGACTGGAGTCAAATGAACACGGCCCGGCAGGGCCGCAGGTCAGTGTGCGGGGAAGACTCGCGGAGGTCGGAAGGGCCCTTCGCTGCTCGGCCCCGGGAGGTGGGTCAGGCTGATCCGCGGCAGCTCAATCTGGCGGTTACCGGGCAGGTACGGCCCGGACAGCGGCGTGCTGCCCAGCTGCACCACCAGGGCACACGCCAGTTCACACGCCTGGCTGCAGGCCGCGCCGTCGCCAACGGGGTCCTGACCATGCCGGGGTTCGGCGCCGCCCGGCCGGGCGGCGTCTGCCGTTGATCGGGTGATCTCGTGAACCGCGACTGGGGCATGCCCCGGACAGTCTGCCGCGACAGCATGCTCTGTCGACCGGCCGCCATGCATCTCGGCAGTGGCGGTCACCGGCGACAGGACCATCACCGCGCAGATCAGCAGACAGAGCAGACGAACACCCATGTCGCAAACCTAGCGCGCCGGGCGGCGGGCTGCAAGCTCCAGGTCAGCGTATGGGCAAATATCATCGGCTTGCTTTACTCTAAGCCGCGCTCGGGGGGCCATCCGCCACCGAGCCGGAACACCGGCCAGGGAGCCTTGACGATGGACTACGCACAGCTCGCCAGCCTTGCCGATCAGACACTGAATGACGAGCTTCGCCAGGACGCACGGGCGTTTCTGGCAGAGCAGCATCCCGCCGACCTGGCCATGCACCTCGCGGACTGGCCGGTCGAGCTGGCACTGCGGGTGCTGGAACTGCTGCCGCTCGGTCGGCAGGCGGAAGTCTTCGGCTACTTCGATGCCGACGACCAGCTGACCCTGACCGAGCAGCTGCCTGACGAACGGCTTGCGCAGCTGTTCACCGAGATGAACGCCGACGAGCGGGCTGACCTGTTCGCCGAACTTCCCGAAGCCACCCAGCACGCACTGCTCCGGCGCCTGAAGCGCGAAGAGCAGGAGGATATCCGCCGGCTGAGCGCCTACCCGGAAGAGACCGCCGGCGCGATCATGACCACCGACTTCGTCAGCCTGCGAGAACACATGACCGTGCAGGAGGCGCTGGACTCGCTGCGCGCGCAGGCACCGGACAGTGAGACGATCTATCGCGCCTATGTCACTGACGACATCGGACACCTGATCGGCGCCTTGCGCCTGCAGAACCTGATTTTTGCGCGTGCCGGCCGCCGTATCGCCGAACTGGTGGAACCCGACCCCCTCGCCGTACTCGTCGACAGCGACCAGGAAGAGGTCGCACGGCATATCGCCAAATACGACGTGCTGGCGGTACCGGTGGTCGATGCCGACAATCGGCTGCTCGGCATCATCACCTACGACGATGCCATGGACATCGCCGAGGAAGAGGCGACCGAGGACATCCACAGCATTGGCGCTGTCGGCGATCTCGACGAGAACGTCCGTGATGCCCCGATGTTCACGCTTTACCGCAAGCGCATCGTCTGGCTGGTACTGCTGGTTTTCGGTGCGCTGTTCTCAAGCGGCGGTATCGCCTATTTCGAGGACACCATCGCCGCTTATGTGGCCCTGGTGTTTTTCCTGCCCATGCTGATTGGCAGTGCCGGCAACGCCGGCTCCCAGGCGGCGACACTGATGGTCCGGGCACTGGCCATCGGGGACGTCGAGATGAAGGACTGGGGCTTCATGCTCGGCAAGGAACTGGTGATCGCGCTGGCCCTGGGCGCGACAATGGCGCTGGCCGTCTCCGGGATTGGCATCTTTCGCGGCGGACCCGACGTGGCTTTCGTGGTCGCACTCACCATGCTGATCGTGGTGCTCTTCGGCAGCCTCATCGGCATGTCGCTGCCCTTTGTCCTGCAGCGGGTCGGGGTCGATCCGGCGACGGCCAGCGCGCCGCTGGTGGCGACCATCGCTGACGCCGGCGGCGTCATCATCTACTTCGGGATTGCCACGGTGTTCCTGGGGCTCCCCGCGCCAGGATCAGCCTGAACCGGCGCTGTTCTCGAGAGCCTCACTGACGAATCGCGGCAGCGCCAGCGCTGCCTGATGGACCTGACGCGAGTAATAGCGGGTCTCCAGCGGTCCGGCCGCGTGCCCCGGTACGGCCGCCACCGCACTGCCCCCGGCGAGCGTCGCGCTCCACCACCCCGACGGATACGTCGGCTGGGGGAACTGCAGGGTAGCGACATGCGGGAACCCGGCGGCGGCAAGTTCTCCGCGGATGCCGGCAAGCACCTCGAGATGAATCATCGGTGATTCGCTTTGGACCGCCAGCACCCCTGTATCGCCGAGGACCCGACGGCATTGACGGTAAAACGCCCGATCGAACAGCCGGGCCGCCTGGCCGATAGGATCCGTCGAATCGATGATGATCACCTCGAAGGCGCCAGCCGCCGCCGCTGCAACAAAGCCAATACCGTCGGCAAACACAAGCTCCGCGCGTGGATCGTCGTTCGCTTCGCAAAGCTCCGGAAAGAAACGTTCCGCAGCACGTGTCACCCGCTCGTCGAGCTCGACCTGGACGACATGCTCGACCAGGTCGTGGCGCAGCACCTCGCGCAGACAGCCGCAGTCTCCCCCGCCGATAATGAGCACACGCCTTGGTGCGCGCTGGCTGCACAGCGCCGGATGCACCAGCATCTCGTGGTAGATGAAATGATCGCGCTGGGTGAGCATCAGGAAGCCATCCAGGACCATCACGCGACCGAAGTGGCGGGTCTCCAGGATCTGCAGGTGCTGCCAGGGAGTGCGCTCGTCCAGCAACATCTCGACACACTCCAGGCCGAACAGCGCGCCGACCTCTTCACACGGTTCGAGAAACCACTGCGAGGGATCGAAACGCGCGCGCCACGCCGGATCGAGTGCTTTCACGCCTGCGCGGAACCGATCCGGCGCAGCGGGGTCACCGTAGCATCGGCAGCCATCGGTTCCGGCGGGGCGTCCGCTGTCATCATCTCCAGCTGACCGCGGCGAAGTTCCATGGTCGACACCTGGCCCGCCTTGAGACAGATCTTGAGATGTTCGAAGGCCAGTTCTGGCGAGACGGCCTCACCGCAGGTAAACAGGTCCACGGCCGCGTAACCATGTTCCGGCCAGGTGTGGATGGACAGGTGACTCTCGGCAATCACCACGACCCCCGAGACACCGTGCGGCGAGAACTCATGAAAGGTCTGGGTGACGATGGTGGCGCCAGCGACCTCGGCGGCGCCCTGCATCACCGCGGCGATGTAGTCGGAATCGGCCAGACAGGCTTCTTCGCAGTGGTAGAACTCGGCAACAATCTGCCTGCCCAGTGAGTGCATCGACAGGTCCTCCCTGCGACGGCGCAGCGTCTGGTCCGCACGAAGTGGCCGCGAAATATACCCGTGCGGCCGAAGGCGTGCAAACGACCTCATCACTGCCGCGGCTCCGGTGATCGGGCCTGAGGGTCAGTCTATGCTATGTTTTTTCCCTGCGCGTGCAGGACGCCGCGTGACGCAACAGCCCACTATCGGAGAACAGCGAACATGGCCAACGAGGGATATCACGAACCTTATGAACTGCTGAGCGACGAAACCCGCGAGATGCATCGCGCCATCATCTCGCTCATGGAGGAACTCGAGGCGGTCGACTGGTACAACCAGCGCATCGACGTCTGCACGGATCCGGAACTCAAGCGCGTTCTGACCCACAATCGCGACGAGGAGAAAGAGCACGCTGCCATGACACTCGAGTGGATCCGACGCAAGGATCCAGTCATGGACAAGGAACTGCGCGATCACCTGTTCACGGACAAGCCCTTGGCGCCGAAACACGGCTGAACCGGGCTGCGACGGCGAGTGCAGGAGACCGGATCTCCGCAAGGCCGTTGCGACATCTACGGCTTGTAGTTGCGCCCGGTACTGCGCCAGAGTGTCACGACATTTACGTACCGACGGCGTGCGCGCCATGACAGGAGTTTTCCCATGCCCAGAGTGCTCTCCCCGATGCTCGCCCTGCTCGGCGGCCTGGCACTGGCCACGACCAGTGCCTGCGCCAACGAGACCCCCGCCCCCGCCACCGACATGACCGATGGGGCAGCGGCCACCGAGGCCTCCAGCGAGGCGGCGGGTGGCCCGCAGGTGTTCGTGGTCGTCACCGCCGAGGACAACCAGACCCGCGGCATGGCCATGGTGCTGGCGCGCCAGATGCATGATCAGGGGGCCGCGCTGCGCATCCTGCTCTGCGGCCCCGGTGGCGAGCTGGCGGTCGACGGGTTGGACGCCGCGCCCCTCGCGCCCCGCGGCATCACCCCCCAGCAGTTGCTGCGCGGGCTGATCAACGACGGCGTCACGGTGGATGTCTGCGCGATCTTCCTGCCGAATACCGAATGGACCGATGAAGACCTGATCGCGGGTGTCGGCACCGCAATGCCCCCGGAGGTCGCAGCCTACATGCTTGGTGAGGGCGTGCGTTACTTCACTTTCTGACCCGTGCGGGGTCTGGTCCACAGGCCTGACCAACGGGCGTGATCAATGGGCCTGGTTCGAGCCCGCTCCAGGCCGATTGGCACGCAAGCGCGCTTCGGGCAACCGCTGCGTTAAACTGCCCGGGTGAGCCTCACCCAGGCGGAACGGAGACTGCCCCAATGACCGCACTGAAAGGACTGCTGGCGCAGGGACTCGCGCTGGCCCTGCTCGCCTCGCCGGGAGCAGCACACGCGGCGCCTGAGGGTGGCGATGATGCCTGTCCGGCGATACTCGCCCATAGCTTGCCACGACTTCATTCCAGCGAGCAGCTCTCGCTCTGTGACTACTCGGGACGGGCACTGGTCGTGATGAATACTGCAAGCTACTGCGGATTTACCGGCCAGTTCGCTGGGCTGGAGTCCCTGTGGCAGACGCGTCGCGATGACGACCTGGTCGTTCTGGGGTTTCCATCGAACGACTTCCGCCAGGAAGACGACGACGAGGCCGTCACCGCCGAGGTCTGCTACATCAACTACGGCGTGAGCTTTCCCATGCTTGCGCCCAGCCCGGTGGCGCGCGGCGCCGTCAACCCGGTGTTCGCGGAGCTCCAGCGCCAGGGCGCCAGTCCGCCGCGTTGGAACTTCCACAAGTACGTCGTGGATCGGCAGGGCCGGCTGGTGGCTGAATTCGGCTCGCGAACGACGCCCGATGATCCTGCGCTGCAGGCCGCCATCGACGAGGCCCTGTCGCGCTGAGCGCTGCGGCAGCGTCCCTTCGGCGGCAGGCGCCGCTCAACGCCGAGGCGGCAGACCCAACACCCCGGGGTTCATCGCACCGCCAGGATCGACCAGCTGCTTGAGACCGGTCACCAGGTCGGCCGTGGCCGGCTCGAGCGCATCCACATACGGATAGAGCTTCCCGAGCTGGTTTGATGCCGCCCCGTGGTGTGCGAACAGCTCGACCAGGGCAGCCCGAAGCTCATCCACCAGCGCCCGGGCCACCGGGTCGGCGGTGGGCGGCGCAAGCTGTGCGAGATGATCCGGCTCCGCGGTCTGTCTATGGATGGGGAGCCATTCGTCGCGCCAGTGCAGCACCGGCTCGACACTGAACGCATGGTTGGCGATCGCGATCAGCACCAGGCTGGTGGTAATGCCATGCTCGGCCATGCGCGCCTGCCAGGGCTCGAGCGTCTTGTCGACGGCGGCCAGCATCGCCGCGGCATCGCTGTGCGCCACCTTGGCGTTGGTGGCGGCCCAGCGCTCACCGTTGGGACCCAGAATCGCGTTGAGGTTCGGAAACAGCGAAGCGCGGACGGCGCGGGGCACGGAATCGGCGATTTCGCGTCCGCCCTCGGCGCGGGCCAGCCGGCGGCACCGCGCCAGGTCGGCGCGCAATGCGGAGGAGCTTGCGCCAGCGCAGACCAGATGCAGCGACCAGGCCCCGGCCGGCACCGCCCGACGACCCACCGCTGCCATGCGCAGCGCCGCGCCGAGGGCGCTCAGCCGCCCAGCCTGGCCACCGCCCGGCTGACCGCGGGCCACCGCCCACAGCGTGGCAAGCGCCTGGCGGGTGGACGTGCCCGCCATGTTTCGCGCGGTGGTCTGCGGATCGAACACATAGGCGTCCTCGGCCAGCCCGGCGCGGGCCACCGCGGACAGCGCGCGGGCGGCCGCCCCCCGGTCGGTAAACGCGAAGGACGCGAAGCCGGTGGCTGCTGGCGCTTCGATCAGCCGAAACGTCGCCTGCAGCTTGATGCCCAGCGCCCCGGCATCGTGCAGAAACAGCCCCGTCAGATCGGGACCGCAGGTGCGGTAGAACCCCTTGCTGGCCTGGCGGAAACCCGCTTGCCCGGTGCGCAGTCGGGTGCCATCGGCCAGCAGCACTTCCAGCCCCAGCACCGCGTCTGCAGCGGTCCCGTAACGCGCCGTGCCGAAGAACAGGGCCCCGTTGGACAAGCCACCGCCAACGGTCGCCCGGGCCCCCGAAAACGTGCCGAAAAACGGCAGCCTGAGCCCGAGCGGCTGCAGCGCTCGATGAATCTGCGCCCAGGTGACACCCGCCTCGGCGGTCAGCGTCATATCCTCTGGGCTGATGTCGAGAATACGATTCATCGACGTCAGATCGACGATCACGCTGTGTTCGGCCACGGGCAGGTAGCCCCCGGTATACGAGAGTCCCGCACCACGCGGGATCACGTGACACCCGCTGTCGGCGACCAGCCGCACCGCCTCGGCGAGTTTCCCGGCATCCCCGCAGCGGATCACCGCCGCGCAGGTGGCACCGCGTCCGTAGACGTCTGCCGAACTGGCCTGTCGCTGCTCGATATCTGTAGCAACGGCCTCGTCTCCGAGCAGGCGGCGTAGCCGCTCCACCAGAACTTCGCTATCGGTGACGAACGGCGCGTGGCCGGTGGCCTCCGGCCGACGCGCGGAGGCGGTATCAGGGGTGGCCGACATCACTCACTCCAGCAGCAGTAAACGTGAAAGTCTAACGGGGAGCCCGCTCAGCAAAAAGGGCCCCCGAAGGAGCCCTTTCCGGTCCGGCCTGTCGAAGCAGGCCGGGACAGCGATGGCCGTCGCTTACCAGCGACCGCCACCACCGCCGTTGCCGCGCGGCGGCCGCGACTCGCGCGGCTTCGCCTCGTTGACCTTGATGTTGCGACCATTCAGCGCCTGTCCGTTCAACGCCTTGATGGCGGCGTCGGCTTCGCTGTTGTCGTTCATCTCGACGAAACCGAAGCCCTTGGACTGACCCGAGAACTTGTCGGTGATGACGTTGGCACTGCGCACCGCGCCGTATTGGGCAAAGGCGTCGCGCAGATCGTCCTCGGTCGTGGAGTAAGCCAGGTTTCCTACATAGATATTCATACATTCACTCATCATGGAAAGCGGTCTGATCGTGAGAGCATCGGCAGGCTGCCAGACCACGCGCGGCCTGCCGATGAGATGCCGGTGACGGCAAATACGTAACTGTCAGGCCCGAGCCCCCGCGCGACGACGACTGCGCGAGCTCTGTCCCCCTCGGTGACCCGGACGGGTCGAGTCGCCGGCCCGCGGCCGCGCACTCGCAGCTCGCGGCGCGTTCGACCCGCCGCGCGGCGGCTTGCTCCCGCCACGCCCACGTCGACCGTTCTCGATCGGCTCCGCGCGCACGCGTGGATCGGGCTCGAAGCCGGGCAGCGTTTCACTGGGCAGCTTGCGGCCAAGCAGTTTCTCGATGCCGCGCAGCAGATCAAGTTCGTCGACACAGACCAGCGAGATCGCCTGGCCCTCTCGGCCGGCGCGACCGGTGCGTCCGATGCGGTGCACGTAGTCTTCAGCCACATGCGGCAGCTCGTAGTTGACCACATGCGGCAGTTGGTCAATGTCCAGGCCCCGCGCGGCGATATCGGTGGCGACCAGCACGCGCACTTTGCCCGCCTTGAATTCAGCCAGTGCGCGGGTGCGGGCGCCCTGGCTCTTGTTGCCGTGAATGGCGGCGGCACTCAGGCCGTCACGTTCGAGCTGCTCGGCGAGACGATTCGCGCCGTGCTTGGTGCGGGTGAACACCAGCACCTGGCGCCAGTCCTGGCCACCGATCAGCCACGAGAGCAATTCGCGCTTGCGGGCACGGTCGACGGGATGGACCTTCTGGTCGATCAGCTCGGCCGTGGTGTTTCGCGGCGCCACGTCGATGCGTTCCGGATTCTCCAACAGGCCATCGGCCAGCCCGCGAATCTCGGCCGAGAACGTCGCCGAAAACAGCAGGTTCTGCCGCTTGGCGGGCAAGAGCTTCAAGACCCGGCGGATATCGCGAATAAACCCCATGTCGAGCATGCGGTCGGCTTCGTCCAGCACCAGGATCTCGACCCGCGAGAGATCGACCGAGCCCTGCTGGGCGTGATCGAGCAGCCTGCCGGGAGTCGCCACGAGGATATCGACACCGCGTCGCAACGCGGTGATCTGTGGATTGATCGACACCCCACCGAACAGCGCCAGCGATTTCAGCGAGAGGTGACGGCCGTAGGTGACTACGCTGTCCTGCACCTGGGCGGCGAGTTCGCGCGTCGGCGTCAGCACCAGCGCCCGGACCGGACGGCCGCCTGCAGGGCGCTTGGCGGCTAAACGTTGCAACAACGGCAACGTAAACCCGGCCGTCTTGCCGGTACCGGTCTGTGCGCCGGCCAGCATATCGCGACCCGCAAGGATCGGAGGAATGGCCAGGCGTTGCACAGGGGTAGGCTGGTCGTAGCCGGCATCGGCCACGGCACGCAGCACTTCGGCCTGAAGGCCGAGGGATTCGAAAGACATGTTTTGAGGTTGCTCCTGGGCGGCCTACCCAGGGCTTTCGCGCGGGGCCGGTCTAGGCTCTTGGGTGACAGTTCACTTCGAGGCTAACCGGGACAGATCGACCGCGAGAGAGAAACCGGCGACCGGAGGCTCGGTTTCTATGACCTGCACGGTAACAGAGCACTTCACCATTTGCACGTGATTTCTTCACTGCTGTGGAAACTACGAATGCCTGGTCCGCGCGCCTGCTGCTAAAAAAACAATCAGAGCTGTCTATTTCAGGCAAGTTTGACGGTGGGGGGAGACAGGATGCACCAGGCAACCGAGCAGGCCCTGTTCGAGGGGATGGCCGCGGAGGCCACCAGAGACACGCCCCCACCGGGCTTCCCTGCCCTGCCAATGATCCCCGGCGCCCGCTACACCGACCCGGCCTTCCTGGCGCTGGAGGACCGTTTCCTGTGGAAGACCTCCTGGCTGTATGCCCTGCATGCCGATGAGTTGCCGCAGCCAGGCAGCTATCGCCTGTGGCGGCGAACCGGCTCGCCGATCATCATCGTGCGCGGCCGCGATGACCGCATCCGCGCGTTCTACAACACCTGCCGACACCGCGGTGCACCACTGGTCGCGGATCACCAGGGCCAGACCCGCGGCTTCTTCTGCCGCTACCATGGCTGGACCTACACGCTCGAGGGCAAGCTCACCGCTGTGCGCGAGAAACGCGATTTCCCCGGCATGGACATGCGCTGCCTGGGACTCTCGGAAGTGCGCTGCGAACAACTCGGTCACTGGGTGTTCATCAATGAAGACCCCGGGGCACCGCCGCTTGCCGAGGCGCTGGCGCCGATTCCCGACCACCTGGCCGAGATGCAGCTCGACCGCATCCGCCATGTGCACAGCGCAAGCTTCGAGGTTGCCTGTAACGTCAAGATCCTGCTCGACGCATTCCTCGAGACCTATCACCTGAAGTCGATTCATCCGCAGACGGTGGATCGGTTTCTCGAGTCGCGCGGGACCTTCCATCAGCTCTGGGACAACGGCAACTCGCTCATGGTCACCCCGCACCGGCGCGAGGACTGGGAGGACCCGGGTGCCGTCGGCATGCCTGCGATCGAGACCGCACCACGGATCTTCGCCGAGCAGAACGCCAGCTATAACCTGTATCCCAACCTGATCACGCCGATTTCCGCCACGGGCATCCCCTTCCTGACGTTCTGGCCGAATGGCCCCCGCGACATGATCGTCGATGTGCACTGGTTCGCGCCCGAAGGCGCGCACGGCCACGAGCTCTGGCCCACCCGCATCTCGAACTTCGTCCGCATCCTGGAGGAGGACACGCAGTTCGCCCCGCAGATCCAGGAGTCGGTCGACTCGGGCGGCTTCCAGGGCATGGTGCTCTCCTACCAGGAGCGACGGATCTACCACTGGCACGAGACGCTCGACCGGCGGATCGGGCCCGAGAACATCCCGGCGCCGCTGCGGGTCCACCCGATGCTGGGTGACTGGGTGAGCGCGGCGTGAGCGCCGGCCCCAGGCACGGCGGCTCGCCCGGGCCGAGCTACCAGGACTATCTCGACCGCGACAGCCGCGAAGTCCCGGCCTGCCTGCGTGAGCAGTCGCCGCCGACCTTCGATGATGCTCCACTGGACGCCGCACGCTACACCTCGCAGGCCTTCTTCGATCGCGAAGTGGCGCGACTCTGGCCGCGGGTCTGGCAGATGGCCTGTCGTGAAGAAGACATTCCCGAGGTCGGTGATGTGCACGTCTACGACATCGTCGGGCGTTCGCTGCTGGTCACCCGCACCGCGCCCGAGCGCATCCGCGCCTACCACAACGTGTGCCTGCATCGGGGCCGCAAGCTCTGCGATACCAGTGGGCATTACCGCCAGTTCCGCTGCGGCTTCCATGGCTTCACCTGGGATCTGGACGGGAGGATCGCCCGGCTGCCCTGCCGCTGGGACTTTACCCATCTCGATGACGATGCGCTCACGCTGCCCGAGGCCCAGGTGGCCAGCTGGGGCGGCTTCGTGTTCGTCAACATGGACCCGGCGGCCCCGCCCCTCGACGCGTATCTGGGGGTACTGCGCGCGCATTTCAGCGTCTGGCGTCTCGAGGAGCGCTACAAGGCGGCGCATGTCGCCAAGCGTATCCGCTGCAACTGGAAAGTGGCACAGGAGGCGTTCATGGAATCCTTCCATGTCATCGCCACCCATCCGCAGATCCTCGGCGTGATCGCCGACGCCAACGCCCAGTACGACATCTATGGCGAACACGTGAACCGGAACCTCGCCGCCTTCGCCGCCCCCAGTCCACACCTCGGCCACCCGCCGCCGAATGAAGGGGACATCGCACGCGACATGCTGGCGATGTACGGCCACCCGGAGGCGCTGAGCGCGCTGCGCCAGGCGTTCCCGGAGGCCGACGCCCGGACGCTCGTCGGTGAGCTCAATCGCCGCGCGCTCAGCCGCGCCGATGGGCACGACTACTCGCAAGTCTCGGATGCCGAACTGCTCGATGCCCTGGTGTACAACGTGTTTCCCAACTTCGCGCCCTGGGGTGGCGTGGCGCCGAACATCGTCTACCGCTGGCGCCCGGACGGCCGTGACGTCAATGCCTGCGTGATGGAGGTGATGTTCCTGCGGCCCGTCCCCGCAGGCGCGCCCCGCCCCGCCCCGGCGCGCCTGCGCTGGCTGGAGGATGACGCCCCCTGGGCCAGCGCACCGGAACTGCCCATCCTCGGGCCGGTCATCGACCAGGACATGGGCAACATGGCCGCGGTGCAGGAGGGGCTGATCGCTTCGGCGAACGGCAAGGTGCAGCTCGCGAGTTACCAGGAGAGTCGCATCCGTCACTTCCACCGCACACTGGATCGCTACCTTGCAGACGCCTGATCAGCCGCCTCAGCAGCCCCTTCGATGAAGACGGGCAGCAGCTGCTCGAGCGCGCTCACGGAGTCCACATCCCCGGCCAGCAGCGGCAGTTGCAGCCGCGAGAGCTCGGCAAACATCGTGTCGATCCGCGCGAGATAGTCACGCTCGCGTCGTTTGCGCTCGGCGTAGAAGGGGTCACTGGTGGCCTCGGGCATCACCCGATTGACCACCAGGCCCGCCGCTGTCAGGCCATGATCCGCGAGCTCGTCGATGCCGCGTCGGGTCTCGGCCACGGGCAGCGCTTCCGGCACCAGCACGAAGACAATCCCGGTGACGGTCGAATCAGCCAGCAGGGCACGCGTCTGCTCGAGACGCAGCCGACGCCGGTGCAGCAGTTCGAACACCGGATCGTCAGGCACCTCGGCGCCGCCCATCCAACCGGCCCGCGCTTCGCGCAGTGCCCCACGACGGCGGAGCAACCCGTCCACCCACGCGCCCATCAGCGAGGGCATGGTCAGCAGCCGCAGCGTGTGACCGGTGGGCGCCGTGTCGAAGATCACGCGCTGATAGTGTTGGCGTTCGTCCAGCAGTACCGCGACCATGCGCTCGAGCAGGGCCGATTCCTCCGCACCTGGCGCGCGCCCCGCAAGGTCGACCTGGCGCTCGGCCTCTTCCAGCAGGTTCGAACTGACGAGGCGGCGCATATTGGCCTTGACCTCCTCGAGGTAGCGGCGGGTCTCGGTCGCTGGATCGATTTCCAGCACCTCCAGCCGGGCGACCACCTCGCGGGCAACGCCACCGACCCCGGGACCGAACAAGTCGCCGAGGTTGTGCGCCGGGTCGGTCGAGACCAGCAGGGTACGCTCGCCGGCCCGAGCGCATGCCAGCGCCGCCAGCGCCGCACAGGTGGTCTTGCCCACGCCGCCCTTGCCGGCAAAAAACAGCACCGGCGGGTCTAGCAGCACCGCACGTGGTCCAGCGGCGAGCGGTCCATACCGGCGCGCCGGTGCCAGTCATGGAATGCCTCGAGCAGCAGCGGATAGAGCTCGAGGGTGTGCCAGGCCACCGGGTTCGGCAGGCCCATACTCTCGGAGAAGCACAGCAGCAGGAACAGGTCGTCCGCATCCTCGAGTGCACGCTGGCGTTCGGCGGCATGACCCACCTGCAGCGCCTCGTCCCAGGCGCCGAAAAATGCCGCCAGACGGCTCGCGGCCGCATCGAGGCTCATCGGCGCTGCCCTGCCTCGGGTGGCTGGGGGGGCTCATCGGACTCATCCGGCTCGGCCACGGACGCTGCCAGGGCGGCCCGGGCCGCAGGGCTCGCGAACAACCGCAGCGCCTCGAGCAGAATCCACAGGGCGAAGCCCAGAATGGCGCTGCCGAGCACGAACAGCAGCCACTCGGGCGGGGCATCCCCCAGTCCTGACCAGGTGAAGATCACCTGCGCGCTCATCGCCCAGATCGTCATCGCCAGCAGAAACACCATCGGCACCAGCGTGGGCAGGGGGTTTCTGCCCTGGCGCACCAGCCACAGCGAGATCAGCATCAGCGTGATGCCGGCGAGCAGCTGGTTGGACGTGCCGAACAGCGGCCACAACAGATAGCCACCGGAACCGAAGCCGCGTCCGCCATCCGGCAGCACCACCAGCAGCGCCGTGAGCCCCACGGCAAGGCTGGTCGCCACATGCCGCCGGGTCAGGGCTGGCAGGCGATACTCCAGCCCGAGCTCGCCGATGATGTAGCGCAGCAGACGCACAGCCGAATCCAGCGTGGTGGCCGCGAAACAGACAATGATCAACGCCACCAGCGTCGCCGCGACATCGGCGGGAATCCCGAGACCGCCAGCCAGCTGCGCCGCGCCGCCGACAAAATAGCCGAGGCTGGCAGAACTCGCCTGCGCGAAGCTGCCATAACTGCTGAGGAATTCAGCCTGAGTGGTGAAGAAGGTCGCCACGGCGACGATGGTGATCAGCGCAAGTGCGCCCTCACCCAGCGCGCCGAGATAGCCCACGGTGCGCGCGTCGGTCTCGCGATCGAGTTGCTTGGATGACGTCCCCGAAGCCACCAGACCGTGGAAACCGGAGATCGCTCCGCAGGCGATGGTGATGAACAACAGCGGGAACCAGGACGGCTGGGCGCCCGCGTTATACACCGGGGCCGTCAACTCCGGGCGGGTCACCAGCAGCCCGCCATAGAGGATCAGCAGACCGAACACCAGTTGCTGGGCATTGATGTAGTCACGCGGCTGCAGCAGCTTCCACACAGGCAGTGTGGAGGCGACGTAGACATAGGCCAGCAAGACCACGATCCAGACCAGGAAAGCAGCACTGGTGGCATCAAGGGCAAACAGCGCGGTGCTCGCCCCCGCGCCGCCGAACCAGCCCACAAGATCGATCTGCAGCCAGGTCACGCGCGTCGTGAGGATGGCCGTGCCATACATGACGATCAGCGCCACCAGTGAGGGCACGAGCATGGGCCGATGACGCCGGATCACGGTATAGCCGAACCACAGGGCGATGGGAATCTGCAGTACCACCGGCAGCACCGAGGCCGGGTTGTTGATGAACAGGTTGGCGATCACCCAGGCGAACACCGCGTTCACCATCAGGATGAGGATGAGGATGATGAACAGGAACAGCAGCTTTGCGCGCCGACCGACCAGCCGGTGTGCGAGCGTGCCGATGGACTGGCCCTTGTGACGCACAGAGAGCACCAGCGCGCCGAAGTCGTGCACCCCGGCGGCGAAAATCGTACCGAGCACCACCCAGGCGATCGCCGGCCCCCAGCCCCAGTACATGGCGATGGCCGGCCCCACGATGGGCGCAGCCCCCGCCACCGAGGTGAAGTGATGGCCCCACAGCACCCATTTTCGGGTGGGCACGAAATCCACCCCATCGCGATAGCGATGCGCCGGGGTGACGTAGTCATGCTCGAGGCGATAGATGCGCTCGGCGATGAAGCGCGAATACCAGCGCCAGCCCAGGTAGAAGGCCAGCAGCGCGGCACAGGCGAGCCAGACGGCATTCAATTCGCAGTCCTCCGCGGATGCCCGGAATCACGGGTCCGCACTATAGCAGTTGGCCAGGCAAAGACTGTCAGCGAAGCAATGCTAGACTCCGTCTGGGCCACACACCCCCTGGAGGACCGATGCGCAAACTGATCGCGTTCGGCACGATCGTGCTGACGATCGCCGTCGTGGTGTTCATGCTGAGTCGCCTGCCGCCGCCTTACGATACCGATCTCGCGAAGGTCGGGGCCGGCCAGGTCGCCGCGGTGGTGGTGCATGACCACAACACGGTCGACAGCATCGTGCTCATGGACGACCTGAACGAGATCCGGCGTGACTGGGAACCCTCACTGGTGCTGCTGATGGCCAACTTCCATCATCCTGACGGGCGCGCCTTTGCTGACCGATATGCCCTGCCAAGGGCCTCGCTCAGCATCTTCGATGGCCGGGGCGAGCTCATCGCGACCTACGCGCGTCATCGCGATCGCGAGGCGCTGGTCAGCTTCCTCGAGCAGCAGGCACGGCCGCTGATGTACTGAGCGGCTCGGCCGGGCTCGCACCGGGGCTCAAGCGGGGACGCCGGCGTCGATGGCATCGACATCCACCCCGGAACGCATGTTGTCCAGCCCGAGCATGAACACCCCCACCAGGAACAGGGGCGGCGCCACCAGCACCGTGAAGGCCCAGTGCCAGCCGACCAGGCCCACGCCGGTGGCCACCACGACAGGCGCGACCGCGAACCCGGTGGAGAGACCGGCCGACCCCGCCAACGCCGTGCCAGTCGCCCGGACGCGGGTCGGAAAGAGCTCGGTCACATAGGTGATCAGTACGGCCGAGACCCCGTAAAAAAACATGGCCATGACGCTGAACCAGACGAGATCCTGGGCATAGGAGGTCGGCAGCCACACCAGGCCGAGCAGCGCCGCCGTGCCGAGCCAGCACCACAAGATGATGGTGTTTCTGCGGGTGAGCACGTACTCGCCAATGAACGCGGCGGCGATGTATCCCAGCACGCCGATGCCGTAGGCAATGCCCACCAGCAGCGTAGCCGCACTTTCACTGTAGCCGCGAGTCTCGGCAAAAAACGACGGGAAATAGAACGCGGTGCCCGCGTAGGCACAGCCGTGACAGAAAAACGCCAGCCAGCACAGCAGCGTGCGGCGACGAAGTGGTGGGCGGAACAGTTCGGCCAGTTGTTCGCGCCAGCGCAGCGAATCACCCGCCGCAGCTGCCGCCTGCCGGCGCAGGAAGGTGTCGCTCTCGGGCAGATGGCGGCCCAGCAGCAGCGCCGCCGGCACCACCAGAAAGGCAAGCATGAAGATCGCCCGCCAGCCGTACAGCGCCATGATCGGCGAGGCGAGCAGCGAGGCGAAGAACCAGCCCAGCGGGTAACCACACTGCAGCAGCCCCATCATCACGCCCCGCAGTCGGGTGGGCGAGGTCTCCATCACGTAGGCTGCGGTGATGGGCGCGAGCGCCGCCGCTATGCCGAAGGCCAGGGCCCGCAGGATCGTCAGCGAGACGACGTCCACGGCGATGGCGTGCAGGCCGACCAGGCCGGCGGAGACCGCCAGCACCAGCACGAACAGCCGTCGCCGCCCCAGTCGGTCGGCAAGCATGCCGAGAAAAACCACGGCGAACGCGGCGAACACGAAGGAAATCGACAGGATGAGCCCGATGACGTCGAGGCCGATGTCGAACTCGCGGAGAATGCCCGGAATCGCGTAGCCCATCAGCGACTGGTCGAGGTTGCTCAACGTCCAGCCGAGCAGACAGATCATGAAGACGGTCAGTGGCGGACCGCGCAGACTGCTCAGCGCGACCGAAAGTTGCCCACCCATAGGCTTGATGCTCCCGCAACCCCGTCCCGTCGGTCCCCCGGCCAGCCATGACCGGCCTGTCGACACTCTCACCCCTGTAGTAGAGTAGGGGATTGGAGATTCAGTTGCACAGGAGCAGCGTCATGCCCGGAGAATTGGCTCACGATCTCAAGATCCCGCACAGCCTCGATGAGCGGGCTCGACAGGACTTCGTCTCCTCTCTGCGGGGCTTCGTGCTCCACGACATGGCGAACGACCTGCGCGAGGTTTACCACCGCGATGTCCTGCCCGAGGCCACCCGGCGCCTGGGCCATGAACCGGCCGACAGCGGCGAGGTCCACCGCGCCCTGAAGTCGAACCTGACCTTCCAGCTCTACAGCGCCATGCGGGTCAACGCCCAGGAAATGGTGTGGGACTCGGTACGGGCGCCGGTGGAGCGCAGCGCGGCATGGATCAACGCCAAGGTCGAAGACGCCAGCCGCGAGGCTCGCGGCTCGCTGACGCTCGACCCGACGCTCAGCCTGCCCCGTAACGTCAGCGCGCTCGACGTCCACCTCATGCCAGGCAACTACGACAGCGAACATGGCCCGGGTGATGCCTCACAGGGCGCGCTGTACGACAACGGCACGGTGGTGTTTTTCATGGGCCTGCTGGGCCCGGACCAGGGCGATATCGGGCGCTCGATCGCGCGCTTCGTGCGCGCCCGCTACCCGGACATCGAGCCCTCGAAAATGCTGGACCTCGGCTGCACGCTGGGCCATAACACCGTGCCCTGGGCCGAAACCTTCCCGGACGCCGAGGTGCACGCGATCGACGTCTCGGCACCGGTACTGCGCTATGCTTTCGCGCGCGCCGAGTCCATGCAACAGGCCGTCCACTTCCGGCAGATGAACGCGACCTCGCTGGCCTATGAGGACAACAGCTTCGATGTCGTCTGGTCGTCGATGTTCCTGCATGAGCTGCCACTGAAAGACATTCGCAAGGTACTGAGCGAGGCCTATCGTGTCCTGCGCCCGGGCGGACTGATGCTGCACATGGAGCTGCCGCCGAACAAGGCGCTGCCCGCCTATGACGGCTTCTATCTCGACTGGGACAGCTGGTACAACATGGAGCCGTTCTACAAGACTTTCCGCGACCAGGATCCAACCAAGTTGCTCGCCGAGGCAGGGTTTCCTGCCGACGGGTTCATCGAGCACGTCGTACCCAGCGTCAACTGGTATGGCGAAGAAGTCTTCGCTGGCGCGATCGGCGAGGGTGCCTCGGTGGGCAAGGACACCGGCCGCCTCGCCGAAGGCGTGTCCTGGTACTTCTTCGGCGCGCGCAAATGAGCGGCGAGGACATCACGCTGCCGCGGCGGACCCGCGGCAGACGGCCACAGTTCTTCGAAACGCCAGAGACCGATGTGTTGATGTCGGTGGTGCTGGCGATGGCCGGCGAACTCTCGGTGCTCTACGACCGGGTCGATGCCATGCAGCGGCTGCTCGATCGACAGGGCGTGCTTGACGCCGAAGCCCTTGAGCACTTCACGCCCAGCCCGGAAGACGAGGCCGCGCGCGCGGCTCGGCGCCAGGACTACATGCAGCGGCTGTTCCGCGTGGTACGGGCCGAGGCTGCGGTGTTCTCCTCGAAGGATGCCGAAGAGGTGCTCGCGAATGTGGAGCGTGAACTCTCGGAATAACGTCGTGCGCACAATGACGGTGCTCGCCGGCGTCATGGTGCTGGGGCTTGCCGGTTGCGCCGCCCTCGCGCCCGACGCCGAGCAGCCGCAGCTCAGCATCACGTCGTTCAAACTTGCCCCGGAATCCGCCGGTGCCGCGCCGATGTTCGATATCGGTCTGCGATTGATCAATCCGGGTCGCTCGGCCCTGAACCTGCGCGGGATGAGTTACACGATCGAGATCGATGGCCACCGCATCTTGACCGGCGCCTCGGCCGACCTGCCTCAGGTCCCCGCCTACGGGACGGCGGATTTCACGCTGCAGGCCACTCCGGACCTGTTCGGCAGTCTGCGTCTTGTGAACGAACTGTTCAGCAGCCCGAAACAGCAGCATGACTACACGTTCACCGCCCGCCTCGACGCCGGGGGCTTCGGACGGCGCATCACGCTGCGCGAAACTGGCCGTTTCGGAGGCCAGGCGCAGCCGTAATCAAGGGAAATGGCGGGCCCGGAGAGATTCGAACTCCCGACCTTCTGGTTCGTAGCCAGACACTCTATCCAACTGAGCTACGGGCCCGCGAGACCGCGCATTATACTGACCGAAGAACGCTTTTGCACAGCCCTGTGTGCAAGCCGCGCCAGCCTGCCCCGCAGGGCTACAATGCTCTGAATCCTCAGGTTTTTTCCCGCCACTCGACGGCGTAGAGGTCGTGGCGGCGGTCTTTCAGGTTCTGCACCGTGCCCGAGTTGCGCGCCATGAACAGCGATTCCAGACGGATGTCAGCAAAGGCGACCGTCTCGACGTTCGGCGTGGTATCGGCGGCGATCCCGTCGCGCGCGAACGGGAAGTCACAGGGCGTGAGGATGCAACTCTGGGCGTACTGGATGTCCATGTTGGCCACCCCGGGCAGGTTGCCGCAATTGCCGGACATCACGACGTAGCACTGGTTCTCCACCGCGCGGGCCTGACAGCAGTAGCGCACCCGCAGGTAACTCTGGCGTTCGTCAGTACAGAATGGCACGAAGATGATGTTGGCCCCCTGGTCGACCAGGTGCCGCGCCAACTCCGGAAACTCCGCGTCATAGCAGATGAGCACGCCCACCGGGCCACAGTCGGTCGGGATGGCCGCCACTTCCGAGCCTCCCTCGATGTTCCACCAGTAGGCCTCGTTCGGCGTCGGGTGGATTTTCTCCTGTTCGCTGATGTGTCCGTCGCGGTGAAACACATAACAGATGTTGTGAACGTCGCCATCATCCATGCGAACCGGGTGGGAGCCGCCGATAATGTTGATGTTGTAGCGGATGGCCATTTCACGCAGCGCCGTCTTGAACGGCTCGGTGTACTTGGTGAGCGCCTCGATCGCCTCCGCCGGATCCAGCTCCTGGTCGGTGATCGAGAGCAGCTGCAGCGCAAACAGCTCCGGAAACACCACGAAATCCGAGCGGTAGTCGGCCACGACGTCGACGAAATACTCGATGTACTCGATGAACTGCTCGAAAGACTTGACCCGTCGCTGCATGTACTGAACTGTCGCTACGCGGACGGTGTCGGGCAGGCGCTCGCCGTACTTGCGCGGCATGCGATTCGCCTGTTCCGGAGGGATCGCCGGATTGCGCCAGATCATGTGCACGGCGAAGCCCATCGACGCCTCGTCCGAGGGCAGGTAGCCAGGGATCACGCCCAGCACCTCGAAACCGTTGCGGATCTGGAAGGAGAGCACGGGATCGCGTGCCTTCTTGTTCTCCACCGCCTCGATGTAGTCTTCGATGCTTGCGAACTGACGGCAGCGCCGCCGCCAGCTCGGAATCCGTCCCGCGAACACGATCCCCGTGAGTCCGAGTTCATTGCACAGCCACTTGCGTGCATCGTAGAGGCGCTGGCCAATGCGATAGCCCCGCAGTTCGGGATCCACGAAGACCTCCATGCCATAGAGGTATTCACCCGCAGGATCATGACGCGAGCCGAAGCCGCCGCCGGTGATCTCTTTCCAGCTATGGGGCTTCAGCGCAAGCTCACCGGCGATGCGGAACGTCGCACAGTAGCCGACCACACGATCTTCGTAGGTGGCCACAAACTGGCCTTCCGCGAAAGCATGGATCTGCCCGCGCAGCATTGCCGCAGAGTAGGGTTTCTGGCCGGGATAGACACGCCGGAACAGCTCGCGGATCGGTTCGATGTCCGCCAGCCGCGCGTTACGGACTTCCAGCCGACTGGACCCTTGCCTGGCGTTCGCCGCCTTTTTCATGGTGCTCCCTGCAATCGTTCAGCGACGCGACCATGATGCCACGGGGCAGCGCAGGCAGGCAGCGGAGGCTCGCTGGGGGGAAGTGGCGGAGAGAGAGGGATTCGAACCCTCGAAGGGCTATTAACCCTTACTCCCTTAGCAGGGGAGCGCTTTCGACCACTCAGCCATCTCTCCGCAGTGTCTAGCCGCACATTCTAGCAAGAGCGGGCCGAGGGCGTCCAAGAAAAGGCTGCAGCCCCCACCGCTCAATCCCCCCGGCGCGCCGACCCCCCCGGTCGCGCCGCCAGCGACTCCGGGGCATCGTGTGCTGCCTGATCGGGCCCGCCGTGTTCTCGTTCGCGCTGAATGCGCTGGAAGATCTCTTCACGGTGAACGGCGATGGCCTTGGGCGCATTGACGCCAAGCCGCACCTGGTTGCCTTTGACGCCCAGCACGGTCACCGTGACCTCGTCACCAATCATGACGGTCTCGCCGACCCTTCGCGTCAGAATCAGCATGCCCAAACTCCTTCTCGGTCTGCTGCGGCCGCACGGCACTCTTGCCGGTACCCAGGGGCCGTTCGCCTCGGGCATCACGCAAGTCCGAAAAAGGATTGCGAATCACGTGCGTCCCACGCCCCTCCCCCGGGGCCGAAGGCAGGCATCCGCCCGGACGCCCTGCCTTCCGGGCTGAGTATGCCAGCACCAGCGCATTACACAAGCGTGACGAGGCAAGATATTGTTTTGGAACGAATCTGGAATGAGTCTAAATGCCGACCGAGCGGTCAATTGAGCTGTTCTCGAACACGCTCGACCACAGTGGCCAGTGCCCCGAGCAACGCCTCGGGTTGACTGCCACCGGCTTGGGCGAAGTCCGCACGCCCGCCGCCGCGCCCACCCACCAGTTCAGCGACACCAGCGACCAGTCGACCCGCCGGCACCCGCCCGACCAGGTCAGGCGTGACCCCGGCGGCCAGGCGAACCTTGCCCGCCTCGACGGCGCCGAGCACGACCACTGCCGAGCCCAGCCGGTCGCGCAGGCGGTCCACCGCATCGCGCAGCGCGCGGGCATCGGCACCCTCGATGCTTGCCGCCAGCACCTTGACCCCGGCCACGTCCACCGCCTGCTCGGAAAGATCGCGCCCCTGGCCGGTCGCGAGCCTGGCGCGCAGTTTCTCCAGTTCCTTCTCCAGCTGCCTGTTGCGCTCGAGGGCCTGACGGACTTTTTCCTCGGCCTCTTCGCGACTGGCGCGCACCAGCCCTGCAACCCGACCGAGCGTCTCCTCATTCGCCCGCACCCAGGCAAGCGCCCCGTCACCGGTGACCGCCTCGATGCGCCGCACCCCCGCGGCTACGCCGCCCTCGGCGATGATCTTGAACAGGCCGATGTCGCCCGCGCGCTCGACGTGCGTGCCACCGCATAGCTCGGTGGAAAACTCGCCGACCCGCAACACCCGGACCCGATCGCCGTACTTGTCGCCGAAAAACGCGAGCGCGCCGGCCTCGATCGCCTCGTCGTAAGACATCTCCAGACGCTCAGCCGGCGCGTTGCGCCGGATCTCGGCGTTCACCCGCCGCTCGATCTCGGCGAGTTCTGCGGGCGTGACCGCCTCATCATGCGAGAAGTCGAAACGCAGACGCTCCGGCGCAACCAGGGAACCCTTCTGCTGGACATGCTTACCGAGCACCTGGCGCAAGGCCGAGTGCAACAGGTGGGTGGCGGTGTGGTTCATGACGGTGGCGCCACGTCGGGCCGCATCGACACGCGCGTGCAGCTGCTGGCCGATGCGCAGCTCGCCGGTTTCCAGCTGGCCGAGATGGCCGTGCGCGGCACCGAAACGCCGGGTGTCGTCGACCCGGAAGCGGGTCTCGCCGCCATCGCGGGCATCGGGGCAGGTCAGCTCACCCTGGTCGCCGACCTGGCCACCACTCTCGGCATAAAACGGTGTACGCGCCAGCACGACCAGCCCGGTGTCGCCGGCCCCCAGACGCTCGACAGGCTCATCGCCTCGGTACAACGCGACGATTTCACTGGCGTCTTCGAGCCCGGCATAGCCAGTGAACTCGCTGGCAAGATCGATGGCTGGCCCCGCCCCTTGGGCGGCGCCGAAGCGACTGGCCGCCCGCGCCCGCTCGCGTTGCGCGGCCATGGCCGTCTCGAAGCCCGCCTCGTCGATCTCCAGGCCACGCTCGCGCGCGATATCGGCCGTGAGATCCGCCGGGAAACCGAAAGTGTCATACAGACGGAAGACCGTCTCACCGGGAATGACCCGCCCCGCAAGGCTGGCCATGGCGTCCTCGAGCAGTGCCATGCCCTGCGAGAGCGTCTCTGCGAAGCGCGCCTCTTCCTGGCGCAGCACCTTCTCGACATGGGCCTGCTGCGCCACCAGCTCCGGATAGGCCTCACCCATCTCGGCCGCGAGCGTGGCCACCAGGGTGTGGAAAAAGGGGGTGTGACAGCCCAGCTGGTAGCCATGGCGGATCGCGCGGCGGATGATCCGGCGCAACACGTAGCCGCGACCTTCGTTGGAGGGCAGCACGCCGTCGATGATCAGGAAGGCGCAGGCACGGATATGGTCGGCGATGACCCGCAGCGAGCCGGCCGCCAGATCAGGGCACCCCGTGGCGCGAGCCGCCGCCTGTCGCAGGACAACGAACAGGTCGATGTCGTAGTTCGAGTGGACCCCCTGGAGCACGGCGGCGATGCGCTCGAGCCCCATGCCCGTATCGACCGAGGGCGCGGGCAGGGGCGTGAGTTGACCCTCTGCCGCCCGGTCATACTGCATGAACACGAGATTCCAGATCTCGACGTAGCGGTCGCCATCCTCTTCCGGCGAGCCCGGCGGGCCGCCCGGGACGTCGGGGCCATGATCGTAGAACAGCTCGCTGCACGGCCCGCAGGGCCCGGTATCGCCCATGGCCCAGAAGTTGTCCTTTTCGCCCAGGCGGCTGAAGCGATCGGGGTCGACACCGATCTCCTCCAACCAGATCTTTGCGGCTTCCTCGTCATCGCGATACACCGTCACCCATAGCCGCTCCGGCGGCAGGCCCAGCACCTCGGTGGTGAACTGCCACGCGTAGGCGATGGCTTCGCGCTTGAAGTAGTCGCCGAAACTGAAGTTACCCAGCATCTCGAAGAAGGTGTGATGGCGGGCGGTATAGCCGACGTTCTCGAGATCGTTGTGCTTGCCGCCGGCACGCACACAACGCTGTGAACTCACCGCGCGTGGAATCTCACGACGCTCGCGACCCAGGAAGGCGTCCTTGAACTGCACCATCCCCGCGTTGGTGAACAGCAGCGTCGGGTCGTTGGCAGGCACCAGCGACGAACTCGGCACCACCTCGTGTCCCTGCGAGGCGAAAAAATCCAGGAAAGCCTGGCGTAACTCTGCGCTCTTCATCTGGTCATGATCCCATCATCCCTGGCCCGGCGGATCGCCGAGCGCCGCGCGGATCTGTGCCGTGGTGAACCCCCGATACTGCAGGAATCGCGCCTGCCTGGCCCACTCCCGATAATCGACCGGCGGAGCGTCACCGAACTTCGCCCGATGCGTCTCCCTGGCGCGGGCCACCCAGTCGACGTCAGCACCGGCCACACCCTGATCGCCGGTCTCTTCGGCCACGCCGCGCTGGCGCAGTTCCGCGCCGATCCGCACCGGCCCCTGGCCGCGGCGCACCCGGGAGGAGACGAACGACTCGACGAAACGCGACTCGTCGAGCAGCCGATCGGCGGCCAGTTGGTCGAGCACGGGCTCACTCAGCTCGGCGGGAAAGCCCTTGCGCGAGAGTTTGCGGCCAAGCTCCACCCGCGAGTGCTCGCGCCGGGCGAGCAGGTCCATGGCCGCGCGCCGGCAGTCGGCTGCGGTCAGCTCCACGGGATCAGCGGACTCAGGCCTCGACCGCCTCGTCATCCTGGGCGGCCTCGACGCGCTGCGGCATCAGCTTGGCGCGAATCTTGGCCTCGATCTCGCTGGCGATCTCCGGGTGTTCAACCAGGAAGGTACGCACATTCTCCTTGCCCTGGCCGATGCGTTCGCCGCTGTAGCTGTACCAGGCGCCGGACTTGTCGATGATTTCGTGGGTGGCGCCGAGGTCGATGATCTCGCCCTCCCGGGAGATCCCCACGCCATACAGAATCTCGAACTCCGCCTGCCTGAACGGCGGTGCGACCTTGTTCTTGACCACCTTGACCCGCGTCTGGTTGCCGGTGACCTCGTCGCCTTTCTTGATGGCGCCGATACGGCGGATATCCAGCCGGACTGAAGAATAGAACTTCAGTGCGTTACCGCCGGTGGTGGTTTCCGGGCTGCCGAACATCACGCCGATCTTCATGCGGATCTGGTTGATGAAGATCACCATGCAGTTGGTGCGCTTGATGTTGCCAGTGAGCTTGCGCAGCGCCTGGCTCATGAGGCGCGCCTGCAGGCCGACGTGCGAGTCGCCCATCTCGCCTTCGATCTCGGCCTTGGGCGTGAGCGCGGCGACCGAGTCCACCACCACGACATCCACCGCGCCGGAGCGCACCAGCATGTCGGTGATCTCCAGTGCCTGTTCGCCGGTGTCCGGCTGGGAGACCAGCAGTTCGTCCACATTCACGCCGAGTTTCTCGGCGTATTGCGGATCGAGCGCGTGCTCGGCATCGACGAAGGCCGCCGTGCCGCCTTGCTTCTGGCACTCGGCGATGACCTGCAGCGTCAGCGTGGTCTTGCCCGAGGACTCCGGCCCGTAGATCTCGACCACCCGCCCCTTGGGCAGACCGCCGACGCCGAGCGCCACATCCAGCCCGAGCGAGCCGGTGGAGATGACGGAGATGTCACGCGCCGGGCCGGCGTCGCCCATGCGCATGACCGAGCCCTTGCCGAACTGCTTCTCGATCTGGCCCAGAGCGGCCGCCAGTGCTTTTTTCCTGTTTTCATCCATGAGCTTGAAGTCTTCCCGCTGCCGGTGTGCGAATGACTGGGGATTATTTCACGAATCGGGCAACCCCGCAGCCGGCAAATCCGGCGGGGCGGCGGAGATTGGGACTGCCGGCCACGCGCACTCGGGGGTGTAGGTGGATGCGCCAGTGTCGCGGGTCGAGCGCACCAGCGCCCAGCTGCCGACCCGCCAGCGCACGACCGGCGCAGGATGCCCAGGCTCACTCCCACCGGCGCGCCGGCGCAAGGTGACATGCGGGACGAACTGCGGGTGATCGCGTCTGAACCCGAGTGGCGCGAGCCCGGCCCACAGCGCCTGCTCGAAGGCCATCAGCGCCGGTGGCACGGCCGAGGGGCCAAGCCAGAGCACCGCGGGCCCAGGAAATCGACCCCAGCGGTCCAGGGTCAGCGTGAACGCCGGCAGGGTCAGGCGGTTGCCGAGCCCGCGCAGGGCCGTCAGGTGCTCGGGGGCCACGTCGCTCAGGAAGGCCAGCGTCAGGTGATAATTTGCCGGCGGCACGGCACGCCCGGGCAAGCCGCGAAGCCCGCGGGCGGCATGCGCCAGCGACCGGCGCGTGTCCTCCGCCGGCCACAGCGCGAAAAACAGCCGCAGCCGCTCAGGCGCTGCGCCCACGCGCATCCAGGCGCTCGAGCAGCTGCGCCAGCGCGTGACGGACGGTCTCACGCCGCACGGCCTCGCGATCCCCGGGCAGCCGTCGGCACGCGCTGCACGCCTGCGCCTCGCCACGTGCCTGCCAGGCGAACCACACCGTCCCGACGGGCTTCTCCGGCGTCCCGCCCGCCGGACCGGCGACCCCGCTGACGGCGAGTGCGTGGTCGGCGCCACTGGCCATCAGCGCGCCGGTCGCCATGGCCTCGACCACCTCGCGACTCACGGCACCATGGCGTTCGATCAGCGCCGGCGGCACGCCGAGCAGCGCCGTCTTGGCCGTGTTGGCATAACTGATCGCGCCCCACCCGAACCAGGCCGAACTGCCCGGCAGGTCGGTCAGCACCTTGCCGATCCAGCCGCCGGTGCAGGACTCGGCCGTCGCCAGCGTCTGCCCGCAGGCGAGCAGTCGCGCCCCGAGCTCGTGGGCCAGCGCCTGCAAGGTGGCGTCGTCGGCAGTGCTCACGGTGAGGCGCGCTCCTCAAGGATCTCGCGATACAGTGTGGCATAGGCCGCGGCCATGGCGGGGATGGAATACCGCGCCGTCACGCGCCGCCGGGCCGCTGCCCCCAACGCCTGCGCCAGCCCGCGGTCTGCGAGCAGTCTCAGCAGCGCGGAGGCCAGCGCCGGGGCATCGCCGGGCGGCACCAGCAGGCCGGTCTCGCCGTCGACCACCACCTCGGGGATGCCGCCCGCCGCGCCAGCCACGACCGGTACGCCGCAGGCGCCGGCTTCCAGCAGAATCAGCCCCAGGCCCTCCGCGAAGGCCGGGTGTACGAGGACATCGACCGCCGGGAGCAGCGCCGCGAGGTCCGTCCGCCAGCCCACGATGCGCACCCGCGATGCCCAGCCCCGGGCAGCGATCTCACGGGCCAGCGCCTCCCGGCCCGGTCCGCGGCCGAACAACAGACAGGTCAGCGCCGGCTGCACCGCCCAGACGCGCGGCAAGGCCTCGAGCAGCACCGTGTGGCCCTTGCGCGGAATGAACTGCGCAGCCATGGCGATCACCGGCGCGCCGGCGGCCAGATCGAAGGCGCCCGCCACCCGGGCACGCGCCGTCCCGTCCGGGCGAAATCGCGTCGTGTCCACCGCGCTGGGGATCAGCACCCGCGGGGGCAGAACCGCGCCGATCCCAGCCTCGAGCGCCGCCTCGATCGCGCGCGAGAGCACCACCACCCGGCGGTACTGCCGGTATTTCCGGCGGGCCAGCCAGCCGGCTTCCGGGCGGTCGACCCGCCGGGTCACCAGCGCCGGCACGCCGGTCAGCGCCGCCGCCGCGGCGGTGTAGAGGTCCGCACCGCGACGGCCGTGCGCGTGCAGCAGGTCCGGCTGGATGCGACGCACGGCTGCGACCAGCCGGGGCAGCGCGAGGAGATCCCCCTCGCCGTGCCAGCGCAGCGGCCAGGTCTCGACCCGGTCGGCAGCCGCCTCGGCCACCTCCGAGCCGCGGGTACAGACCAGGACACTTTGGCAACCGTGGTCGGCGAGGGCCTCGGCCAGCCACAGCGCCTGACGCGCGCCGCCGTAGAGGTGACGCCCGGTTTCCACGTGCAGGATGCGCATCCGCCGATGATGCGGCAATCCGCCCGCCGCGACGAGGGGCTCTGCTAACATCGCCGCCTGCCCTCAGCCTGGCTCGCCCGCCGCAGGATCCGCATGGCTCAAGATCAGCACACGCCCATGATGCAGCAGTTCCTGCGCATCAAGGCCGAGCATCCGGAGGTGCTGCTGTTCTACCGCATGGGCGACTTCTACGAGCTGTTCTACGAGGATGCACGCCGTGCCGCCGCGCTCATCGACATCACCCTGACCACACGCGGCAAGTCCGCCGGCGAGCCGATCCCGATGGCCGGCGTGCCGGTCCATTCGGTCGACGGGTACCTGGCCAAGCTGCTGCGACTCGGCGAGTCGGTGGCGATCTGCGAGCAGGTCGGCGACCCTGCCGCCTCTAAGGGGCCGGTGGAGCGCAAGGTGGTGCGCATCGTCACCCCCGGCACGCTCACCGACGAGGCACTGCTCGATGAGCGGCGCGACAACTACCTGGCCGCACTGGTGCTGGACGGTGAACACGCCGGGCTCGCCTGGCTGGAACTCGGCAGCGGTGAGTTCCGGGTGCTGGAGAGCGATCGCGCCGAGGCGCTGCAGGCCGAACTCGAACGGCTGCAGCCCGCCGAACTTCTGATCCCGGATACGCTCGGGCCGCCGGCGTGGCTGGCGGCGCGAGCGGGCCTGCGCACCCGGCCGCCCTGGCACTTCGATCGCGAGAGCGCCCATCGCCAGCTCTGCCGGCAGTTCGGCACGCGCGACCTCTCCGGCTACGGCTGCGAGGGACTTGCCCGGGCCCAACAGGCCGCCGGAGCCCTGCTGCAGTACGTCCACGACACCCAGCGCAGCGCCGTACCGCATCTGCGCGGCCTGATCACGGAGCGGCGTGAAGAGGCATTGGTGATGGATGCCGCCACCCGGCGCAACCTGGAACTCGAGCACAGCCTGGCCGGGCGCGACGAGCACACGCTGGCCGG
This sequence comes from Gammaproteobacteria bacterium, assembly GCA_003567475.1. Classification (GTDB taxonomy): domain Bacteria; phylum Pseudomonadota; class Gammaproteobacteria; order Steroidobacterales; family PWYM01; genus PWYM01. Next base: position 12,754 of record PWZL01000032.1, on the reverse strand, counting down.
CCTGTTGGACCGCAACGCCACGGCCATGGGCAGCCGGCTGCTGCGCCGCTGGCTGCAACGCCCGTTGCGCGGCCGCGAAGTCCGCGAGCACCGCCTCCACGCCATCGGCGCCCTGGTGGATAACCGCCGCCACGTCAGCCTGCATGACGGCCTGCGCGGACTCGGCGATATCGAGCGCATCCTCGCCCGCGTCGCGCTGCGCTCGGCCCGGCCGCGCGACCTCGCCCACCTGCGTGATGCGCTCTCGCGGCTGCCCGGCCTGCTGGGCGCACTGGCCCCGGTCGACTCACCGCGGCTGGACGCGCTGGCGGTCCGATGCGACCCGCATCCGGCGCTCGCCGCGCATCTCGCCCGTGCGCTGGTGGAGAGCCCACCGATGCTGATCCGCGACGGCGGCGTGATCGCCACCGGCTTCGACGAGGCACTGGACGAACTCCGCCGCCTGGGCGACAACGCCGAGGCGTATCTGCTCGAGCTCGAGCAGCGCGAGCGCAGCCGCAGCGGCATCAACACCCTAAAGGTGGGCTACAACCGGGTGCACGGCTACTACATCGAGATCAGCAAGGCCGCCGCGCGCAACGTGCCGGAGGACTACCAGCGCCGCCAGACGCTCAAGGGCGCCGAGCGCTTCATCACCCCGGAGCTGAAGAGCTTCGAGGACCGGGCACTGTCTGCCCGGGAGCGCGCCCTGGCGCGTGAGAAGCTGCTCTACGAGGGGCTGCTGGACACGCTGAACGAGACGCTCGCCTCGCTGCAGGAGACCTTTACCGCACTCGCCGAGATCGATCTGCTGGCGACCCTGGCCGAGCGCGCCGACACGCTCGACTTCCGGGCGCCCCGCCTGGTCGACGAGCCCTTTTTCAGCTACCGGGCCGGACGGCATCCGGTGGTCGAGGCGGTGCTCGAGACGCCCTTCGTACCCAACGACCTGGCGTTGGAGGAGACGCGGCGGATGCTGGTCATCACCGGCCCGAACATGGGCGGCAAGTCGACCTACATGCGCCAGACGGCGCTGATCGCGATCCTCGCCCACATCGGCAGCTTCGTGCCCGCCGAGGCCGCGGTGATCGGGCCGCTGGATCGCATCTTCACGCGCATCGGCGCCTCCGACGACCTGGCCGGCGGGCGCTCGACCTTCATGGTCGAGATGACCGAGACGGCCAACATTCTCAACAACGCCACGGCCTCGAGCCTGGTGATCATGGACGAGGTTGGTCGCGGCACCTCGACCTTCGACGGCCTCTCGCTGGCTTGGGCGGCGGCGCGACACATCGGCCGGCGGCTGCGCTGTTTCACCCTGTTCGCAACGCATTATTTCGAGCTGACCGAGCTTGCCGCCGAACTGCCGGCCTGCAGCAACGTCCATCTCGACGCCACCGAGCACGGCGATCGGCTGATCTTCATGCACGCCGTGCGCGCGGGACCGGCGAAGATGAGCTACGGTCTGCAGGTCGCAGCCCTTGCCGGGGTGCCCCCTGCGGTCATTGCGGAGGCGCGGCGGCATCTGGCGGGGCTGGAGGCCGGGCAGACGCCTGCGAGCGAGCCGGCGGCGATGGCGCAGGGACACCTGTCGCTGACCCCGCCGCCGGATGCCGCCCTGCAGGCGCTGCGCGATGCGCTGGTGGACATCGACCCGGACGGACTCTCGCCGCGCGACGCCCTGGCGGCGATCTACCGCCTGAAAGCACTGCTGGACGGCAACCCTTAGGCGCTGCAGCCACGGCGGCGAGACAGCGGCCACCGTGAGATACTTTGCCGCCCGGCAGTCGGACGGTACGCAGGCAGATGGGCACCTGGAGCAGGCTGAAAAAAGCCATCGGTGCGGCGGCGACGGACCCGGGTCGGGTCGAGGCGGCGCTGGCGCAGGCAGCTGAGGCGCAGCCTCCGCCAGTGCTGTGGCTGCTGGGCGCGACCCAGGCGGGCAAGACCTCCATCATCCGTGCGCTGACCGGCAATACCGCTGTCGCCATCGGCAACGGCTTCCGGCCGTGCACCACGCGCTCCTCACTGTATGCCTTCCCCCCCGAGGCGCCAGTCCTGAGTTTTCTCGATACGCGTGGCCTCGGCGAGGTGGCCTATGACCCGGCCGAAGACATCGCCCTGTGCGAGTCGCGAGCGCATCTGCTGATCGTGGTGACCCGGGTCACGGAGACCCGGCCGCGCGCCGTGCTCGAGGCGCTGCGCGGCATCCGCAAGCGCCATCCGGAGTGGCCGGTGATCGTCGCGCAGACCTGTCTGCATGCGGCCTACCCCGATGACTGGCGGCACCCGCAGCCCTATCCCTTCGGCGCGGCCGACTGGCCGGAGCGTGTCCCGGATGACCTGCGCCGCCTGCTGCTGGCTCAGCGTGAGGCCTTCGCCGGAGTGCCGGGCACCGGCGAGATCCGCTGGGTGCCGGTGGACTTCACGCTGCCCGAGGATGGCTTCGAGCCTGCGGATTACGGGGCGGAGGCGTTGTGGGAGGCCATCGATCACGCGATGTTCATGGACCTGCGCGCGCGCGTCATCGCCGACCCGGCCGTGGCGGATGTCTTCGCGCGCGCGGCGCACCCGCGGGTGGTGGGCTACAGCCTCGCCGGCGGCGTAGTGGGCGGCGTGCCGGTCGCCGACCTGGTGCTCGTGCCGAGCGTGCAGGCCGGCATGCTGTACGCGCTGGCGGAGACCTACGGCATGCAGTGGACCCGGCGCAATACCAGCGAGTTTTTCGGCGCGCTGGGCACCGGCTTTCTCGCGGCCTACGGTGGCCGCGCCCTCGGCCGCAGCCTGCTGAAACTGGTGCCGTTCTGGGGTCAGACGGTGGGCGTGGCCTGGGGCGCCCTCGCCAGCGGCGCGATCACGTTCGGCCTGGGCAAGGCGGCGTGTCATTACCTCGCGCGCAAACGCGACGGCCGGGCCGTCTCGGCCGAGACCCTGCGCCAGGTCTATCGGGATGCGCTGCGCGAAGGGCGGGCCGTGCTGCAGGCGCAGAGCGCCGCGCAGGACCAGGCGTCGGACCGGTGAAGACCCTGCTCGAGCGCTTCGGCCGGCTGCGCCTGCTGGCGGGACTGTTCACCCTGCTGCCGCTGCTCGCGCTGCCGGCGCTCGGCGTGGTGTGGCTGGTGCAGTCCAGCTTCGGCGTGTGGTGGCTGGTCGCCGGGCTGGCCGCCCTGGCCGGCGCTGTCCTGCTCCACTGGCTGGCCGGTCGCCGGGAAGCGGCGGCCCTCGCCCAGGTCTACACGGCGCCCGGGGGCGCCTGGCCGAAACAGGCGCAGGAGTGCTGGGCGCTGGTGCAGCGTCGGGCGGATGAGGCGACGCTCGAGGAATGGCCGCTGGATGACCCCACCCGCCTGGGACAGCTGGCCGAGCAGGTCCTGCGGCTGGTGGCCGGGCACTTCCATCCGCGCTCGGCGCGGCCGCTGGCAGAGATGACCGTGCCCGACACACTGATGGTGATCGAGCGGGCGGCTCGCGAGCTGCGGCTGCAGGTCACCGACAACATTCCCGGCAGCCATCGGATCACGCTGGCCCAGGCCTTCGGCGCCCAGACGCTGAAGAGCCGCTATGACGAGTTCAAGCCTTTCATGAAGGTGTTACAGCTGTACTTCATGCCACAAGCCCTGTTGCGACAGATCCTCGGCGACATGCTGCTGGGTCAGGTGGTCCAGGCGGGCTCACGCAATGTCCAGCTCTGGCTGCTGAAGGAATACATCCGCAAGATCGGCTACCACGCCATCGAGTTGTATGGCGGCCTTGTGCATCTCGATGACGGCCGCCCGCTCGAGGTGGCGACGCCCACCACGGCGCAGGACCTGGCGGAGGCTGACGCCACCGCCGAGGCGGTGCTGGAGCCGCTCCGAATTGCCGTGCTCGGACGCGTCAACGCCGGCAAGTCCAGCCTGATCAACGCGCTGTTCGGCGAGCTGGTCGCCGCCACCGACGCCATCGCGGGATCGACTGCGGAGATCACCCGCTACCGGCTGGAGCGGGACGAGACGCTTCGGGCGCTGGTGTTCGATACCCCGGGGTTCGATTTCGCGGGCAGCGATGCCGCGACCCTGGACGCGGCGGGCCTGGATGCGGACCTGGTGCTCTGGGTCACCGCCGCGAACCGGCCCGACCGGGCCGAGGAGCGGGCAGCCCTCGACCGGCTGCGCCGCGCCTGGGCCGCGCCCACGCGCCGTGCGCCGCCCCTGGTGGTGGCCCTGACCCACATCGACCGGCTGCGTCCGCTGCGCGAGTGGGCACCCCCGTATGTTCTCGATCCCCCTGCCGGTGCGAAGGCCACAGAGATCGCCGCCGCGGTGACGGCCGCGGCCACAGACCTCGGGGTGGAGGTGAGCACGGTCATTCCGGTGTGCGCCGCGCCGGAGCGCGGTTACAACGTGGACGACGCGCTCTGGGCGGCCTTGTTGTTCGAGCTGCCCGAGGCTGACCGGGTGCGGCTGCTGCGCTGCCAGCGCGCCCGGCGTGACGCGCAGGACTGGGGCATCCTGCGCCGACAACTGGCCAAGGGCGGCCGCGTGCTGGTGTCCACCCTGCGCCGCCGCGGCCGCGGCGAACCCGAGCAGGGCCGCGACCTATGAGGCCATGTTGTCGACGTCGGGCGCTGTCCCCGACGCACGCCGCGGGAAACGGCCCGACCTGAAAAAACCGGCCGCCTCATCAGCGACCTCGGCGGACAACAGCATCGAGCCATGCGACACCGGCAGCACCAGATGATCGGTTGCCCCGGGCAGCCGCGTCTCCTCTACCGAGACCGTGCCATCTCCCGGCGACGACACCACCCCGAGCAGCGCGCCCATGCCGACGTGCACGGACCCGGCAATGACGCCCAGATCGCGCGCACCGCTCCACCGATCCGCCCCGACGACAGGATCCAGCGCCTCGAGCATGCTTCGTCCGACCAGCTGAGGCCCCAAAGGCACGCGTGAGAACACCCGGGCGAAACTGGAACCCTTGAGCGGCGAGCCGAGGCACACCACCCGTCCGGGGGCCACCTGCGGCTGTGACGCGAGCAGGCGCAACAGCACCACCCCACCGAGACTGTGGCCGAGCAGGTGAACCCGCTCCCCTTCGGTCTCGGCGATGAACGCCTGCAGGCGCTCGGCGTTCTCGGCCAGCCCGGCGGCCATCGAGCGATAACGGAAAATCCGCGTGCGGAAGCCGTGGACCCGGCGCAGGCGGTGGCGCAAAACGACGAGTTCCGCGCCGGTCATGTACAGCCCGTGGAGGAGGATGACCGTGTCCATAGCGTGAGTCTACCCGGGTGGCGACAGCAGGCGGCGGATCGCATCACGGTTGGTCCATGAGCTCGCCCGCTCCGCGGCCCGCTGCGCCGGCAGCCAGACATAGGCATCGTGCTCGGCAGAGGCCAGCACGGGCGTCACCGGGTCGGGCACTTGCAGGATCCACGCGTATTCGCGGTTGGTGGTGGCCTCGGGCGCGTAGCGTGCCCGCCAGGGGCCGCGAATGGGAAACTCGCGGACGATCCCGGTGTCGACCAGGCCGTCGCAGCGATCGATGCCGGTTTCCTCGCGCAGCTCGCGGCGGGCCGCCTCGAACGGCGTCTCCCCGGGCAGCAGCGCGCCGGTGACCGACTGCCAGAACGCCGGCGGATTCACGCGGCGCAGCAGCAGCACCTCAAGGGCCGGCGTGTACACCACCACCAGCACCGACTCCGGTCGGCGGTAGCCCTCGGGCACCTGTTCCACAGCGGCGCCGTCAGGCCTGCGAAGGCTCCTGGCGGCGCAGCCGGATGCCGGCCTCGCGGAGCTGCTCGGCCGACACCTCGGAGGGTGCGCTGGTCAGCGGGCAGCTGGCCGTCTGGGTCTTGGGGAACGCGATCACGTCGCGGATGCTCTCGGCACCACACATGAGCATCACCAACCGGTCCAGCCCGAAGGCGATGCCACCGTGCGGCGGACATCCGGACTTCAGCGCGTCCAGCAGGAAGCCGAACTTCTCACGTGCGTCCTCATCGCTGATGCCGAGCAGGCGGAACACCGCCGCCTGGATGTCCTGGCGGTGAATACGCACCGAGCCACCACCGAGTTCCGTCCCGTTCAGCACCATGTCGTAGGCGCGGGAGTCGATCTCGCCCGGGCTTGTCTCCAGCGCCTCGACGGAGTCCGCCTTGGGCGAGGTGAAGGGATGATGCAGGAACACCCAGGTGTTGCGTTTCTCGTCCCATTCGAACATCGGGAAGTCGACCACCCACAAGGGTGCCCAGCCCTCGGCGACCAGGCCGCGGTCATGGCCGAGACGCACCCGCAGCGCGCCCAGCGCATCGTTGACGATGCGGGCCTTGTCGGCGCCGAAGAACACCAGGTCGCCATCGGCGGCACCGGTGCGCTCGAGGATGCCGGTCACGGCGGCATCGGAGAGGAATTTGACGATCGGAGACTGCAGCCCATCCCGCCCGGCGGTGGTGTCATTGACCTTGATGTAGGCCAGACCCTTCGCGCCGTACCGGCCGACGAAGGCGGTGGCCTCGTCAATCTCCTTACGGGTCATTTCACCGCCGCCGGGCAGACGCAGCGCCGCGACCCGGCCGGCAGGGTCGGCCGCCGGTCCGGCGAAGACCTTGAAGTCGCAGTCAGCCACCAGGTCGGCCACTTCAACCAGTTCCAGCGGGATGCGCAGGTCCGGCTTGTCGGAGCCGAAGCGCTGCATGGCCTCGGCATAGGGCATGCGCGGGAAGGGGTCAGGGAGCTCGACCCCCAGCACCTCGGCAAAGGTCTTGCGGATCATGCCCTCCATCAGGGTCATGATGCCGTTCTCGTCGAGAAAGGAGGTCTCGACATCGAGCTGGGTGAATTCGGGCTGACGGTCGGCACGCAAGTCTTCGTCACGGAAGCAACGGGCGATCTGATAGTAGCGATCGAAACCCGAGATCATGAACAGCTGCTTGAAGATCTGCGGCGACTGGGGCAGCGCGAAGAACCTGCCCGGGTGGGTGCGGCTCGGCACGACGTAGTCGCGCGCGCCTTCGGGAGTGGGCTTGGTGAGGATCGGCGTCTCGAGATCGATGAAGCCCTGGCCGTCGAGGTAGCGGCGCAGGCTCGAGGTCACCCGGTGGCGCAGGCGCAGGCGCTCCTGCATGACCGGGCGGCGCAGGTCCACATACCGGAAGCGCAGCCGGGTTTCCTCGGCGACGTCGTCGTCATCGAGCATGAACGGCGGTGTCTCGGCGCGGTTATGGATGGTCAGTTCGCTGCCGTAGAGCTCGACCTCGCCAGTGGGCAGATTGGGGTTGTCGGTGCCGGCGGGGCGCGCCCGTACGCGACCGGTGACCGAAATCACGTATTCGCTTCGCAGGCGCTCGGCCTGGGCGAACAGCGCAGGCGCGTCCGGATCGAACACCACCTGCAGCAGACCTTCGCGATCGCGCAGATCGACGAAGATCACCCCGCCATGGTCGCGACGGCGGTGCACCCAGCCGGCGACGGTCAGGGTCTGATCGATGTGTTCGCGGGTGATGTGTCCGCAGTAATGGCTGCGCATGGGCTGGTTCCTGGGCTCGCCGCCCGGCCCGCTGCCCGCGATGGCGTGCGCCGTGGCCGGGGCGGCTGGGGTGGCGGCGGCCTGGTGGGGGACTTACGGAAGACGCGCGATGTTAAGTGGAGAACCGGTCGGGCGCAAGTTCGCGGGCTCGCCACTCGGGCACCACGACACCGAGCGAGATGATCATTTTCAGCGCCTCGTCCACACTCATGTCGAGCTCGATGATCTCGTCGCGGGGCACCATCAGAATGAAGCCCGACGTGGGGTTCGGCGTGGTGGGCACAAACACGCAGACCACATCGCTCTCGGTGCGGTACTGGATTTCCTCCAGGCGGCTGGAGGTCTGGAAGCACAGGGCGAACGTGCCGCGCTTGGGGTATTCGACGAGCAGCACCTTCTTGAAGGACTGCTCGGTGTCGGAGAACAGCACCTCGGCGAAACTTTTCGACGCCGCGTAGATGCCGCGAACGAAAGGGATACGCCTGAGGATCGACTCGTAGAGCTCCACCAGGCGCCGGCCGATGAGGTTCGCCGCGAGAAAGCCTGTGAACAGCACCAGCGCCAGCGCCGCGACGATGCCGAATCCGGGGATGCTGAAGCCGAACAGGTTCTCCGGCCGCCAGGGCGGCGGTATGAACAGCACCACGCGGTCCATCAGTTCCAGCAGCAGCCGGACGATGAACACGGTGATACCGATCGGTACCCAGATCAGCAGGCCGGCGATGAAGTACCGGCGCAGTCGGGAGACCCTGCCGGGCTGGCTCATCAGGCGGCGGCCTCCCCGGTGCCACCGGTCTTGCCGGGAGTGCTCTTGCTGGTCTCGGTCTTGGGGGTCTCGGTCTTGGCCGCCTCCTTGCCCGCGCCGCCGTCGTCTTTCTTGGGGGCTTCACCGCCCTCGGCGAGGTTGCGCTTGCGATCGCCCTCTTTCTTGAAGTCGGTCTCGTACCAGCCCGCGCCTTTCAGCCGAAACCGCGGCGCCGAGACCAGCCGGCGCAGCTGCGACTGACCGCAAGCCGGACAGTCGGTGAGGTGCGCCTCGGAGATCTTCTGCAGCGCCTCGAGCTCATGTCCACAGGCCTCGCATCGATACTCATAAATCGGCATCTGAATACCCCCGGGTCGGACCCCGTCAAGTGGTTAAAAAAGCTGGAGTTTATCTTGATTCGGACCGCCCAGGGGGGCTTAGCCCGCATGTGAGCTAAGCCCCCCTGGGACCGCCGAAAACCCGAATAACAACTTTGAAACAATACCTTACGCGGGTCTGACCCCAGTGGTCGTGAACTGTAGTTTAGCGTCGCTGGCGGTGATGCCAATCTCGTCGCCAGGGCCAAAATCACCCTTGAGAATGCGCTGGGCCAGGGGATTCTCCAGCTGCTGCTGGATGGCACGCTTCAGCGGCCGAGCCCCATACACCGGGTCGTAACCGGCCTCGGCGAGCAGGTCGAGCGCCGCGCCGTCCAGCGCCAGGGCCATGTCCCGGTCGGCCAAGCGGCGTCGCAGACCGTCGATCTGGATATCCACGATCGCGCGGATCTGCTCCCGGCCCAGCGGATGAAACACCACCGCCTCATCAACCCGATTGATGAACTCCGGGCGGAAATGCTGCCCGACGATCTCCATCACCTCGGCCTTCATCTGATCGTAGTTCGCTTCGCCAGCGAGCTCCTGGATCCGATGCGAGCCCAGATTCGAGGTCATCACGATCACCGTGTTGCGGAAATCCACCGTTCGCCCCTGTCCGTCGGTCAGCCGGCCGTCATCGAGCACCTGCAGCAGCACGTTGAACACGTCCGCATGGGCCTTCTCGACCTCGTCCATCAGAATCACCGAGTAGGGGCGGCGGCGCACCGCTTCGGTCAGATAGCCCCCCTCCTCATAACCGACATAGCCCGGCGGGGCCCCGATCAGCCGCGCCACCGAGTGCTTCTCCATGAACTCCGACATGTCGATCCGCACCATCGCCTCTTCGGTATCGAACAGGAACGCCGCCAGCGCCTTGGTCAGCTCGGTCTTGCCGACCCCAGTCGGGCCGAGGAACAGGAACGAACCATTCGGCCGGTTCGGATCGGACAGGCCCGCGCGCGAGCGACGGATGGCGTTGGACACGGCGGTCACCGCCTCTTCCTGGCCCACCACCCGGGCGCGCAGCTGCTCCTCCATGCGCAGCAGCTTCTCGCGCTCACCTTCGAGCATCCGCGACACCGGAATGCCGGTCCACTTGGAGACCACCTCGGCGACCTCCTCGTCGGTGACCTTGTTACGCACCAGCGTGGTCGTCTGACCCTCGCCCTCGCCCGCCGAGGTCAACTGCTTCTCGAGCTCCGGGATACGCCCGTACTGCAGCTCCGACATCCGCGCCAGATCATGCGCTCGGCGCGCGGTCTCGAGCTCCAGCTTCGCGCGCTCGAGCTCCTCCTTGATTTGCGTGGCGCCCTGCATGGACGCTTTCTCAGCCTTCCAGATCTCCTCGAGGTCCGAGAACTCGCGTTCAAGCTTGCCGATCTGCTCTTCAAGATCCGCCAGGCGCTTGCGCGAGGCCTCGTCGGCTTCTTTCTTCAGCGCCTCGCGCTCGATCTTCAGCTGGATCAGCCGTCGCTCCAGCCGGTCCATCGCCTCGGGCTTGGAGTCGATCTCCATGCGGATGCGCGACGCGGCTTCATCGACCAGGTCGATAGCCTTGTCCGGCAGCTGGCGATCGGAGATGTAGCGATGCGACAGCGTCGCCGCGGCCACGATCGCGGGGTCGGTGATGTCGACGCCATGATGCACCTCATAGCGTTCCTTCAGACCCCGCAGGATGGCGATCGTGTCCTCGACACTCGGCTCCTCGACCAGCACCTTCTGGAACCGCCGCTCGAGCGCGGCGTCTTTCTCGATGTACTTGCGATACTCGTCCAGCGTGGTGGCCCCGACGCAATGCAGCTCGCCTCGGGCCAGCGCGGGTTTGAGCATGTTGCCGGCGTCCATGGCCCCCTCGGCCTTGCCGGCACCGACCATGGTGTGGATCTCGTCGATGAACAGGATGATCTGCCCTTCCTGCTTGGCCAGGTCGTTCAGCACGGCCTTCAGGCGCTCCTCGAACTCGCCCCGGAACTTGGCGCCAGCAATCAGCGACCCCATGTCCAGCGCCAGGATGCGCTTGTCCTTCAGCCCTTCAGGCACCTCGCCGTTGACGATGCGCAGCGCCAGCCCCTCGACGATCGCGGTCTTGCCCACGCCGGGTTCGCCGATCAGCACCGGGTTGTTCTTGGTCCGCCGCTGCAGCACCTGCACGGTGCGGCGGATCTCGTCATCTCGGCCGATCACTGGATCGAGCTTGCCCTGCTCGGCGCGCTCGGTGAGGTCGATGGTGTATTTCTCCAGTGCCTGGCGCTGTTCCTCGGCATTCGGATCGTCGATGGCCGCACCGCCGCGGACCTCATCGATCGCCTTCTCGACCGCGCCCTTGACCACGCCGGCCTCGCGCAGCAGCCGCCCCGCCTCACCCTTGTCATCGGCGGCGGCGAGCACGAACAGCTCGGAGGAGATGTAGGCATCGCTGCGCTGCTGGGCGAGCTTGTCGGTCACGTTCAGCAGCCGCCCGGTGTCATTGGAGAGATGCACCTCACCAGGCGTGCCCTCGACACTCGGCAGGCGATCCAGCGCCTCGCCAAGCTGCGAGCGCAGCAGATTGATGTTCGCCCCGGCCTTGCCCAGCAGGTGACGGACACTGCCCCCCTGCTGATCGAGCAGTGCCACGAGCACGTGCACCGGCTCGATGAACTGGTGGTCCCGTCCAAGCGCGAGCGACTGGGCGTCGGCCAGGGCCATCTGGAATTTGGAAGTCAGCTTGTCCATGCGCATGGCAGGCTCCCCGGTATCGGAATTGACAGCATAAATGGGGCCAACGCGCGCAAAATCAAGGTGCCGGAAGCCAGGCCAGCGTCGCCATGCGCCCGCTCGCGGCGCCGTCACGCCGATGCGAATGAAAGCGGGCGCCCTCTGTGAACGTGCACAACCCGCCGCCGTAGACCGCCGGCACACCGGCCGCCGCCAGCCGCCGACGGGCCAGGCCGGCCAGGTCGGCCTGCCAGCGGCCGCGGGCGTTGGCGATGAATGCCGATGCCGCCCCCGGATCGTGCGCCAGGAACGCCGTACGCACCTCCTCCCCCACCTCGAAACAGCCCTGTGAGATCGCCGGCCCCAGCCAGGCCACCAGCCGCGCCGGCGTCACCGCGAGCGCCTCGATCGTGGTCTCGATGACCCCAGCCGCGAGCCCCCGCCAGCCGGCATGGGCCACGCCGACGCAGCGCGCATCGAGATCGGCCAGCACGACGGACAGGCAGTCGGCCGTCAGCACCGCGCAGACGACCCCCGGCTGGCAGGCCACCGCGGCATCAGCCTCGATCGGGTCGACGGCCGCTGGCGCGCCGGCCACGCGATCGGCGACGCCCGCGCCAGGCGGGGGCTGGAGCTGCGCGACCGCCGTGCCATGGACCTGGCGCAACCAGGCGGGCTCGGCCGGCAGCGCCAGCGCCGCCGCCAGCCGGCGGCGGTTCTCCTGCACGTGCTCCGGGCGGTCGCTGACATGCAGCCCGAGATTGAGCGACCCCCAAGGCGGCGCGCTGACCCCGCCCGTGCGGGTGCTCACACCAGCACACACCCGCCCGGCCAGCGGCCAGTCGGCCCACAGCCAGCCCACGCTCACCGCGCCACCTCCAGCGTGTCGAGCGCGGCAAGCAGCCCGCGGAAATCCTCGGGCAGGGGCGCCTCCCAGTGCAGCGCCTCGCCGCTGGAGGGGTGACTCAGACCGAGCGCGGCGGCATGCAGCGCCTGACGCTGAAACCCCCGCAGCGCCCGCGCCACGGCCTCAGGCGCCCCGGGCGGCAACCGCAGACGCCCGCCATAGAGCGTATCGCCCACCAGCGGATGCCCGAGATGAGCCAGGTGCACACGGATCTGGTGGGTCCGTCCCGTCTCCAGACGCACCCGCAGCAGGGTCATGCCCGGATAGCGCCGCAGCAACCGGTAATGGGTGACCGCCGGGCGCCCGCGCGGCGTCACCGCCATCCGCACCCGGTCGCGCGGATGCCGGCCGATCGGTGCAGCCACCTCGCCGCCGCCGGTGAGTTCGCCATAGCTCAACGCCAGGTATTCTCGCCGGACCTCACGCGCCTGCAACTGCTCGACCAGGGCGGTGTGGGCCGCGAGGGTCCGGGCGACGACCATCAGTCCCGTCGTGTCCTTGTCCAGCCGATGGACGATGCCGCAACGCGGGACCGCCGCGAGCCGT
>PWZL01000074.1 GCA_003567475.1 Gammaproteobacteria bacterium | reverse complement strand
CTCGCCATCCGCTCGGCGACCGCCCGGGCGGCCAGCCGGCGCGGCTGCAGCATCAGAATCGTCTGGCCCTGGAGCCAGGGCGCGGCCAGCAGTGCGAGGGGCACGCCGGTGCTCTTGCCGGCGCCAGGCGGCGCGACCAGTACGGCGCTGCCCTGACGCGCCAGGGCGGTGGCGACGTCCTCGAGGGGAACGCGGCACCAGGCCGCCAGTGCTGCGGGCGCGGTAGACATGCGAGCTCGGGGACAGGGCTGCCGCGCGGTGTCGGGGGTCAGCCGGTAACGTAGCGCTCGAGTTCCTCGATGGTGCTCTGCTGCTCCTGGATCACGGATTTCACCAGATCGCCGATCGAGACCACGCCGATCACGCGGCCGTCCTCGACCACAGGCAGATGGCGGATGAACTTTTCGGTCATCAGTTCGAGACCCTGCCGGGCCATGGTGTCCGGGTCGATGCTGATCACCTCTCGCGACATGATTTCCTCCACCGTGGTGGTGTCGGAGCGACGACCCTGAAGAATCACCTTGCGGGCGTAATCGCGCTCCGAAAGAATGCCTTCGAGCTGGCCGTCGCGCATCACCAGCAGTGCGCCCACGCCGCGTCGCGCCATCTCGCGGACAGCCTCGAGTACGCTTTCTGACGGTGGCACGGACCAGAGTTCACCGTTCTTGTGTTTCAGAATGTCACGTACGCTGTGCATGATCGTGCGTCTCCCCCGAGTGCATCCCCACCGAACACCCGGTCAGTATAGCCCCAAGGGATCGCCGGACACGACCGCCACCCGGGCATCGGACATTCCTTATAGCCCGCTCCCCCATCCGTCGGCGTACCATGCCGTGGAGGGCGCTCACAGGAGAACAAGCAACCATGGCCGACAAGATCATCGTATTCCCCACTGATTTCTCGAAGCTGTCGCTGAAGGCGCTGCCTTGGGTGCGCCGGATGGCCGAATCGCTGCAGTGTCCAGTGCATTGTGTCTTCGTGGTCGAGGAGCCGCAGATGTATGCCGCACTCGACATGGGGCCGGTGACCCTGCCTTCCCCGAAGGAGCTGGCAGACCAGGCCAAGACCCGGCTCGATGCCTTCATTGCCGAGCATCTCGCTGCAGTGAGCGGCGTGACCAGTGTGGTGCTGGTCGGCCGGCCAGCCCAGGAGCTGACCGACTACGCCGCCAAGCATGCTGCCGAGTTGATCATCATGACCACGCACGGCTATAGCGGCATCCGTCACGTGCTGCTCGGCAGCACCACCGAGGCGGTTCTGCGGCAGGCGCCATGTCCGGTGCTTTCGGTGCGCAACGACGAGGAGTAACCCGTCGCAGCCGACCGGCAGCACGGCGCCGCGCGGGCGTGCGCTGGCGGGTGATGCGGGTTGCCATCGTGCTGGTGGGGGTGGCGCTGCTCATGTCGCCCGGGCTCGCCGCGGCCGCGGCGGAGCCGCCGGCGCTCATGCTGGTGTTTCACGGCGAAGGCTGTCCGCACTGCGAAGATCAGGCAGCGTTTCTGGATGATCTGGACGCGCGGTATCCCGCGCTGCGGATCGAGCGTTACGAGATCTGGCGCAGCGGCGAGCACCATGCCCTGTTTCGCGCTCTGGCCGAGGTGCATGGTGTCCGTGCCGGATCGGTCCCGACCGTATTCATCGGTGGCGAGGTCGTGATCGGCGACTCACCTCGGCGCCGGGCCGAGCTGCTCGCACGGGTCCTGCACTGCCTTGAACACGGTTGCGACGATCCGCGTGCGCGGCTGGCGGCCCCGTCGCCCCCGGCCGCGGTGGGCAGGCTGTCGCTGCCCGGGGTGGGCGACATCGACCTCGCCCGCCAACCGCTGGTGCTCGCCACCGTACTGATCGCCGCGGTCGACGGGTTCAATCCCTGTTCACTATGGGTGCTGACGCTGCTGCTGGCGCTGGTCGTGCAGCTGGGTTCGCGGGCGCGGGTGCTGCTGGTGGGGATCACCTTTCTGGTCACCACGGCTGCCGTCTACGGGCTGTTCATGCTCGGGCTGTTCGGCACGCTCGCCTACGTGCTCTATCACGACTGGGTCCGCTGGGCGGTCGCCGCCCTGGCGGCGGGTTTTGCGCTCATCAATATCAAGGATTACTTCTGGTTCCGGCGGGGTCTGTCGTTGACCATTCCCGAGCGTCGCAAGCCGTGGATCTATCGGCGGATGCGTGCCCTACGTGAGGCCCGCCTGTCCATCCCGGCCGTCCTCGGTGCCACGGTGTTCATGGCCCTAGGCATTGCGCTGGTCGAGCTGCCGTGCACTGCGGGGTTCCCGGTGGTGTGGAGCAGCCTGGTCGCTGCGGCGCAGCCGGCGCCTGGCGAGTTTGCGGGCCTGCTCGGCCTGTATCTGCTGGTGTACCTCGGGTTGGAGTTGCTGATACTGGGCGTGGCGCTGGTCACCCTGCGCATGGGACGGCTGGGTGAGCGCCATGGCCAGGTCCTCAAGCTGGTCGGTGGCGGGGTGATGCTCGCGTTAGCCGGCGTGCTGGTGTTCGCCCCGGCCGTGATGAATGAGCTGCAGGGCGTGCTGCTGGTCTTTCTCCTGGCGCTGGTGGCGAGCCTGGCCATCGACCTCGTGATGCGCCACCGCCAGCGGCCTGGCACCTTCAGAGCTTGAATATAAAGCAAGCTTTATTTTTTAGGTCTCGCGGTCCATACTACGGAGATGACTCTCGACGCGCTGTCCCGCCTCCTCCATGCACTGGCCGATCCGGCGAGGCTGCGGCTGCTTGCCCTGTGCCGCCGCGGCGAACTGTCCGTCAACGAACTCACCACGGCCAGCGGCATGAGCCAGCCACGCGTGTCACGGCATCTGCGCATTCTGGTCGAGGCCCAGGCCCTGCGGCGGTTCCGGGAAGCCCATTGGGTGTACTACCGGCTGTCCGGCGAAGGTGAGCCCGCGCGCCTGGTGCAGGAAGTCCTCGCCGGGCTGGATGCCGCCGACGAGGCGCTGCGGGCGGATGCCCGTCGGCTCGACGAAGTCCTCGCCGCGCGAGCGCGCGAAGCGCGGGCGGCGGCGGGCGGGGACAGCGAGGCGGCGTTGCCGCCGGTGGCCTGGGCTCGGCTGGAACAGACCACGCGCGAGGTGGCGCGCGCGGCGCTCGGCGTGGCCGGATATGGCGAGCTTCTGGATATCGGGACCGGTGCCGGACGGATGTTGCGTCTGCTGGGGCCGGATGCCCGTCGAGCGATCGGTGTCGACACCTCCCGCCCGGCGCGTCTTGCGGCGCGCAACACGCTGCGTGATGCTGGCCTTGCGCATTGCAGTGTGCGTGACGCCGACATGTACGCGCTGCCGTTCGCCCGCGCGAGTTTCGACACCGTGGTGCTGGCGCGGGTGCTGACCGGGGCGCAACAGCCCTGGGATGTCACGCGCGAGGCCGCACGCGTACTGCGTCCCGGCGGGCATCTGCTGGTGATGGACCTGCTGCCCGACGGCGTGCCGGTCGAAGCCTGGTGTCGCTCGCTTTACGACTGGCTGGGTGACGCCGGATTACGGCTGGCCCAGGAAGAACGCCTGGCACTGCCGCGCGGCACGGCGGTGATCGGGTTGACCCGCGCACCGGCCGCCGCCGAGCGTGCCGCCTGACTCGAGCCTCTGCGGATGGAGACCGCCATGAACAGCCCTGTACCCGCCACGCCGGTTCGCGATATCCGCGTGTCGTTCGAATTTTTTCCACCGAAAACGGCCAAGATGGAACAGACCTTGTGGCAGTCGGTGGAGCGTCTCAAGGGCCTGCAGCCGGATTTCGTGTCGGTCACCTACGGGGCCGATGGCTCGACCCGTGACCGCACCCATCGCATTGTCAGCGAGATGCTCGCCGAGAAGCAGCTGGTCACCGCGCCCCACCTCACCTGCGTCGGGGCCTCGCGGGAGGACATCCGCGAGATCGCCAAGGGCTACTGGGACGAAGGGGTCCGGCACATTGTCGCGCTGCGTGGGGATCCGCCGCAGGATACCGCTGGATACGTGCCGCACCCGGGCGGTTATCCCTATGCCGTGGATCTCGTCCACGGGCTGCGCGAGATCGCCGACTTTGAGATCTCGGTGGCCGCGTACCCCGAGGGACATCCAGCCGCACCGTCCGCCGAGTTCGATCTGAACTATCTGAAACGGAAACTCGAGGCGGGTGCGGCGCGGGCCATTACCCAGTTCTTTTTCGAGACCGAGGTCTACCTGCGGTTCCGCGACCGGGCAGCCGCCCGGGGGATCACGGCACCGATCGTGCCCGGCATTCTGCCGATCACCAATTTCCCGCAGCTCACACGCTTCGCCGCCGCCTGCGGCGCCTCAGTCCCCGCGTGGCTGGCCGAGCGCTTCGACGGTCTCGACGAGGATGCCGAAACCCGGCAGATGATCGCCGCCAGCACCGCCATCGAGCAGGTCGAAGCCCTGCGGCGCGAGGGCGTCAGTGAGTTTCATTTCTACACGCTGAACCGCGCGGAGCTGACCTTTGCAATCTGCCACGCGCTGGGCCTCCGCCAACAGCAAGCGGCCTGAGCCGCTTCAGGATGTCGTGATGACTACAGACCGATCCAGCCGTATCGACTGGCTGAAACAGGCGCTCGCCGAGCGCATTCTCTGCCTCGACGGCGCCATGGGGACGATGATCCAGCGCCGGCGGCTTGCCGAAGAGGACTACCGCGGCGAACGGTTCACCGACTGGCCAAGCGACCTCAAGGGCAACAACGATCTGCTGGTGCTGACGCGGCCGGCAGTCATCGAGGACATCCACCGCGCCTTCCTCGAGGCCGGCTGCGACATCATCGAGACCAACACCTTCAATTCCACGGCCCCGTCGCTGGCCGACTATGGCATGTCGGAACTGGTGGTCGAACTCAATACCGAGGCTGCGCGCCTGGCGCGGCGGGTCGCCGACGACTACGCCACCGCCGAGCGTCCCCGCCTGGTCGCGGGGGTGCTCGGACCGACCAGCCGTACCGCCTCGATCTCACCGGACGTGAACGATCCCGGCCGCCGCAACGTTACCTTCGACGAGCTGTTCGAGACCTATCGTGAGGCCGCGGCCGCCCTGCTCGACGGCGGCGCCGACCTGCTCATGGTGGAGACTGTCTTCGACACCCTGAATGCCAAGGCTGCGCTATACGCCATTCTCGATCTCTTCGAGGCCACCGGCGATGAAGTGCCGATCATGGTCTCGGGCACGATCACTGACGCCTCCGGGCGCACGCTGTCCGGCCAGACCACCGAGGCCTTCTGGGCCTCGATCCGCCATGCCCGCCCGCTGTTCGTGGGCCTGAACTGCGCGCTGGGCGCCGCCGAGATGCGCCCCTACGTGAAGGAACTCTCCCGCGTCGCCGATACTTTTGTGTCCGCGCATCCCAATGCCGGACTGCCGAACGCTTTCGGCGAATACGACGAGTCGCCGGAAAGCATGGCCAGCGTGGTGCGTGAATTCGCCGAGAGCGGTCTGGTGAACCTGGTCGGTGGCTGCTGCGGCACGACCCCGGAGCACATCGCCGCGATTCGCGACGCTGTGGCCGGGCTCGCGCCGCGCGTCGTCCCCGAGCGCAAGCCCGCCTGTCTGCTTTCCGGGCTCGAGCCGCTGTCCATCGATACCGAGTCGCTGTTCGTGAACGTCGGCGAGCGTACCAATGTCACCGGATCAGCCAGATTCCGCAAGCTGATCGAAGCCGACGACTATGACGCCGCACTGGACGTGGCACGTCAGCAGGTCGAGAACGGCGCGCAGGTGATCGACATCAACATGGACGAGGGCATGCTGGACTCGGTGGCCGCCATGCGCACCTTCCTCAACCTGGTCGCCTCCGAGCCCGACATCTCGCGCGTCCCGGTAATGATCGACTCGTCCAAATGGGAGGTCATCGAGGCGGGACTGAAATGCGTTCAGGGCAAGTCGGTGGTCAACTCGATCAGCCTGAAGGAAGGCGAAGAGAGCTTTCTGGAACTGGCGGGCAAGTGTCGGCGCTATGGTGCCGCTGTCGTCGTCATGGCCTTTGACGAGAGGGGTCAGGCGGATACGGTCGAGCGCAAGGTGGACATCTGTACCCGCGCCTACCGGCTGCTGACCGAACAGGCGGGCTTCCCGGCCGAGGACATCATTTTCGACCCCAACATCTTCGCGGTGGCCACCGGGATCGAGGAACATGATGGCTACGGGGTGGCCTTCATCGAGGCCACCCGCCGGATCAAGGCGGAGTTGACGCATGCACTGGTCTCCGGCGGACTGTCCAATGTCTCTTTCTCGTTCCGGGGCAACGACGCCGTGCGCGAGGCGATGCACTCGGTGTTCCTCTACCACGCCATCGCAGCGGGCATGGATATGGGCATCGTCAACGCCGGGCAGTTGGCCGTCTATGACAACATTCCCGCCGAGCTGCGCGATGCGGTCGAGGACGTCATCCTCAATCGCCGCAGTGATGCGACCGAGCGACTGCTCACCCTGGCCGAGAGATATCGGGCGAGCGGTGGGGGTACGGTGCGCAAGGCCGATCTGACCTGGCGCGAGCTGCCCGTGACCAAGCGACTGGAACATGCGCTGGTGCACGGCATTGACGAATACGTGGTCGAGGATACCGAGCTTGCCCGTCAGGAAGCCGACGCACCCCTGGAGGTGATCGAGGGGCCGTTGATGGACGGCATGAACGTCGTCGGCGACCTCTTCGGCGCCGGCAAGATGTTCCTGCCCCAGGTGGTGAAATCCGCGCGGGTGATGAAGAAAGCCGTGGCCCACCTGATCCCGTTCATCGAGGCCGCCCAGCAGGGCGAGGTGCGCAAGAAGGGCAAGATCGTGTTGGCGACGGTGAAGGGCGATGTGCACGACATCGGCAAAAACATTGTCGGCGTGGTGTTGCAGTGCAATGACTTCGATGTGGTCGATCTTGGCGTGATGGTGCCCTGCGAGAAAATCCTGCAGGTGGCGCGCGATGAGGAGGCGGATATCATCGGGCTGTCCGGGCTGATCACACCCTCACTCGACGAAATGGTCAACGTCGCGCGCGAGATGGCCCGCGCCGGTTTCGAGATCCCGCTGCTGATCGGGGGGGCGACCACCTCGCCGGCGCATACCAGTGTGAAGATCGACCCCGAGTATCCGCATGCCGTGGTGTACGTGAAAGACGCCTCGCGCGCGGTGGGTGTGGCCCAGTCGCTGGCCTCGGCGGAGAGTCGCGCGGTCTTCACCCGCAAGGTCAAGGCGGAATGTGCGCAGCGCCGCGCGCGGCATGCCGGGCGCAAGTCGCAGACGGCGGGCATGAGCCTCGCGGACGCCCGTGAGCGTGCGCCGGCACTCGATTGGTCCGCTTACGTGCCGCCTGCGCCGGCGCTTTCCGGTATTCGCGTCTTCGAGGACTACGATCTCGGCGAGTTGGCCGAGTACATCGACTGGATGCCGTTCTTCAACGCCTGGGAGTTTGCGGGCAAGTTCCCTGACATTCTGAGCGATCCAGTGGTGGGTGAATCGGCAAGCAGCCTCTACGCCGATGCCCGCGCCATGCTCGAGCGCATCATCGCTGAACGCTGGTTGAGCCCCAAGGCTGTGGTGGGCCTGTTCCCGGCCAACGCCCGCGGCGACGACATCGTGGTCTATACCGACGAGACCCGTGCCGAGACCCGCATGGTGCTGCACCACCTGCGACAGCAGAAAGACAAACGCCGCGACGACGCCCAGCTCTGCCTGGCCGACTATATCGCCCCGGAGGGCAGTGGCGTGGCCGACTGGGTGGGCGCGTTTGCGGTCACCGCCGGGCACGAGCTCGCCGAGCGGGTCGAGGCCTTCAAGCAGGCCAACGACGATTACAACGCGATCCTGGTCGAGGCCCTGGCAGATCGGCTTGCCGAGGCGTTTGCCGAAGGCCTGCATGCCCGGGTGCGTCGAGAGTTCTGGGGCTATGCTGCCGACGAAGGGCTGTCCAACCTCGAACTCATCCGCGAGGCCTACCGGGGCATTCGCCCGGCGCCTGGCTATCCGGCATGTCCGGATCACACGGAGAAACGCCTGCTGTGGAATTTACTCGACGTCGAGCCGCGGATCGGCATGCGCCTGACGGAGAGCCTGGCGATGTGGCCGGCGGCGTCGGTGTCCGGGTTTTACTTCTCTCATCCCGAGGCTCGCTATTTCGCTCTCGGCAAGATCGGGCGCGACCAGGTCGAGGACTACGCGGCGCGCAAGGGCATGAGCGTCGAGGACATCGAGCGCTGGCTGGCGCCGGTGCTCGGATACGAGACTGGTGCGTCCGCGGCTGCCTGACGCCGCGCCAGCGTGTCTTCAGTTCGATGACAACAGGCGCTATGTTAGGGTGCTGAACCGGTCAGATCTGAAAAGGAGCCGTCATGGGATTTGCCCTGTCGAACATGCAATTGAGTAGCACAGCTTTCCTGCACGGAGGGCGCATTCCCAGTCGTCACACCGGCGAAGGGGAGGATGTCTCACCGCAGCTGCGCTGGCACGATGCGCCCGAAGGCACGCAGTCCTATGCGGTGATCTGCCACGATCCGGATGCGCCCCTGATCGCGCCGAACGGGACGTATGGCTACGTTCACTGGGTGCTCTACAACATTCCGGCCGCGGTCACCGAGCTGTCCGAAGGCAACGAAGCCTATACCTCCGGGACGACTGATTTTGGCCGTCCCGGCTACGGTGGGCCCATGCCGCCGAATGGCCACGGCATCCACCATTACTATTTCTGGGTGCTGGCGCTCAACCAGGCCACCGAATTGCCGGCAGGCCTGACGATGTGCGAGCTGCTCGAGCGGGTCGAGCCGCTGGTCATCGGCATGAACCGTCTGGTCGGGACCTACCAGAGGGATTGAGCATGGTGGCCCGTCCGGAGGCCTGGCAGGCGTCGGGGGCGGCCCTGGCAGGCGGTCCGGTCGAACGGCTCGCGCCGGTGGTCGAGGCCCTTTCTGCCGTCAGTCCTGACCATCGCCCCGCCGATCGCCTGCCTGCATCCGTACATGCCGCGCTGGTGGCTTCAGGTCTCTGGAAGTTGTGGGTGCCGCGGGCGTATGGCGGTCTGGAACAGGACCTCCCCACCGCGCTGGCGCTGTTCGAGCGGGCGGCCGCTGTCGATGGCAGCCTGGGCTTCGCTTTGGCGATCGGCACCGGCGGAGGCCTGTTTGCGGCCTGGCTGCCCGAGGCGACCGCGCGCGAAATCTTCACTCCCGAGGCGGCGCTGATCGCGGGTTCCGGGGCACCGACCGGCACGGCCCGGCCCCTGGCGACCGGGGTACTCGTGGAAGGGGAGTGGCGGTATGCCTCGCTGATCCACGCGGCGACCTGGGTGACGGCGAGCGTGCGGCTGGTCGACCGTGCGGGAGTCGTGGCTGTGGCGGTCCCAGCCAGCGAGGTGGAGATTCTGCCGCGCTGGCAGGCCGACGCCCTGGCCGGGACGGACAGTCAGGACATCCGGATGCGCGACGTGCGGGTGCCGGCGGCGCGGATTTTCGATCTGGCCTCGCCACCGCGCCTGGACGGCACCCTGTATCGCTTCGATTTCATGGCGCTGGCCGCGACGGCATTCGCCGCGGTCGCCGTCGGGATTGCCCGCGGCGCCGTAGAACACGTCCAGGAGAGGCTGCTCGGGCTGGGTCAGGTCGAGGGCGAGGGCGTCGCACGCCTGGCGCGGGCAACGGCCTGCCAGCGGGCGGCCTGGCGAGCGCTCCAGGCCAGTGTCGTCGCGGCCTGGGCGCTGCTCGAAGAGCGCCCGACGCTGCCGCCTGAGCGGGTGCTCGATGTACGCCTGGCGGCCGTCGAGGCGACGCGCCAGGCGGTGGCCGCGGTGGACGGACTCGCGGAGATCGCCGGGATGCGCCTGCTGGCGCGCCACGACACCTTCAGCCAGGCGTGGCGTGACGTCCACGGCGTGGCTCAACACGCGCTGATCACGGTCGCACGCGAGCGCGAACTGGGCGCGGGACTGCTGGAAGCGGCGAGCGACTGAGGCTGCCGTGCCGAGGCGGCACCAGACTGGAACTGTCGGATTCACGGTAACTATCTGAAGTTACTGACCAACCGGTCTGACATTCCGGGCGATTCCCCTGTTTACAGTCAAGCGCGGCTTACAGTATAAGCCCGCCCTATGTCACGCATAGTTGACAGGCAAATCCTGGTGGTCGCGGCGCTCGCGGCCGCCTTTCTGTGCACGCCTGTGGGCACAGGTCTGTGGTCCCTGAACCACTACCAGGGGGGCGGCAGTCTCCAGTACGGGCTGGCCGCCGCGTGGGGCGGTCTCGGCATTGCGCTGGTTGCCTTTGGCTTGCGGGCTGAGGAGATGCGCGCCGGGGTGCTGGGGTTCCTGGGCGGCTGGATGATCTGGGGCGGTTGGTTCCAGTTCGGCTTCCAACTGTTTGCCGAGCAACTCTCGGTACCGCCGCTGGAGATCGCCCCCGGGGTGGCGCTGCCCGGCGCCAACGGGTTGCTGCTGGCCAGTGGTCCGGCGCTGCTCGCGGTCCTGCTGCTCTACGGGATGCTCAATCGCGAGACGCGCTGTGCGTTCATGCGTTTCGTGATGCGCCATGGCCGGCTGTCCCCGGGACAGCCGACGCCCGGGCTGCGGCGCAAGGTTGCACGGGTCGTCGCCATGGAAACCCTGGTCATCATCTGGGCACTGAACGTGCTGTGGCTGCTGGTGTACTGGGCGGTCGGCTTCGGTGCCTTACTCTGGACCATCTTCGCGGTCTACGGCGTCTGGGCGCTCTACCTGGTGGGCCGCCAGCTGCGGATTTCCCGGCCGGCCTATGCGCTGCGTTACGGCATCCCGGTGGGACTGATCGCCTGGATTCTGGTCGAGCTTCCGGCTCAGTTCGGACTGCTGCCGGCGTTCTGGCAGCGGCCGCTGGAATGGCCGCTGGCCAGTCTCACGGTGCTGGCGGTTTTCCTTTTTTCACTCGGTGTATTGGTGCGGCGCCCGTCAGGCTCGCACCCGGTGGCTTCCGGCGGGGTGCAGGCGTCCAGCTAGCACCCACCGGCGGTCGTTTGGCTGTTGCCCGGGGGGCGGGCACATTCGTCATGAGGGACTTCGGCTATGAATACTCAACACCACCCACAGACGCGCGGGCCTGTCGCCATGGGCGTCTGCCTGGCACTTGCTGGCATGGGCGCAGGGTCACTGGCGCTGGCGCAGACCGGAACCCGCGCCGATGGCGTGCGTGTCATCGACGAGATCATCGTCACGGTGCGCAAAGTCGATGAACGGGCGCAGGACGTGCCCTTGTCGATCGTCGTCTATGACACCGTGCGCATCGAGCGTGAGCGCCTGCTGCGCACCGAAGACGTCGCGCGCCTGACGCCGGGGATCACGTTCGATCGGGGCGCCTTCCCGAACGATACCCGTCCCGCCATGCGGGGGATGCAAAACGAGCGCGGGCGTCCTAGTGTCGCGGTGCTGATCGATGGGCATGATCTGTCCAGTTCCAACCTCGCCTTGCCAGGGGGGTCAGGCACGCTGAACCTCGCGCTGCACGACCTCGAGAGGATCGAAATCGTCAAAGGCCCTCAGTCCACGCTGTATGGTCGCAACGCCTTCGGCGGGGCGATCAACTACATCACCCGTGCGCCGGCGTTCGAGTTCGGCGGCCGGGCGGGTCTGGACCTCGGCAACGACGGTCGCCGCGAGTACACCGCCTCGCTCACGGGGCCCCTGGTCGGCGAGACCGTCGCGTTTCGCCTGAATGCCGCCCATCTCGAGAGCGACGGTCACTACACCAACCCGGTCAACGGCGGGCCGCTGGGCGCCGAGGAGTCGACCGGGGTCGCGCTGGGGTTTCGTTTCGAGCCTTCGGCGACGCTCTCGCTGACCACCCGATACCAGTACATCGATCGCGAGGAATCGGACAACCCGACGGCCTTCATCCCCTCGAACACCCGGCTGCCGGTGCCTGGCACCGAGCTGACCCGTGCCACCTTCACCGGGCCGATCCGGGCGGGCGTCCAGGACGTGCAGATGGGGCTTGATCCGATCACCGGTGAACCCCCAGCCGGCATGGCGATGCGCCAGCATATCGGCAGTTGGGAGCTGGATTGGGCCACCGAGGCCGGCACCTTCGTGTACATGGGCAGCTGGCTGCAGAACGACACGCTCATCAAGCAGGATGGGGACTTCACCGACTTTCCGGTCGACGATCCTTTCGCGTTTGCGATCTCGGCTTACCAGAGCCTGGATTACACCACCCGTCACCTCAACCATGAGCTGCGTTGGACCCACGTCACCGGTCCGTTCAACTGGATCGCCGGGGTACAGAAATTCGACGAAACGGCGGAACTGGTCAACGACAGTCAGTACTGGCTGCGTAATCCCGATTCTTTCCTTGGGGGGCCGCCGTTCTTTCTGCCCACCCAGCCACTGCAGGATGTCGAATTCCCAGTGTTTACCCAGCGCAAGACCGACTATCTCGGGGTTTTCGCCGGAGTGAATCGTGACCTCGGCGATCGCTTCCGCGTCTCATTGCAGGCGCGCTGGAACCGCGACGAAGTGGATTACTTCACCTCGGGATGGGGGCTCGAAGACATCACCCTGCTGCGCGTGGAACCTGGCTGCGATCCCGCCCTGCCTCAGCGCGTGCCGCTGTCACCCGGCGTGATCAATGCCTGCCCGCAGACCGCGACGCATTCGAGCCGGCAGGTGACACCACGTGCGACGCTCGAATATCGTGCCAGCGAGCAGGTGCTGTTCTATGTGAGTCACGCGCGCGGTTTCAAGCCTGGCGGCTACGAGACGCTGGAGATCACCGATTTCGAGGGTCGGCAGTTCCGTCCCGAGAAGCTCAAGGCTTACGAGGCCGGGCTGAAATCCAGTTGGCTGGACAATCGGCTGGTGGTCAACGCCGATGTCTACTTCAACGACTACACCGATCAGCAGATCGGCGTACAGCAGATCGATCTCGACACGGGGTTTGCGACCTCGCGTATCACCAACGCGGGCAAGGTCGAGGTGATGGGCCTGGAACTGGTCGCGAACTGGCGGCTGAGTGACACCACCACGCTGGGGCTGGCTTACGCCTGGACGGATGCGGAGTTCAAAGAGTTCATCCAGGGGCCGGGGGCGCCACCGGCAGATCTGCCGCTGGAGGATGCCCTGGCAATCTTCGCTGCCTGCGGGGTACCGGCGGGTCAGACGTCCTCGCCGATCGTGCGGGTGGAGGCTGGTAACGCCTGTGGAGATTTCTCTGGCAATCGCGTCGCCAAAAGTCCCCGCCATGCGGTCAATGCCAGCGCCTTCCACCGTCGACCGCTCGGGGCGACCGGGAATCACTGGTTTGCCCAGGCGTCCTCGGCCTACCGCTCGCGTCGCTACGTGGACGAGTCGAATCTGACGTGGTTGCCCGGCTATGTGCTCGTCGATCTCCAGGCGGGCGTGGAAAGTGACCGCTGGACGCTGACGGCCTATGTCGACAACGTATTCGATAACGACCGGATCATCACCGCGCAACGCAATGTGGATTTCGGTCGGCCGGATGGTTTCGCGCCAAGCCGTGCGTTCAACGCCTATCTGCCGGCACCACGGCTCTATGGTCTGCGTTTCGCGATGAACTTCAACTGAGCCGGCCGCGGGCGGCGGCGGGGAGACCCGGTGGGTCACCCCGGTCCGTCGTCCAGGCGGCGGTCAGTCGGCGGCGACCAGGGCCTCGCTGAGCGCGCGGAGCGCCGCCTGGGCGGCCTCATCGTAGGCTTGCGGATGGGCGCGAGCCTCTTCAGTGCCTTCCAGGTAAAGCCCGCCGCGCTCGGCATAGGCGGGGGACACCGCCAGCTGCATCACCGCCTCCACGCCTTCTGCCACGGTAGCCCGCGGGGCCATCCCTGCCAGGCGCACCATGGTGGTGTCCATCAGGGTGGCCGGATGCAGACTGTTGACCGTAATCCCATCAGCTGCGAAGGCCTCGGCGATGTCCATGGTGAAGGTGATCTGGGCGAGTTTGCTCTGGGCGTAGGCGCGTCTCGGTGAGAATGCCTGCTCGAGCATGGGATCATCGAAATCGAGGGGCGTCTGGGCGCCCGAGGCGACGTTGATGACGCGTGAGGGCGCTGAGGCCGCCAGCAGCGGTCGCAACGCATGGGTCAGAAGGAACCCGGCGAGGTAGTTCACCGCGAACATCAGTTCATGGCCATCTTCGCTGAGGTGGCGCGTGTCGTCGCCTTCGCGGCGCCAGATGCCGGCGTTGTTGATCAGCAGATCGAGTCGCTCGTGGTCGCTGCGCACGGCCTCGGCCAGCCCGCGGACGCCGGCAAGGGCGGCGAAATCCGCCTGGTAGAAGGCCGCGTCGCCCCCCGACTCACGGATGTCCTGCAGCACGGCCTCGCCGCGTTCACGGTTTCTGCCGTGCACCAGTACGGTGGCGCCAAGGCCTGCGAGCTCCAGGGCGACCTGCCGCCCCAGTCCGTCTGTGGACCCGGTGACCAGTGCGACCTGGCCGGTCAACGTCCCGCGATCGAGGCCAAACCAGCCGTCACGCGGCGCGGCGAACGCGGCCGGCACCAGGGCGGTCGTGGCTGCCGAGCCCAGCGCCGCCAGCAGTTGGCGTCTGTTCCAGTGCCCGACTCTCATGAGGGCAGCGCATCCCAGTAACGCTCGATGTCGCGTCGCAGTGCCTCATCCGGGAGTCGCCCTCGGCCGGCCGCCTGGTTGTCGAGCAGGTGACGCAGCCGTGTGGTGCCCGGGATGGCCGCGGTGACGGCGGGATGCGAAACCACGTACTTGAGAAAGACCTGAGCCCAGCTCTCGGCATCGATCTCTGCCGCCCAATTCGGCAGCGGTCGGTCGGCGACCCGCGCGAAGACCCCGGCCGCGCCGCGCCGACCGCCGAAGGGCATGTTGATCAGCACCGCGATCCCGTGGTCTTCGGCCATGGGCAGGATTCGCTCTGCGGCGCCGCGATCATCGATCGAGTAATTCACCTGGATGAAGTCGAAGCGATTCCTGCGCGTGGCCGAGATGAAGTCATCGTACTGCCCCGGCGAGGAGACACTGGCCCCGATGTAGCGCGTCAGTCCTGCGTCTCGGGCCGCGAGGAAGTAGGGGTACTGGCGGTCGATCTCGTGGAGGTTGTGGACCTGCAGGAGGTCGAGCTGCGAGACGCGCAGGCGCTCCAGGCAGCTCCGGATGGCGGCATCGACATCGGGGAGTTCACCGCGGATCGGTGTCTTGGTGGCGAGGAAATAGTCATCGCGGTTACCCAGTGACTCGAGCAGTTCACCGATGACTTCTTCCGAGCGTCCGTAGGCATGGGCGGTATCGATGACCGTACCCCCAAGCCGCGACATGTCGCGAAGCACTTCGCGCAGCGGGGCCATGTCCTCGGCGGTCTGCACGCCATAGGCATTGGTCCCCAGGCCGATGACCGGCAAGGGCTCGCCCGTGGTGGGGATGGCGCGGGTGATCGGCGCCGAGGAGGCGTGTTCATGGGCCAACGCAGGCAGCATCCTGCCTGCGGCCAGTGCCGTCGTCCCGGCCAGCGCCGCCTTGAGAAGACCCCGGCGGCGGAGTGAAGGATCACGCATGCTCCTGTTCTCCTGAAAAGACACGACGCGCCATCGTACCGGAGCGGGCGTGGCAGGCGAAATGCCGCCACTCGCCGCCACGCTCAGCCGCCGCCCTCGGTGGCCTGTCGGCGCGCGGCTGGGTCAGAAGTGGTATTCCAGCCGCAGGTCGGGTTGCTGGATCACGTTGACGTAGATGTACAGGTTGCCCATCGCCTCGAGATAGCGGGCGTTATAGAACGGACCGACCACGCGTGGTGACAGCCCGAGCTCCGCGACCAGACGCGCGACGCGCGCCAGGGCCTGGGCATCGTCCCCTGCCAGTGGCATCGTAATGCTTCGATCGGATGGCGGCTCGAGCATGTTCTGATAACTCGTGGTGTTCAGGGTTTTCACGAAGGCCGCTTCCGGCGCCAGTTCGGCAAGGGCCTCGCCGAGTGAGGGGTGGCCGAGCTCCACCCGACCGTCTGTGAACCGCGAAGGGTTGATCGGGTCGATGACCACCCGACCGGACAGGTCGCCAAGTTCGCGCAGCGTGTCCTCAGCCACTCGCCAAGGGATGGCGAGCACCACGATGTCGGCCTCGCGGGCCGCCTCGGCAGGTGTTGCCGCCCGGGCCGCAGGGCCGGTGGCGGCAAGCAATTCCTGCACCCGGTCACTGTCCGGTGTGCGGCTGCCGTAGATGATCCCGTGTCCGGTTGCCGCCCAGCGGCGTCCGAGCGCACTGCCGACATTGCCCGTGCCGATGATGGCGATGCGTTCGCGCTCGGGCAGGGCCTTCGACTCCTCCTGCCCGAAGGCCGCGCCCGTCGATGTCATGGTGAGCAGCAGCAGGCACAGGCTCGGCAGCGCGCGGGTGTGTAACGGCATGGTTCAGCCTCCGTGGGCGTGCAGGGTGTTGAGGGGGGCGCCGTGATGGGGCTCAGTCCCACAGGCGGAACAGTCGGGATCGCGGCGGGCGCGCAGGCGGCGAAAGTGTCCGCCGGCAGCATCGACCAGCAGCATGCCCGGGGCGGGCGGCAGGCCGGCCAGGAGCTTCAGGGCCTCGGTGGCCATCAGTGCGCCCAGGATGCCAGCGACCGGACCGAGCACGCCCGCGCCGCGGCAGTCGCCGAGGCTCTCGTCGGTCTCGTCGTAGACGCACTGATAGCAGGGCGCCTGGCCACCGTCATTGGGGCAGACCAGCAACTGGCCCTCCAGACGGATCACCGACGCGGTCACCAGCGGGCGGTGTGCCGCCACGCAGGCGGCATTCACCGCCAGGCGCGTGGCCAGGTTGTCGCTGGCGTCCAGCACCAGGTCGCAGCCGCCGGCGAGGGCCTGCAGCTGGGCAGGCGCCAGTCGCCGGTCGCACCGCTCCAGGGTGATATCGGGGTTCAGTGCGGCCAACCGCTCGGCGGCGACCTCCACCTTGCGCCGGCCCTCGTCAGCCGGGGTGTAGAGGACTTGGCGGGCGAGATTCGACAGGTCGACGCGATCGAAGTCGTTCAGCACGAGCGTGCCGACGCCAGCCGCGGCGAGGTACTGTGCCGCCGGACAGCCGAGGCCGCCCAGGCCGATCAGCAGCACCCGCGCCGCGGCCAGCCGCGCGATGCCCTCACCGCCCAGCGCGGGCAGGGCCAGATGGCGGGCATGGCGAGCCGAGTGCATGCGCCGCTCCGGTCTCAGTCTTCCACCACGCTCGCGCGGGTCACCACCACGGGCTCCTTCGGCACGTCGGCGTGGGGACCATGCCGCCCGGTCGGCAGTTGGGCGATGCGATCGATCACGTCCATGCCGGCGACCACCTCGCCGAACACCGCGTAACCGAAATCCCGCGAACCGTGGTCGAGGAAGGCGTTGTCGGCGAGGTTGATGAAAAACTGCGAGGTGGCGCTGTTGACGTCGGCCGTGCGCGCCATCGATAGGGAGCCCCGCAGGTTCTTGATGCCGTTGTCAGCCTCGTTACGGATCGGCGCACGGGTCGATTTCTGCTCCATGTCTGCCGTGAATCCGCCCCCCTGGATCACGAAGCCGGGAATGACCCGATGGAAGATGGTGCCGTCAAAGAAGCCGTCCTCGACGTACTCGCGAAAGTTCTGCGCCGTGAGCGGCGCGGTGTCTTCGTGCAGGCTGATATCGATGTCGCCGAGGCTGGTGGAGAACCGAATGGTCATGTCAACTCCTTAATGGTCATTGTTCAGGGAGGGTCAGGGCTCGGGGCAGATGGGCTGGTGCAGCCGCCGGTGACGCGCTCGCGTCCACCGGCATCCTGCCGGGTGCTGATGGCATGGTAGCCCAGGCGACCCAGCAGGTCGCGCACGGGGGCCCCCTGCTCGTGGCCGTGTTCCAGCCATAGCCAGCCCCCGGCTTTGAGTCGATGGCGGGCCTGCGCTGCGATCCGGCGCAGGTGGACCAGCCCATCGGGGCCGGCGACCAGCGCCTGTCGCGGTTCGCTCGCGAGCCCGGGCTGCATCAGGTGTGGATCGTCCTCGGCGATATAGGGAGGGTTGCTCACGACCAGGTCATAGCGCTGGTGGCTCGGCAGGCCTTCGAACCAGTCCGCCAGGCGGAAGTCGATGTCGGTCAGCCCCAGCCGCAGGGCGTTGCTGCGGGCGACCTCAAGCGCCGCCTCGCTGCGGTCGGTCGCCGTCAGCCGCCAGGGGGGTCTGGCCCGCGCCAGCGCCAGCGCCACGGCGCCGCTGCCGGTGCCGAGGTCGAGCACCTCCAGCGGTTCCTCACGGGACTGTCCGGTGGCCAGCGCGGCGGCCACCAGGGTTTCGGTATCTGCGCGGGGAATGAGAACCGCCGGCGTGACGACTACGGTGAAATCAAGGAACGGCTGGTTGCCCAGCAGGTAGGCCAGCGGCTCACCCGCCGCGCGCCGCGCGATCAGTGCCGCATACGCCGCGCGTTCGGGCGGGCTCGGAGAATGCTCGGGGAACGCATACAGTTTCGCGCGCCGCCAGCCGAGCACCTTGCAGAGCAGGGTTTCCGCTTCCAGACGCGGTGCATCGTCCAGGGGGGCAAGGGCCGCTGCCCCCGCAACCAGCAGGCTGTCGATCCGCGTTGCGGCGGTCAGCTCATGCGGCGTCACGGTCGCCGCTCACTGCACCGCGAGCCGTGAGAGCTGCTCGGCCTGGTCCTCGGCGATCAGCGGGTCGATCACCGCGTCGAGCGCGCCCTCGAGCAGCTCTTCGAGCCGGTAGAGGGTCAGGTTGATCCGGTGATCGGTGACGCGGCCTTGCGGGAAGTTGTAGGTGCGGATGCGTTCCGAGCGGTCGCCGGAACCGACCAGCAGCTTGCGTTCGAGCGCCCGTTCGCTGCGCTGGCGCGCTTCCTCAGCGTCACGCAGTTTGGCCTTGAGCAGCGCCATGGCGCGGGCACGATTTTTGTGCTGGCTGCGCTCGTCCTGGCACTCGACGACGAGGCCGCTCGGCAGATGAGTGATCCGCACGGCCGAGTCGGTCTTGTTGACATGCTGGCCGCCGGCCCCTGCGGCGCGGTAGGTGTCGACCCGCAGGTCCTTGTCACCGATGGCGACATCCTCGACCTCGTCGAGCTCAGCCAGGACGGCGACCGTGCAGGCGGAGGTGTGGATGCGGCCCTGGGACTCCGTCGCCGGGACCCGCTGTACCCGATGCGCGCCGGACTCGAATTTCAGGCGCGAATACACCCCCTGGCCAGCGATCCGGGCGATGACCTCACGGTAGCCACCGTGCTCACCGTGGCTGCAACTGAGGATCTCCACCTGCCAGCCGCGGAGTTCCGCGTAACGCCCGTACATGCGGAACAGATCGCCTGCGAACAGCGCTGCCTCGTCGCCGCCGGTGCCCGCGCGTATCTCGAGAAACACGTTCCCGTCGTCGCGCGGATCCACCGGCACGAGATGGCGGGTCAGCGTGGGCAGCATCGCCTCCAGTCGCGCCGCCAGCGTGTCGGCCTCGTCGCGAGCCAGCCGGGCCAGTTCCGGGTCGTCTTCGCCAGCCATGGTCCTGGCCGCCGCCAGTTCATCGCCGAGCTGGCGATACGTGCGGACATCGCCCGCCACCGCTTCGAGGCGGGCATACTCGCGGGAGAGTTCGCGGAAGCGGGCCTGATCACCGATCACCTCCGGATCGGCCAGCAACTGTTCGATTTCCTCGAAACGCTCCAGCAGGCGTTCGAGGCGGGTCTCGAGACTGGTGGACAGCGCCATGCGTCAGTCCTCGCGCGCCGGGTGCTCTTCGAGCCCGAACAGCTCGGCGGCTGCCGCGATCAGATCGGTGTCGGTGTCTTCCCCGGCCGCCCGCAGCCGGGTGCTCGGGCCGTGCAGGAATTTCTGCGTCAGGGTATGCGCCAGCTGCTCGAGCACCTCCTCGGGGGGGCGGCCGGCCTGCAGCAGGCGACGGGCATGCTCAAGCGCCTCGTCGCGCAGCTTCTCGGTGTCGCCGCGCAGGGCGCGGATCGTCGGTACGGCATCCAGCGTCCGCAGCAGCCGTTCGTACTGTTCAACCGCGAAATCGATGATCTGCTCAGCCTGAGCGGCGGCCTGTCGGCGCGAGCGCCAGCCTTCCTCAATCACCGTCTCGAGGTCATCCACGGTGTAGAGATAGGCGTCTTCCAGTTCGGCCACCGCGGGATCGACATCGCGCGGCACGCCGACGTCGACGACGCACATGGGCTGGCGTCGGCGGCGGCGCAGGGCTTCGCTGAGCTGCGCCTTGCCCAGGATCGGGGTGTTCGCGCGGGTGGCGGTGATCACCAGATCGGCTTCGGCCAGACGCTCGTCGAGCTCGGCGAGCGAGATCGCTTCGGCGTTGAACTGCGCTGCCAGATCTGCGGCGCGGCTCAGGCTGCGGTTGGCGATCACCAGTTTGCGGATACCCTGGCGGTGGAGGTGACGGGCGGCGAGCTCGATGGTGTCGCCGGCACCCACCAGCAGCGCGGTATGGCGGTTGAAACCACCGAACAGTTTGCGGGCCAGCACCACGGCGGCATAGGCCACGGAGACCGGGCTGGCACCGATGCCGGTTTCGCTGCGGACCTGCTTGGCGACACCGAAGGCCTGCTGAAACAACCGGTTCAGGCCGGGGCCGACACTGCTCTGCTCCTCAGCGGCACGATAGGCTTCCTTCAGCTGGCCGAGAATCTGGGGCTCGCCCAGGACCACCGAGTCCAGTCCGCAGGCGACGGCAAAGAGGTGGCGGGCGGCGCGCGCGTTGTCCAGCGTATAAAAACACCGCCGCACATCCTCGCCGAGGCTGTGCCAGCTGCTCAGCCAGTCCGCCACGCGTCTGCCCGCATCGCCCTCGAGTTCCGCATAGAGCTCGGTTCGATTGCAGGTCGAGACGATGACCGCCTCCGTCACCCCCGGGATTCGCAGTACATCGGGCAGGGCCCGGAGCAGCGCCTCGGGCTCGAACACGACGGATTCGCGGATCGCTACGGGTGCCGTGCGGTGGTTGATGCCGAGCAGATGTACCGGCATGGGCCTGAGTGTCGCTTCATGGGCGCTGAATTCTCCGGCATGGCGTCGGTCATAACAAGTCGCTGACCTGCGGTATAGTGCCGCCAACCTGCTGTTTTCGGAGTGTGCGCGTGCTGCGACGCCTCGTTCCCCTGATGTTCTGTCTCGGTTTGGCGGCCTGCGCGGCCCTCCCGGAGAGCGAGTCACCGGAGGCCGGGCTGCCCGGAGGGCCGGATAACGAGCTCGAACTGGCCCTGTTGCTGGGCGAGATCGCCCTGCAGCGCAACCAGCTCGGCGAGGCGGCGCTGCATTACGCCGAGGCGGCGGCACGCAGCGACAGCAGTGAAATCTCGCAGCGTGCCACTGCGGTGGCGTTTCAGGCTGGGCGTGAGGATGTTGCGCTCGAGTCGGCCGAGCGCTGGCGCACGCTGGCCCCGCAGAGCCTTGCGGCCAACCGCTATCTTGCGGTTCTGCGCCTGCGTCGGGGCGATCTGGACGGCGCCACCGAGGCCTTCACCTCGGTGCTGCTGCTGACCGAAGATACCGCCGTCGCCTTCGACGAACTGCTGACCATCCTCGGCGCGGAAGAGCGCCGGCGCAGTGCGGCCGAGGTCATGGAGGTCCTGGTGGCGGACTATCCGGACGAGCCCATGGCGCAGTTTGCCCTGGCCCGGCTGGCGCTGATGGCGGCCCGGCCACGGCTGGCGCTGACGGCGGCTGAGCGCCTGTCCACGCTGGACGCGGACTGGCCGCGCGGGCAGTTGACGCTCGCCCAGGCTCTGCTGGCCGCGGGTGAACCGGAGGCTGCGCTGACGCTGGCGCGCCGGATCAGCCTCGCTGCCGAGACGGACACCGAGCTGCGTCTGGAGCTGGCGGGGCTGTTGACGGCTGCCGGCCTGGAGGACGAGGCCCTGGCGCAGCTCGAGGCCCTGCGCGCGGCCGAGCCCGGCAATGAAGACGTCGTGCGTGCGCTGGCCCTGGTGCGTCTGCGCACCGGTGAGCTGGAGGCCGCGGAGCAGCTCTGGAGCCAGTTGCGCCAGGGCTTCCGGCACAGTGTCGAGGCCTCCTATTACCTGGGGCAGATCGCCCGCGAGCAGGGTCGTGATTTCCAGGCGATCCGCAGCCTCTCGCGGGTGACGACCGGTCCGCAGACCGTGGCTGCGCAGGTGCTGGTGGCGTTGATCTACGAGGCCTCCGGCGATCTTGAGGCGGCCTTGCAGCATCTGCGCGATTTCGCGACCGCGAGCCCAAGGCATGCTGACGCGATGCGCATCGCCTCCGCCCGGCTGCTGGTCGATGCCGGTCGTGACGAGGAGGCGCTGGCCCTGTTCGACACGCCACTGGCCGAGCGTCCGGGCGACGAACGCCTGCTCGAGGCGCGCGCCGGGGTGTTCGGCCTGGTGGCCCAGCGCCAGATCGACGAGGGGGCCTACCGCGACGCGCTGTCGACCTATCGTCGCGGCCTGGCGGCACATCCGGACGAGCCACTGCTGCTCTACCAGCGGGCGCTGCTCTACGAGCGGATGGACCGCGTCCGCCAGGCGATCCGGGAATTCGAACGCCTGGTGCGCATGGACCCGGAGTCCCCGGTGTTTCTCAATGCCCTCGGGTATACCCTGGCCGACCGCACCCGGGATTTCGTGCGTGCGCGGGCGCTGATCGAGCAGGCACTGGAGCGGGCGCCGGACAACGCGGCCATTATCGACAGCCTCGGCTGGGTGCTGTTCCGGCTCGGCGATCTGGACGGTGCGCTGGAGTATCTGCTGCACGCCTGGTCCTTGATGCGCGATCCCGAAGTGGCCGCCCACATCGTCGAAGTCCGTCTTGCACGCGGCGAAGAGGGCGAGGCGCTGGAAATGCTGCAGGAGGCGCTCGAGCGCTGGCCAGGCGACCGGCATCTGGAGCCTTGGCGCGAGCGCCTGATGCCGTGAACACACTGCGTGCGACGGCGCTTGCCGCGCTGCTGGCGCTGCTGGGGGCGTGTGCCGCGCGACCGCCGGCCGTGCCCGTCGAGCCTTGGCAGGTGCGCAGCGAGCAGCTCGCGGCCGTGGCGGAGTGGCAGGCGCGTGGGCGACTCTCGCTGACCAGTTCCGCCGACAGCGTGCAGGGCAGTTTCGAATGGCGCCAGCGCCCGGACTGGGTTGAAATCCGCTTCCGGGGACCTGTCGGACTGGGCGGTCTGTTCGTCTACGGGCCACCGGGCGAGCTGACCGCCATCGGTCGGGATGGCGAGCGCACCCTGCTCGGCGACCCGGAAGTCGATCTGGAGGGGCTGTTCGGCTTTGGACTGCCCGTCCAGAGTCTGCCTTACTGGCTGCTCGGCATGGCCGACAGCCGCTATCGCCAGGCCTGGGAGTTCGATGCCTTCGGGCGTCCGGACAGCCTCATGCAGCGCGGCTGGCAGCTTCACTACACCGGGTGGCGTGAACTCGGGGGCCAGTTGCTGCCGCGGCGTGTGGACCTGACGGGCGAGAACCTGTCCATCCGCATCGTCCTCGATCGCTGGTCGCCGGGGCTGGATGAGCCATGAGTGCCGCCCCGACCCCGGGCTGGGGGAGCGCTTGGCCCGCGCCCGCCAAACTCAACCTGATGCTGCATGTGCTGGGCCGGCGAGCTGACGGTTACCATGAGCTGCAGACGGTGTTTCGCCTGATCGATCTCTGCGACGCACTGAGCTTCACGCCGCGGCAGGATGGTCGGGTCTGTCGGGTCAATGATATTCCCGGCGTCCCGGCCACCCAGGACCTGTGCGTGCGGGCTGCTGAACTGCTGCGCGCCCACGCCGGCGTCCGCGACGGCGTGGACATCACCCTGCACAAGCGTATTCCCATGCAGGGCGGTCTGGGTGGCGGCAGCTCGGATGCCGCGACCGTCCTCTGTGCGCTCGATCATCTCTGGCAGCTGGGTCTGGGGGACGCGACATTGATCTCGCTGGGCGTGCAGCTCGGCGCGGATGTGCCGGTGTTCGTGGCCGGTCGCAACGCCTGGGCCGAAGGGGTGGGCGAACGTCTCGTGGCGCTTGAGCTGCCGCCGGCGAGTTATCTTGTCGTGCAGCCCGATTGCGCGGTGTCCACCGCGGAAATCTTCCACGCAGATGATTTGACACGTTCCACACCGCCACTGACAATAAATGACTTCCTGGCCGGCAAGGGACACAACGATTGTGCCGCGCCGGTCGTGCGGCGGCACCCCGAAGTGGGCGAGGCACTGGCCTGGCTTGGCCGGTACGGCCAGCCAGGACTGAGCGGCACCGGGGCCTGTGTGTTCCTGCCGTGTTCCCTCGCCGAGGCGCGAGCGCTGCTGGCGGCCTTGCCGGCACGCTGGCGAGGCTGGGCGGTCAGGGGACTTTCGCTGTCGCCCCTGCGCGCCTGTCTGGAGCGGGCGCAGCGTCGGCCGGAGATGGGAAAAGGCACTGCTGGGGTGTAGCCAAGTGGTAAGGCAGCGGGTTTTGATCCCGTCATTCGCAGGTTCGAATCCTGCCACCCCAGCCATTTCTGCAGCACATACGTCGGCCGGTGGTCACCCTGGAGGTGGCCGGCCATCGCTAACGACAAGATCAAGGAAAAGGGGATGACGCGTTGGATCCGGCCAGCCTGACCCTGTTCTCGGGCAACGCGAATCCGCGGCTGGCCCGAGCCATTGCCCGCCATCTGCAGGTCCCGCTTGGCAAGATGCAGGCGGGCCGATTCAGTGACGGCGAGATCAACGTCGAGGTCATGGAGAACATCCGGGGCAAGGATGTCTTTCTGGTCCAGTCGACCAGCCCGCCGGTCAACGACAACCTGATGGAATTGCTCATCATGGCCGATGCGGTGCATCGGGCGTCAGCCGCGCGCATCACCGCCGTGATTCCCTATATGGGTTATGCACGGCAGGATCGTCGGCCGCGCGCCAGTCGGGTGCCCATCACCGCCAAGCTGGCAGCCAACCTGATCAGCGTGTCCGGGGTTCACCGGGTGCTGACGGTCGACCTGCATGCCGATCAGATCCAGGGTTTTTTCGACGTGCCGGTCGACAATGTCTACGCCTCGCCGGTGCTGCTGGGCGATGTGTGGAAGCAGGAATATCCCGACATGATCGTGGTCTCGCCCGACGTCGGTGGTGTGGTCCGCGCGCGGGCGCTGGCTCGGCGGCTGGACAATGCCGACCTGGCCATCATCGACAAGCGTCGGCCGCGTGCGAACGTCTCGGAGGTGATGAACATCATCGGCGACGTCGAGGGGCGAACCTGCGTGCTGGTCGACGACCTGGTCGACACCGCGGGCACGCTCTGCCAGGCGGCCGCTGCCCTGAAGGATCATGGGGCGGCCAAGGTCCTGGCCTACATCACCCACCCGGTACTCTCGGGACCTGCCGTCGAGCGCATTGGCGCCTCGGTGCTTGATGAGCTGGTGGTGACCGATACCATCGCCCTGAATGACGCCGCGCAAGAGTGTTCGAAGATCCGCCAGCTCTCGGTGGCGGAGCTGCTCGGGGAAACCATTCGCCGCATCTCCGATGCCGAGTCGGTGAGCTCTCTGTATCTCGACTGACCCGGCGGGCTCTGGCGCACGGCACAGGCCCGGGCTATACTGCGCGGCTCCCTCTCTGGGCTGGTCGCGGCCCCGGGGGTGGACTCGCGTCGCTAGACTCTGGTGTGCGGAGCACGCCTTTCATCAGTTTTTCGGAGTATTCGCCATGAGCATCGATTTCGTGCTGCAGGCCGACATCCGTGACGATCAGGGCAAAGGTGCGAGCCGCCGCCTGCGTCGCACGGGCAAAGTGCCTGCTGTCGTCTACGGGGCCGGTCGTCCCGCCCGGGCCGTCGCCCTCGATCAGAACGCCGTGAAGAAGGCGCTGGATCAGGAAGCCTTCTATTCCTCGGTCATCCAGATCCGCGTCGGTGAGCGCCAGCAGCCGGTCATCCTCAAGGATGTCCAGCGTCATCCCGCCAGGGGATTCGCCATGCACCTGGACTTCCAGCGCATCGTCGCCGACGAGAAGATCCGCATGAGTGTGCCGGTGCATCTCAGGGGGGAAAACGAGTCCCCAGGCATCCGCACCGGCGGCGGTCTGGTGTCGCACCTCATGAATGAAGTCGAGATCAGCTGTCTGCCGGGGAATCTGCCCGAGTATCTCGAACTCGACATCAGCGGGCTGGACGTCGATGACAGCCTGCATCTCTCGGAGATTCCGCTGCCCGAGGGGGTCGAAATCATCCAGCTGCAATATGGCGAGGACCACGACCAGCCGGTGGTGGCGATCGTGCGCCCGCGAGTGGAGAAGGTCGAGGACGACGCGCCGGAAGCCCCGGAGGCTGACGAGCCGACGGACGACGGCGCCTGAGCAAACGGCGTATCCGCGGGCCAGGCCCGCCCGCGGATGCGCCTCAGGTCAGCCTGACCACCACCTTCCCGAGATTGCGCCCGGCGAGCAGGTGCTCGATGGCCTGCGGGACGGCTTCGAGCCCGCGAAATTCGCGGGCATCCACCAGCACCCGCAGACTCCCGTCGGCATACATCTGCAGCAGTCGGCGGGCGGCGTCAGCGTGGTGCTCACTGAACAGCGGATTCATGAAGCCACGCACCGAGGCGGCCTTCCAGTAGAGCTTGGTGTAGATGCGTGGTCGGGTGACCGGCTCGGGACGCTCGATGTCCGCGGTGTAGCCGCTGCAGATCACCCTGCCGCGCACCGCCACATGCTCCAGGAACAGGTCGAAAATCGGTCCGCCGACGGTGTCGTAGGCCACGTCGAAGCCCTGCGGATACGCCTGGCGGAAGATCGCATCGAGATCGGCCTCGCGGTAATTGAACACCTGGTGCGCGCCCAGCGAGGCGACCGCCGCGCATTTCTCGGCGGTGCCGGCCAGCCCGACCACATGCGCGCCTTTCAGGCGGGCCAGTTGCACCAGCAGGTGCCCCAGGCCTCCGGCCGCCGCCGAGATCACGATGCGTTCGCCAGGACGCAGCTCCGCGACCTGCTCGAGGGCCACGAGCGCTGAGATACCGGTGGGAATCAGCGTCAGAATTTCGGGTGTGGCGGCTGCGATCGGGATCGCGCGATCGGCCGGGGTGCAGAGGTATTCGCGATAGCCGTTGCCCAGACGGGTGGTGGCAACGGCATCGCCGAGCTGGAAGCCTGTGACGCCCTCACCGATGGCGACCACCTCGCCAACACACTCGATGCCGATGTCGCATGGCGGGTGGATGTCGAGATACTCCACCCGGTTGCGGGCCAGCCGGTCGTCGAACACGCCATTCACGCCGGCCCAGTGGTTGCGCACCAGCAGCTCACCCGGACCCGGGAGGCTGAGGGGCGACGCCACGATCTGCGTCGCCTCGACGAAGGTCTCGGCGAACCGCTGCAGCACCAGCCGTCGGTACCGCGCGGGCAGCGCCGGCTCGCGCGCGATCACAGCACCATGCATACGGACTTGGTTTCGAGATAGTTGTCGATGGCCTGCTGACCGCTGTCGCGACCCCAGCCGGACTGTTTCACCCCGCCGATGGGCAGCGAGGGATCGAACATCAGGTGGCAGTTGACCCAGACGGTCCCGGACTGGATGCGCTCGGCCATCCGGTGGGCCGTGCCGAGGTGCTCGGTCCAGACGCTGGCGGCCAGGCCGTAATCGGAATCGTTGGCCTGGGCGATCACCTCGTCGATCTCGTCGAATCGCGTGCACACCAGTACCGGGCCGAAGACCTCCTCGCGAACGATGGACATGTCGGCACGCACGTCGGCGACCACGGTGGGACGGATGAAGCAGCCGGTCGGCCCCTCCTGGCTGCCGCCACTGACGACGCTGGCGCCGTCGCGCCGGCTGCCCTCGACATAGCCCATGATGCGCTCTGCCTGGCGTGCGCTCACGACCGGGCCGAGCTGCGTGGTGGGATCGAGGCCATGGCCGAGCTTCAGGCCGTTACCAGCCTCGGCGACCCCTTCGAGGACCTGGTCATAAATGCTGCGGTGGGCATACAGCCGCGAGCCGGCGACGCAGACCTGGCCGGCATTGAAGAAAATACCATTGGCCGCACCGGGAATGGCGAGGCTCAGATCGGCATCCGGCAGGATGATCATCGGGGATTTCCCCCCCAGCTCCAGGTGCACGCGCTTGAGGTTACCTTTGGCGGCGTCGAGGATGGCCCGCCCGGTGGCCGTGGAGCCGGTGAAGGCGACCTTGTTGACGTGTGGGTGGGCCGCGAGGGCCGCGCCTGCGGCGGGACCATAGCCGGTGACGACGTTCAGCACGCCATCGGGAAGGCCGGCCTCCTGCATGAGCTCGGCCATGCGCAGGGCCGTCAGCGAGGTGTCTTCCGCCGGCTTGAGCACCACTGTGCAACCGGCAGCGAGCGCCGGTGCGAGCTTCATCGCCGCCATGATGATCGGCGAGTTCCAGGGCACGATCGCCGCCACCACGCCCACCGGCTGCTTGAGCGTGTAGGCGAAAACCTCCTTGCCCGGCGGTTGGTAATTGATCGAGGTGGGGATGGTGCTGCCCTCGGTGCGCAGCGTCTGCCCGGAAAAGTAACGGAACTGTCCGATGGCGCCGGGGATTTCCGCCCAGCGGCCCACGCCGAGCGGTTTCCCCTGGTCGAGGGTTTCGAGTTCGGCCAGCTCGTCGATATTCGCCTCCATGAGATCCGCCACTCGCCAGAGGATCGCGGCACGTTCCATCGGCGTCATTTTCGGCCACGGTCCGGTATCGAAGGCTGCCCGTGCGGCAGCCACGGCGCGGTCCACATCGCCGGCATCGGCGGCAGGGACGCTGCCGAGCCGTCTGCCGCTGGCGGGATCGATCGCGTCGATGCGTTCACCGGAGGCGGCATCCACCCAGCTGCCGCCAATGAACATCTGGCGCTCGGGGCTGGCCAGGAACTTCCGGGCGCCCTCCGTCGTTGGCTCAACGGGCTGAATATCCAGGCTCATCGCAATCTCCTCAGTCGGTGTGGGACGTGGCTGCCGGGCGGATCAGTGCCCGGCCGGGATGTGCTGTTGGTGGTTTTCAAGATACCAGCGGGCGAGTTCCTCGCGGGTGGTGAACCAGACGCCGGGCAGCGATTTGGCGTGTTCCAGGAACTCGCGCAGCGCGCGCACACGATAGGCGCGGCCGCTGACGTGCGGGTGGATGCCGACGTTCATCATCTTGCCGGTCTGCGCGGCCTCCGCGTAGAGCACATCGAGTTCCTCGATCAGGATATCGCGAAACTCGTCGGTGGTATGGCCGCGGCGGGTGAGGATGGTGAAGTCGTTGATTTCATTGCTGTAGGGGGTGGAGACGATCGGCCCGGCCGGGGTCTGGACCAGGTAGGGCTGGTCGTCGTTCATCAGGTCGCAGTAGAACAGGCAGCCCGCCTCGGCGAGGATGGCCGGGGTGTTGGGCGTGCCGCGCAGCGAGGAGGACAACCAGCCACGGGCCTTGCGCCCGGTGGTCTGCTCGAACACCTCCAGGGTCTTCAGCACGATCTCGCGCTCGCGCGCGGGATCCTTGGCGAACTCGGTGAGCAGCTCACCCTGCTCGTAGTTGTGCGCCAGCAGCTCCCAGCCCTGCTTGAGCGGGTAGTCGACCATCGCCCGGCGTTCAAGCGCGGTCTTGGCGTTGAAGGTGCAGCTGGCGGGCACGCCCAGCTCGGTGAACAGCTCGAACAGCCGCCAGATGCCCACCCGCTGGCCGTACTCGCGCCAGGTGAAGTTGGGGAAGTCGGCGACGTCGCCGGGCAGCAGGTCCGGGAGGATGGGCGGACCGCCGGCGTAGTAGGGCCGGGAATAGTCCTTGACCATGTCCCAGTATTCGAGATTGAAGGTGAGGATCAGGGCGATGCGCTTGCCGTCTGGAAACACCAGCGGGCCGCGCTCGGGAAAGGGGACGTAGTCGTAGTGCATGGGCTTGGATCCTGCGCCGTCGCGGCCGCGATGGCCGCACCAGCGGCAAACCTAGAAGATCAGCGGCGGGG
Source organism: Gammaproteobacteria bacterium (assembly GCA_003567475.1). GTDB lineage: Bacteria > Pseudomonadota > Gammaproteobacteria > Steroidobacterales > PWYM01 > PWYM01. The sequence goes on along the minus strand of PWZL01000074.1, from coordinate 14,429 downwards.
TGCGTAGGTCCGGCGACGTCATGACCGCTGGGTGGTCAAGGGGGCCGGGCGCGTGGGCCGCTGAGTGGGTATTCGCCAGTCGGACGTGCCGGGTGCGCCCTGCGCCGGAGGCCAATCCGCCGGGTATGCTCAGACCATCACCAGGGCGAGGCAGGAGGCCGGGGTCTTGAAAACACAGGTATTGATTTCCGGCGCGGGGCCGGTGGGATCGGTGGCGGGCTATATTCTCGCCCGCCAGGGCATCGATGTGGTGGTGGCGGAGGCGGCGCCGGAGTGCCCACGCGATCTGCGCGCCTCGACCTTCCACCCGCCAACCATCGAGATGCTCGATGAGCTCGGTGTGGTCGATCTGCTGTTCGATCAGGGGCTGAAGGCGCCGATCTACCAGTACCGCGACCGCAGCACCGACGAGGTCTTCTCCTTCGATCTCTCCGAGCTCGCCGACGTCACCGCGCATCCCTACCGGGTGCAGTGCGAGCAGTGGAAGCTCGCCCGCCACCTCACCGGCCTGCTGGCGCAGCAGGACAACGCGCGGCTGCTGTTCAACCATCGCGTGGTGCACTTCACCGAGGACTCCGCCGGGGTGAACGTGGCTCTGGAGACCCCCTATGGCATCGATCACTACCAGGCCGATTACCTGATCGCCGCCGACGGTGCCAACAGCATCGTGCGCAAGTGGCTGGGCGTGGAGTTCTCCGGGTTCACCTACCCCGAGCGCTTCCTGTGTCTGTCCACCAAGCTGGCGCTGGAGGCGCACTTCGAGGACCTGGCCTACGTCAACTATGTCTCCGATCCCCAGGAGTGGGTGGTGCTGCTGCGGGTGCCGAGTCTCTGGCGGGTGCTGGTGCCCTCGCGCGACGAGGAGTCCGACGAGTGGCTGCTCAGCGAGGAGAAGAAGAACCGCGTGTTCGACGGGCTGGTCGGCGAGGGCGCGCAGGTGCGCACCGAGCACCGCACGATCTACCGGGTCCATCAGCGGGTCGCCAACACCTACCGGGTCGGGCGGGTGCTGCTGGCCGGCGATGCCGCGCACCTGAACAATCCGCTGGGCGGCATGGGCATGAACTCAGGCATTCACGACGCCTGGGACCTGTGTCACAAGCTCATCGAGATTCTTCGTGACGGCGCGCCCGAGAGTCTGCTCGATCTCTACGATCGCCAGCGGCGCACGGTGATGCACCGCTACGTCCAGGCCCAGACCATTGCCAACAAGCAGGCGATGGAGGCGCGTGACGCCGACGAGCAGGCGCGCCAGCGCGAGCAGATGCGCCGGACGCTGGCCGACGATGCGCTGCGCCGCGATTTCCTGCTGCGCCAGTCGCTGTTCACCAGTCTCGAGGATGCCGCCGCAGTGGCCTGACGCCGCCGCGCTGGATTCGACGCACGACACCGACACAGGAGTGGGGACATGACCGATGTACAAGGGTGGCGCCGGCTGTTCGGCGTGCTGGGGCCTTCCACCAACACCATCGTCCAGCCGGATTTCGATGACATGCGCCCGCCCGGCGTGACCAATCACTACAGCCGGATCTTCACCCCGGACAGCCAGGCGATCAGCAACGAGACCTTTCTTGCCGGGACCCAGAAGATTTCCGACAACGTGCTCGCGGCCGTCGAGTCGGTGATGACCTGCAGCCCCCAGTATCTCGTGATGGGCATGTCGGCGATCACGTTCTATGGCGGCGTCGAGGGCAACGCGGCCTTCGAGCGCAAGGTCGAGGAGGCCTCGGGCGTGAGCGTCAGCACCGGCGCGGCCGCCACCCGCGCGGCGCTCGAGACTTATGGGGTGAAGCGGGTGGCGTTTCTCTCGCCGTATTTCCCCGCGGCCAACGACGAGGTCCGGCGCTACTATGAGGAATGCGGCTTCACTGTGGTGCGGGACATTCCACTGCAATGTCCGTCCTGGACCGCAATTGCCCAGGTGCCGACCCCCAGGTTGCGCGACACCATCCTCGAGCTCGACGGGGACGACGTCGACGCCATCGTCCAGGTGGGGACCAATCTCAGCATGGTCCGACTCGCCGCCGCCGCGGAGCTGTTTCTGGCCAAGCCGGTGATCGCGATCAATACGGCGACCTATTGGCATGCGCTGCGTCATAACGGCATCCAGGATCGCATGCGCGGCTTCGGCAGGCTGCTCGAGGAATTCTGAATTCTGAGCCCGGCAATTTTGCCAACCAAAGGGCGCCGGTAGAAGCTGACCGATTGGTCAAGAATTAGTCGCACGCTGTTCGGCGTCGAGGCCTTAACCTTCCAGGCCACGGGTCGTAACATGGCCTGCCACCTGGGTGCGCCGCTTGGGGTGTTGACCTGGCTGCTGGTGGGCGGCGGACTGGTGGCGCGCTGGCGAGGACGGATCAATGTCTTTCGTGGCATGCTGCGGGCTGGCCTGTTGAGCGGGTTGCTGTGTTTTCAGGCGTTGCAGATCGGTCTGCACGTCCTGCCCCAGGTGTGATCAGGGGCGCCCGTCGCGCGCCGGGGAGTGAATTGCGTGCCAGAGAAGACGACCACAAGCCGTGGGGCTGGAAACAAGCACAAGAAGAAGGCCTGGCGTCGGGATCGGGCGGGCAAGGAACAACAGCTGATCGCGGCGTTTGACCGTGTGCTTCAGCGTCATGGCGTTCAGGGCATCGGTGTCAACGAGGTGGTCAAGGAAGCCGGCGTCGGCAAGTGGCTGTTATACGAGTATTTCGGTGGCCTGCAGGGGCTGGCCGCGGCCTGGGCGCGCAACACGGACTTCCTGCCGACCGACGATGAAATCGGTGGGGGTGATGCCGCGGCGTATGCCGAACAAAGTACGGCCGAACAGTTGGCCGGCAACTATCAGCGGTTCGCGCGGGCGCTGCGCCGTCGGCCGCGGACCCTGGAAATCCTGGCGAATGAACTGACCCAGCCGACTGCGCTGACCCGCACGCTGGAAACCGTACGCAGCGAATATGGTCGCGGGCTGACACGGTTTTTCACCCGGCCGGAGGAGTATGCAAGCGACGAGGCGGTGGCGCTGCAGGTCCTGTTGTATGCGGCGGTCAACTACCTTGCACTGCGCACGCGCACCTCGCCGCGCTACCTGCACCTCGCGCTCGACACCGAAGAAGACTGGGCAGCGATCGACCGCATGATCGAGCTGGTGGCCCACCGCGTGCTTGATGATGAGCCGGAGTCCTGAGCACACCGCCCGCGCCAGCCCTTGACTGCCTGGCGGACTGACGCTCCCGCCGTTCAGATAGTAATTGACCTAACGGTCAGGTACTGCTAGCTTCACTCTCGACCTGGCGGTTGCGCCAGGGTATCGGGCGGGTCACGGAGCGGATGCTGAATGACGGGCAAGGTCGTGGTGCTGACAGGCGGAACCCGGGGCATCGGTCGGGGTATGGCGGCGGCCTTTCTCGCGCGTGACTGCCGCCTGGTGTTCACCGGGCGAACCGACGCCAGCGTGGCGCAGGCGCTCGCCGGCCCGCCGTATGCGGATCAGCCCGCGCGGGTGCTGGGTGTGGCCTGCGATTCTGCCGATCCTGCGGCGCTGCAGGGGCTGTGGGATGCGGCGGTCGAGCGCTTCGGGCGGGTGGACTACTGGATCAACAATGCGGCGTTGATGTCGCCACGTCAGCCGTTTGCGCAACAGTCACTGGACACCATCGAGGCGGTGGTGCGCACCAACGTGGTGGGTGCCATGGCTGCCACGCGGATCGCGATCGCGGGGATGCGCCAGCAGCCCGACGGTGGCCAGGTGTTCAATTTCGAGGGCTTCGGGAGCGACGGCACGGCCACGCCCGGCTTTTCGGTCTATGGGACGACGAAAGCGGCGATCCGCTATTTCGGGCGCAGTCTGGCCAAGGAATTCGCCGACGGGCCGATCTACACCGGCACCTTGTTTCCCGGCATCGTCATCACCGAAATGATCACCGGTGAGCGCGAACACGTCAGCGAGGCGCAATGGCAGCGTTCGCAGCGCATGTACGAGATTCTTGGCGACCGCGTGGAGACCGTGGCCCCCTGGCTGGTGGATCAGGTGCTGTCGAATCGGACCCATGGTGCGCGGATTGCCTGGCTGACCCGTAGCAAGGCGATCGGCCGATTCCTGGCCGCGGGGGTGTTGCGCCGCCGCCGGCCAAGTCCCTTCGAGCCGCAGGCTCGCCCGGAGGAGGGTTGAGCACATGACCGCTGTCACCTTGTCGAGTCCCGTCCATAGCGTTTGGTCGCGTCTGGCTGCAGTGCTGGGGCTGGCGTTGCTGCTGGTGTCCACGGCACTGCGCGCGGATGAGCGCCCGTTACTCAGTTCCCCCTATGGCGAACTCTGCACCACCTGCGAGGGCTTTGCCCTGTGCGAGCCCGATGCGGGCGCGGCTGACGTGCAGGCCGTACTGCTGCATGTGCAACGCCTCAATTTCTGGCAGCAGATCGGCACCATCTGGTCCTGGCTGCGGCACCTGTTCGCGCCGGTGCGGCCTGAAACCCGCACGGTGACGCTCTATCACCCGGGCGCCGAGGGTGGCTGGCAGGCGGTCGCCGAGGCGCGTGCGGTGCTCGACATGGGCAGCAACCGGATTGAGTATCCCGGCGCCTGGATCGACCGCGGCGACGGGGCATGGCATGACGATCAGGACCGACGTATGGGTCGTTGTACTGCCGTGAATGGTCGTGATCTTCTTGCAGGTTCAACGAGTGAAAAGCCATGAGTACCCTAGCCCCGCTTCAGGATGTCGATCCTTTCCGCTGGAACAATTTTCGTACCCAGCCGTTTCGTTCGCTGGGGCGGGTGTTCGTACTGTTCAACCGCTGGGTATTCGGGCTGTTTTACCTGTTCGCGTCGATCAACAAATTCCGGGGCGGCTATCTGTTCACCGACAAGCTCAAGGTCACGCTGGAGCAGCGCCTGCCGGAACTCGATCCGGGGTCTTTCGCGGTGACCTTTATCGAGGCCTTTGCGGTGCCGTTTTATGTGCCGATCTCCTGGCTGATCGCCTGGGGTGAGCTGGCTGCCGGTGTCGGTCTGCTGCTGGGCCTGTGCACGCGTTGGGCAGGGGCAGCGGCCCTGTTTTTCATCGTCATGTTCGCCATCGGCGGGTTCTACGACGCCTCGCTGATCGTGCTCGGCGCCATCGCCCTGATGTTCATCCTCACGCCCTCCGGGCGCTGGATGGGGCTGGATCGACGGCTGGCCCGCCGCTACCCGGGCAACATCCTGTTTCGTTGAGTCTCGCGGGGGTCGAAGGCGGTCAAAAGGCTGAAAAAATAAATTGACCAAACGGTCCAAAATGCTATGCTGATGACCGGAGCGGGGGAGAGGTCATGGCGCGGGAAACGACCAAACCGGCACGCCGGGTGACGGCGGGTGGAGGCGCACAGCGTGCGCCTCGCCGGCGCAGCTGGACACGCGATCCGGAGGCCAAGGAGCAGGCGCTGATCCGTGCGTTCGACAAGGTGCTGCACCGCGACGGGGTGCAGGGCATCGGCGTCAATGCCGTGATCAAGGAATCCGGCGTCGGCAAGAATCTTCTCTACAAGTATTTCGGCGGCCTCCAGGGTCTCGCGCGGGCCTGGGGTGAGCAGAGTGACTTCATGCCGGGAGAGGGCGAGCTGGCCGGCGACGATCTCGACGCCTATGCGCGCCTGTCCACGGCCGAACAGATCTCGCACAACTACGCCGCCTACGCGGCGGCACTGCGCCGTCGGCCCCGCACGCTCGAGATCCTCGCCAACGAGCTGCTGCGGCCCAACCAGCTGACCGAGGCGCTGGAAGAGGTTCGCACCGGTTTCGGCAAGGACCTGCGCAAGTATTTCACGCGGCCCGATGAATACAGCCGCGAGGGCACGATTGCCTTGCTGGTCATCCTGAATGCGGCGGTCACCTACCTCGCCCTGCGGGCGCACAGCGCGCCCCGGTATTTCTGGTACGCGCTCGATCAGGACGAGGACTGGCAGGACATCAACGAGATGATCGAGCTGATTGTCGAGCGGGTCATGGCCGGCGAAGCGGAAGGGGGGCGCCGGCGGGGTGATCGCGCGCGTCGCTGGATGCGCCAGAGTCGGCCGCGGCAGGCGGGTAAGCGTCCGCGTGGCCACTCTGCGGATTGAGGCTTCATGACTTAATGGACCGACCGGTCATTTTGATACTGTGCAGACAGGGCCCGGGGATGTCCCGGGGAAGGTCAACGACGCGGCCAACGCCCTCTTCGTCAGCCCCCTAGCCGAGTCCCTCATGGCGAATGGTGCTGGCCGCGTCACCTCTAAATAGAACCAGGAGAGAGCGATGCTGGTGAATCTCTGGTATGTCGCGCAGCAGTCGCGCAACGTCACCGACAAGCCTGTTTTCGTCAGGCTGCTTGGCCAGGATCTCGTGCTGTTCCGCGACCAGCGCGGCGACGTGGCCTGTCTCAGCGACATCTGCGTGCATCGCGGTGCCTCGCTCTCCCAGGGCCGTGTGGTGGAGGGCACGGTCGAGTGCCCGTTCCACGGCTGGCGTTACGGCGGCGACGGCCGGTGCACGCGCATTCCCGCGCATCCGGACATGAAAGTGCCCGGTCGCGCGCGGGTCGACAGCTACCCGGTCGCCGAGCGCTATGGCTGGGTCTGGGTGTTTCTCGGGGACCTGCCCGAAGCCGAGCGCCCGCCGCTGCCGGAACTCCCGGACGTCGACAACGCCGACTGGCGCTTCGTGCACGGGGTCTGGGAGTTCAAGATGAACTGGGAGCGGGTCGTGGAGAATGGCCTGGATGCCTCGCATGCGCCCTTTGTGCACGGCACGGCCTTCGGCGACCCGGACCGCCCGGAGGTCATGGATTTCTCGATCGATGTCCACGAGTGGGGCGCCAGCGGCGAGATCATCATGCATCCACCCAAGCCGCGAGGTGTCTGGGCCTTGACGACCCCCGACCGCCCGCCGGTCGCCACCAAGCCCTTCTTCCATATGTGCGGGCCGATCGTCGGTCTGCGGCTGGACATCACGCCGAAGATGGCCATCTGGATCTACAACGCGCATACCCCGGTCGACGAGAACAACACCCGCAGCTGGTGGATGATGGGGCGTAACTTCCTGCGCCTGCCGATGTTCGACAAGAACACCGTCAAGCGGAACATCCGGATTTTCGAGCAGGACGCCCACATCATTGAAAACATCCGACCGATTCATGTGCCGGAGAATTTTCTCGAGGAAGTGACAGTGCGCTCGGATCAGCTGCAGATGGAATTCCGGCGCATGGTGCGCAAGCTCGAGGCGCGCGGCTGGCTTATCGACAGCGATCGGCTTGCGGCCGAGTTCACCGGCAAACGCGCCGCGACCCTGCCCTGCCCGATGCGCCACGAGCACCGCCCATGGGTGCTCGACAATGTCCCACTCACCGCGCGCCAGGCGCGTGCGACGCGATCGGGACAGGATGACGAGACTGGCTCGGCCGAGGAACTCGCCGGCTGACGCCGGCGACGTGCAGGGGGCGCACACATGCAGACCGAAAAGTTAGGGCCGTTCCATCTCTCCCCCGGCGTCAGCCGGGGAAATGCGCTGGTGTTCTTTTTCGCCGCGCTGCTGAGCATCGGCCTGTTCACCTTCATCAATACCATCCAGCCGTACATCCTGACCGAGCATCTCGGGCTGCCGGAATCGATCCACGGTCGCGTCAGTGGTCAGCTGTTGCTGTGGCAGGAACTGGTCATCCTGCTCCTGGTGGGACCGCTCGGTGCGTTGTCCGACCGGATCGGTCGCCGCGCGGTCTACATGGGCGGCTTTTTCCTGATCGGGCTGGGCTACGGTCTATACCCGTATGCCAGTACGGTGAACGAACTGATCGGCGCGCGCGTCGTGTTCGCGGTCGGGGCCGCGGCAGTCACCGCGATGCTGGCCACCGTGCTGGCCGACTACCCCCAGGAACAGTCACGGGGCAAGTTCGTCGCCGTCGCCTATATGCTCAACGGCGTCGGCGTGCTGATCTTCGCGATCGTACTCACGCGCTTGCCGACGTGGTTCGCCGGTCTCGCCGGCGACCCCCGGACGGCCGGTCAGTATTCGCTGCTGGTGGTGGCGGGTATCGCCATTGTCGGGGCATTGGTGCTGCGCGGGCTCCGGGGTGGCGTACCCGAGGCGGCCAAAAGCACCGACAGCCTCGTGTCATTACTGACGCAGGGTATGGTGGCCGCGAAAAATGCCCGCATCAGCCTTGCGTATGGCACGGCCTTTGTCTCGCGCGGCGATCTCGCCGTCGTCGGCACCTTTCTGCTGCTCTGGGCCGTGCAGGTGGGGATCGCCCAGGGGGCCACACCGGCCGAGGCCACGGCTCGGGCCGGCATCCTGTTCGCGGTGGTGCAGACGGCTGCGCTGGTCTGGGCGCCGATCTTTGGTACGCTCGCCGACCGCCTCGATCGGGTGACGCTGACCATTATCGCGATGTTGCTGGCCACCGTCGGCTATGGGCTGATGGCGACCACCAGCAACCCGATCGGGGCGGCGGCCATTCCATTGGCGATCCTGCTCGGTATTGGTCAGATGAGCGCGATCCTCGCCAGTCAGACCCTGATCGGCCAGGAGGCGCCCGAGGCCCGGCGCGGCTCGGTGCTGGGGGTCTACAGCTTCTTTGGTGCGCTGGGGATTCTCTTCGTGGCCGTGGTCGGCGGGAACCTGTTCGACAGTTGGACCCCCGCTGCGCCGTTCATTTTGGTCGCGGTGGGCAATCTGCTGCTGGCCGTCTGGGCGCTGGTGGTCAGGCTGATGGGTGTGCCTCCCGCGAACCAGCCTGCCGAAGCGGGCGGCTGAGTGCGTCACCCGGATGCCGGTTCTCCTGCTCATCGTCTTCATCGACCTGCTCGGCTTCGGGCTGATCGTTCCATTGTTTCCCTTTTACGGCGAGCGCCTTGGTGCCTCGCCGGTGTTGATCACGTGGGCGATTGCGATCTATTCGCTCGCGCAGCTGATTTCCACGCCCTTCTGGGGACGGCTGAGCGATGCTTACGGGCGTCGGCCGATCCTCATGATGAGCATGCTCGGTGCCGTGGTCGGTTACGTACTGTTGGCCACCGCGGACACGCTGTGGATGCTGTTTGTCGCCCGCGCGCTGGGCGGGCTGATGGCGGGCAACCTGTCGGCGGCCTTCGCCTATGTCACCGACATCAGCGACGAGCAGAACCGGGCCCGCAGTCTGGGCCTGATCGGCGCGGCCTTCGGCCTGGGCTTTACCGTCGGGCCTGCGCTTGGTGGTCTCCTGGCCGGCAACGATCCCGATTCCTGGCGGATCATGCTGCCGGCCGTCGTCGCTGCGGTGCTCAGTCTGGTGGCCTTCCTCGGCGCGTGGTGGTTTCTCGACGAGAGCCTGCCGCGGGATCAGCGCAAGCCGCTCGGCAGTGGCGCAGGCGGGATCCCGATGCCCTTCCGGGGCCTTGCGACGCGCATCGATCTCGGCAGTCTGGTCACGGCCGGGCTGCTCATGTCGGCCGCTACCGCGATGATGCAGGCCATTTTCCCGATCTGGGCCAGTCACGAGTTCGATTTCGGTCCGCAGACCGTCGGCATGGCGTTCTTCGTCCTGGGGATCCTGGCGGTGATCTGTCAGGCCACTCTGATCGGTCCGCTGGATCGGCGCTTTGGTGCGCGGCGGATTGCGCTGTTCGGTGTCCTGGCCACCAGCGCGGGACTGCTGGTGCTGGGCCTGGCGACAACCCATGCGGCGGTACTGGTGGCGCTGTTGCTCATTGGCGCAGGCTTCGGCCTGTTTACCCCGAGCGTGACCACACTGGTGTCGTTGCGTGCCGCTGCCGGAGAGCGCGGCTCCGTGATGGGCGCCTACCAGGCGGCCGGCAGCATCGGGCGCATCGTCGGGCCAGCCATGTCCGGCGTGCTGTTCACGCAACTGGGCAGCGGGGCGCCGTTCGTGCTCGGTGCCTTGCTCGGTCTGCCGGCGCTCTGGCTGATCGTGCTGGGAACACGAGCGAATCTTGCCGATATCAGTCAGCCCGTATGATCGGGCCGGCGGGTAACGGCGGAGTATTGACGAGGAATAACAACGCAGGGATTGCGGATCGCACGGCCTTCGGGTGACGGCGACGACATGGAGGCGACGGCGGTCCGGAGCTGATGTTCCGCGACCGTGGCCGACCGACAAATCACTGACTACAACGCAACACCACTGGGGAGTTAGCCATGCAAACCAAACCGACACTGAGGGGAAGTCAGCTCGCGCTGGCCGTTTCCGCGGCGCTGGCCGCCACCACTGCCGTTCCTGTGCTGGCACAGGAGCCTGGCGCGAGGATGCTCGAGGAGATCGTCGTCACGGCCCGAAAGGCGGAGGAGCGGATCCAGGACATTCCGATCGCCATCTCGGCGCTGAGCGCTCAGGACATCGAGCGCGAGGGTATCCGTTCGCTGCAGGATCTCGGGCAACTCATCCCGGGCTTCACCTTCGATGTCGGCGCTTTCGCCTCCGACACCCGTCCAGCTGTCCGCGGCATGCAGAACGAGCGCGGCCGGCCCTCGGTGGCCGTGCTGATCGACTACGTCGACGCGTCCAGCGAAAACCTCGCCACCGCCGGTGGCAGCAGCGCGCTGCGCAGCCGGCTGCTGGACGTCGAGCGCATCGAGCTGGTCAAGGGGCCGCAGACCGTGCTGTACGGGCGTAACGCCTTCGGCGGGGCCATCAACTACGTCACCCGCCGGCCAAGTTTCGAATGGGAAGGGCGTGCGGGCCTGGACGCCGGCCGGGGCGGGTTGTGGGCGCTTAACGCCGGATTCTCCGGGCCGCTGATCGATGAGCGTCTGGCGTTCCGCGTCGGGATCTCCAAGTCCGAGTTCGGGGGCTACTACACCAACCCGAACACCGGTGCAGCACTCGGTACCGAAGACGCCCTTGGGGGGTCACTCGCGCTGCTGTTCACGCCCAATGACCGGCTGTCCATCTATGCGCGCTATCAGTACACCGACGAGGAGTTCAGTGAGCCGGCTACGGCGCTCGTCACGCATCGTGATCGCGTGCCGGTGCCGGGTGTGGCCGGGTGTCCGCCGGATGTCACGGGGTTCCCCCCTCCAGTGGTCGGCACCTGTACCCGTGGCACCTTCATCGGTGAGCTGACCGCGACTGCGGCCGATATCGACCTCTCGCCGGACCCGTTGACCGGCGAGGCCTTTCCCGGCCTGTCGCAACGCATGCGATTCGGTACCGTGCAGGCGGACTACGACATCGCCGGAGGCACACTGACCTATGTGTCAGGCTATATGCGCAACTCCAACTGGGACCGATCGGATCCCGACTATACGAACTACCCGTTTACCGAGAACCTGGCGCTGTCGCTCAATGCGGTCAACATCCTCAACTATGAATTCAAGACCAACTCCCATGAACTGCGTCATGTCGGCGAAGCCGGTGCGCTGAGATGGATCGTCGGTGGGGCCAATTACCGCGAGCGGGTGACGCTGGACAACGGCTCGCAGTTCTACCTGCGCAACCCGAACACCTTCCTGCGCTTCCCGGGCGCTCCGCCGCTGTCACCGACAGGGATTGCGACCAGCCCGAACCCTGGCGCCATCGCGCTCAACCGTCAGCACCGGGACACCGATCATTATTCCGTGTTCCTGTCGCTTGGTTACCAGCTCAATGACCAGTGGCGGCTGACCGCTGAGGGGCGGTGGTCACGTGACACCATCGACTACACGGTGCCGACCTATTCGCGCCAGCAGCTCAGTCTCCTGCAGCAGATCCCGCTGCCGTTCTGTCCGCCGGAAACCGACGATCGTGATGTGCCGGATGCGGCGAAGTATCCGAACGTCGCGTATGACTGCACCTGGTCGGCGGAGGTTCGGAGCACGGTGTTCACGCCGCGCTTCATCGCCGACTACCGGCTGAACGATAATCTGATGTTCTACGGATCCGTGGCGAGGGGCTTCAAGCCCGGCGGTATCGCAGCCAACGAAGCCGTCACACCGGAAGGGCAGTTCTACGACCCGGAAACCGTTTGGGCCTACGAGATCGGCGCGAAGTCGGACTGGCTGGATGGGACCCTGCGGCTCAACGGTGCCGTCTACTTCAACGACTACAAGGATCAGCAGATCGGCGTGCAGCAGCGCCCCGCCGGCAGCATCACCGACATCCCCGGTATCACCAACGCGGGCAGGGTCGAGGTGTTCGGCCTGGAACTCAGCGCTCTGTGGCAGGCCACTGACAATCTCACGCTGTCAGCCGCCTACTCCTACACGGATGCCGAGTTCAAGGAGTTTATCCAAGGCGAGACCGGATCGTCGGCGCTGAACAAGGCCGAGGCGGGCAATATCGACGGGGATTTCTCGGGCAACAAGGTGGGCAAGAGCCCGCGCAATGCCTGGAATGTCTCGGCCGAGTGGCGCCAGCAGATCGCGGGAGATCTGGACTGGTTCACCCAGGTCTCGGGGGTCTATCGTTCGCAGCGTTTTCTGGACGAGGCGAATCTGGCCTACCTGCCGTCCTACTCGCTGGTCAACCTGCGTTTCGGCCTGGAAAATGCCAACGTGTCCGTGACCGCCTACATCGACAACCTGTTCGACGACGACAAGATCAAGAGCGCGCAGCGGACCGTCGATCTGGGCAACCCGGATGGATTCCCCGCCTTCGCGCCTGGCAGAGGATACCTCGTGTTCCTGCCGCAGCCGCGAACCTACGGGATCCGTCTGAGCGCGCGGTTCTGAACCTCGGCAAGGCAGGGTAAGCATTACGGGCCGGCTGGGACACCCGGTCGGCCCGTTCTTTTCGGAGTTCTGCAAGAAAGGAGCTGCGGGCATGAGTGATCAGGCTACGACCGCCTTTGCGCCCGGGGACGTCGTGGTCGGGGCGACCCGGCTGAACAACCCGGAGGATGACCACGCCGGTGAGGGCCGAATCTTCCACTACGATGCCGCGTTGAATTTCAAGGCCAGCCATGCCGTCCCCGATGCCACGCATGTCATTGCCGGGCTGGCCTTCGATCCGCACGGTGCGCTCTGGGCTTTCGATTTCCAGGCGTACAAGGTGATCTGTTTCGATCGCGACGGCGGCCGTGCCGTGGTCCCGGACCTGGGCGGGCGGTCCTACTCGAACGTGCAGTTCTGCAACGACGGCAGCATGCTGCTTGGCGAGCACCTGGTGGGCTCGGAAAGCCGCATGCCGCTGGGCACGGAATTCCGGCGAGACCCGGCGACCGGGCGCTTCGGTGACGGCCACGTCTTCCGTTTCGACGCCGAGGGCCGGCTTCTGGAGAGGTATGCCACCGAGACCCATGGCGGGATGGGTGGCTTTCTCGGGGTCACAATGACCGCGCTCTCGTCGGACGAGCGGGTGCTGTACTACGTTTCCGAGACCGGCTCGCGGCTGATGCGCTACGACCTGGCTGAAGATCGTCAGCTTCCTGATCTCGTCAGCTTCCCGGACGACAGTCGGCAGATGTTCTTCGATCTCGCATTTCTCGCCGATGGCACGCTCGCGGTGCTGCGCGGTGATCGACTGGAGCGCCTGGATCCCGAAAGCGGCGAGTGCCTGGCGCACCATCCGCTGGACGGTTTCGGCTGGGCGACCCTCTGTCCCTGCGCCGACGGCGACGGTATTCTCGCGACCAACTTCTTTACCGGTGAACTGATCCGCTATTCGCTGTCGCAGCGTGAGGTCCTGGCCCGCGCCCTCGTCGAGGATGCCCGGCGCTCGCTCGCTGGCGTCGCCGAAGCCCCCACGGACTGAGTCGCGAGTAGAATCCGCTTTTGTCACTTGCCTGGAGCTGCAGATGCTCAGCGCCCTGTTCCTGCTGTTCGCCGTGGTGCACGTGGTCATCCTCGTCTGGACGATCCGCTTCTGGCGCGAGACCCGGTCCTCGACCGTGCTCATGGCCATGATGCCGCTGTTGCTGTTGTGGTATGACTGCCTGATCGTCGGTATCGGGCGGTTCATCGGTCCAGGCGAATTGCTCGAGGCGCTCAGTCTGCCGCGCTACTGGGCACACTGGCTGCTGACACCCCTGTGGATCATCGCGGCCGGTGGCATGCTGCGCCTCGCCGGGGTCCGCTGGGTACAGCCAAAGTGGGTGATGGGCGCGTTCTGCGTACTTGCGGTTGCGATGATCGCCATTGAAATCCCGCTGTTCTGGACGCTGGAGCTGCACCCGGCCTGCTTCATGGATACGGTGCGCTATGCCCAGTCGGTGAGCGCCAATGCGCTGTGCTTCGAGGGCCAGGAAGTGGTGCGCGGCAGTGGTCCGCCCCCGCCACCGATCATCACCAATATCGTGCTGCTGGTGGCCGGCGTCGCCATCTGGATCCGCTGCCGCTGGCCATGGCTCACGCTGGCGGCACTGGTGATGTTTTTCGCCGCGGCTGTGCCGCCGAGCCTGACCGGTCCCGCGCCGGGCAACTTCGGCGAGATCGTGCTGGCGCTCGGGATACTCACGACCATCCGGTTCCTGCTGGCGCGCCGCTTCGATGCTGCCGAGCCCGGCAGAGCACGCTCATGAGCGTGCGG
>PWZL01000019.1 GCA_003567475.1 Gammaproteobacteria bacterium | reverse complement strand
TTGATACGATGGTACAATGGATCCGGAATGCGTTGGGTGAGGAGGTGGTTTTGCATATCAACCGTTATTTTCCGACCTACCGGCTGGATAACCCGCCTACGCCCATAAGCCTGATGCGTCAGATGGAGGGGATTGCGGGGAGGTGGTTGGGGGGTGTGTATTTGGGAAACTTGTTTTTTTAGAAGTAGTTAGTAGTTAGTAATTAGTATTTAGTAATCGGTGGTTGGTAGTAAAAAATAGTTACTTTGTTGGGAAAAAAGCATGGGGGGTTGTTTGGATATTAGAAAGCCCGGGGTGGCTGGGTTGTTTTATCCGGCGGTGGAGAAAGAAATCCGGCGGATGATCTCCGGGGCGCTGAAAAAGGAAGCGGAGGCCATGGATGCGCGTTCGTTCAACGGAGAGATCCTGGGGGGCGTGGTGCCCCATGCCGGCATGGTCTATTGTGCGCGGCAGGCGGTGCATTTTTTTGAGCACGTGCGTCGTTCGGGGCAGCGGCCCGGCACCGTGGTGATCCTGCACCCGAACCATTCGGGCTACGGTCCGGCCCTGTCGACCGATGGCCATGATTTTTGGGAAACCCCGATGGGCAAGGTGCCTGTTGATCAGGGGCTGGCATCGGCCATGGGGTTGCCGGTCTCTCCTGAGGCCCAGATACAGGAGCATTCGGCGGAGGTGATGTTGCCCTACCTTCAACATTTCTTCAAGGAAGGGTTTGAGATCCTGTCGGTGAACCTTCTGATCCAGCAGTATGAAAATGCCCGCGATCTGGCCGGGGAATTGCATGCCGCATCCAAAGAATTTAACAGAGACGTCCTTGTGATCGCTTCTTCCGATTTTTCCCATTTTCTTTCGGTGGATCAGTCCAGACCCCTGGATGATATGGTTTTGGGAAAGATCCTGGAAAAAGATGCTGAAGGGGTGCACCAGGCTGTGGAAAAATACCAGGTGTCGGTATGCGGGTATGGACCCATCATGGCACTGATGGAGTATTGCCGGCTCAGGGATCCTGAATACCACGTTCATTTGCTGCGGCGGGGTCATTCGGGCGAGGTAAGCCCTTCCTCAAAAGTAGTGAATTACATCAGCATGCTGTGCACGCTGAATGATTGATGGTCCTTGTCCGGGTTGGCGAGCTGACTGCCCGTGTGCAAACACCAAATCATCGCGAAATTGATCGATTAACAGACGGGCCGGGTCTTAGTTCAACGGGTTGGCCACCATTTTTGCGGTGAATTCAAACACGATGGTAAAGATTAGCGGGCCCTGATTGACGGATCCTTCCGTGTTCAACTTAAAACTGTGGGGCGGCTCTGCGGCAAGGTCTCCCAGCATGTTCACCCCGCTTTCGTTAAGTGTCATCGTTTGCTTGTTGTTTACCAGGTCTTGCAGCACCAATTCGCCAAGGGAAGCGATCACAGTGGTATTGCTGCCATCCGGATTGGAAACACTGAGCGATCCCCCCTCGAACGCTTGTTCTGAACTGCCGACGAATGCCGTAAGCCAAAACTCCACTTTTTCGATCCTGACTTCTTTGATCATGCTGCCATATTCTTCAATGATACTCACATTGGCAGCCAGATCAAACAAATGTGAATCATTGAATGTTTGTTGATCGGTGTTGACAACAAATATCTGTTGGAAGGTAAAGCTCTTTTCAACATCCAGCAGATCTACGCAGCCTGAAAGAAATACAAGGCTGGATAAAAGGCATAGGGTTATTGCGTGTTTCTTCATGGGGTGAGGTTTAAGATGAATTATATTACTCTACGAAATTACGAATAATTGTTTTGCTGATGGTAAGCGGTCATTTTTTTCATTTTCGGGGGGGTGTTTTTTTTGTATCTTGCATTAAAACAATAAATATGAAGCAAATAACAGTTTTCCTGGTCATTTTGATGCTCTTGTCGGGCTTTTATGGCTGCAGGACCGTTACGAAACAGGAAACGGATGGAGTGGTATCGGTGAGCATCATGCCGGTTAAATACTTTATTGATTACCTGACCGATGCATCCCTGGAGGTAAATGTGATGGTGCCCTCAGGGGCCAGCCATGCCACGTATGCACCCACCACCGGTCAGCTCAGGAAGCTATCCGATTCGGATATCTATTTCAGGATCGGCCACCTGGGATATGAGCAAGCCTTCATTGACAGGCTGTCTGAATTAAATCCCCGGATGCAGGTAGTCAATTTGTCTGATGGGGTGGAACTGATCCATGGCGAAGAGGTGGACCACGGTGATCACGTGCACGAAGGAGGAATAGACCCACATATATGGATGTCGCCGGCCGTGATGCTGAAACTGTTGCCGCGGATCAGCGAAGCCATCACAGAAACTTACCCGGATCTGACGCAGGCGGTTAAAACACGATACGCGGAACTCCATGATGCGGTTGAAACCTTGCATCAAGAGCTGGAAAGTTTGACAGAGGGGCTGACTCAACGATCCTTTATGATATTCCATCCGGCACTTACCTACATGGCCAGGGATTACGGTCTTGAGCAGATTGCCATTGAACGGCATGGCAAAGAACCTTCTCCCGCGCAATTGCGGCACATGGTGCGCCATGCACGGCATCACGACATCCGGATCATATTTATCCAGGAAGAGTTTGATATGCGCAGCGCGCAATTGGTCAGTGAGGAAACCGGTGCAGCCCTTGTGCAGATCAACCCACTGGCCTATGAATGGCGGGAGGAGATCAAACATATTATGGAAACTCTAAACACATCACTGCAGTGAACAAAGCCCTGGTCAAACTGGAAGGTGTCAGTACGGGTTATTTCTCTGAAGCCGTTCTGCAGGACGTGCACCTGGAGATCTTCCCGGATGACTTTATTGGGGTGATCGGCCCCAACGGGGGAGGCAAGACGACCTTGGTCAAAGTGATGCTGGGCTTGTTGCCTTTGTTTTCAGGGAAACTTCTGTTTCCGGCAGGGAAACCAAAGATCGGGTATCTGCCGCAGGTATCGCAGATCGACAAAAGCTTTCCCATCACGGTGCACGATCTGGTAAGCTCTGGCCTGAAAAGCAAACATGCATGGTTCCCGCACCTCTCTTTCGGACAACGTGCGCGGGTCAAAAGCATGATGGCAGAGACCGGCCTGGCGGGCATTTCATCGAAGCCCATCGGGGAGTTAAGCGGCGGCCAGTTGCAAAAGGCGCTCCTGTCGCGTGCACTCATTGACAAGCCGCAGTTGTTGATCCTGGATGAGCCCAATACCCATGTGGACAAGCCGTTCGAACAGGAATTGTACGGGTGGTTGCGGGAACTGAACAAGGACATGGCGATCCTTTTGGTGTCGCACGACATCGGGACGATTTCGCCCATGGTTAAATCCATTGCCTGTGTAAACAGGTCCCTGCATTATCATCCTTCCAACCAGTTGTCGGCAGAGATCTTAAAGGTGTATGATTGCCCGGTAGATATCATCGCCCATGGCCCTGTTCCGCACCGCGTGCTCAAAATCCATGACCATGA
>PWZL01000027.1 GCA_003567475.1 Gammaproteobacteria bacterium | reverse complement strand
CGGATGCGGTGGTAACGTTGGCCGGTTCAACC
Organism: Gammaproteobacteria bacterium; assembly: GCA_003567475.1. Classification (GTDB taxonomy): domain Bacteria; phylum Pseudomonadota; class Gammaproteobacteria; order Steroidobacterales; family PWYM01; genus PWYM01. The sequence continues at coordinate 3,459 of PWZL01000027.1, read as the reverse complement.
TTACTCCGGCCGTGGCCCGCCACCTCGCCGCGTGCTTGCGCAGCATCATACTCGTCAGCAAGGCGCCGCTTGGCAGCTGCCTCGATTTCAAGCGCATCGGCCTGCGCGCGGTGGGCGGCGGCGATCAGGTCATCATGGGCGGATTTGGCCCGGCTCAGCCGCGCCGCGCGCTTTGCGGTGTCGTAGGCGAGGCCTGCGACCTCGCGCGCTTCCAGCACCTCGGCCGCTGTCTTGGCGCCGGCGAGCTTCGTTGCCGCGCGGTCGATCAGCCCGGGGAGGTCAGTCGCATGGCCGGGGATGTGGGCCACGGCCGTCATTGCGCGGCCTCGTGCGGCTCCAGCGTCACCTTGAGCGTCCCGACCTTGACGGTGCGCGCGGGCTCGAAACCCTTGCGCCAGGCCTCGGGCAGCGCGGCGTATTTGCGCTCCGATACCTTCAGCGCGGTGTCGATGAACTCGGCCGGGTCCTCGCCGCTGTCGGCGATATTGGCCGCGATCTGCGCCAGCTGCGCCTGGTCCCACTCCACCCGCTTGGGCAGGTCGGCCACCACGGTGTAATCGCCATCGGCTAGCCGCACCGTGCCCGTGTCCTTGCCGCAGGCCCGCCGCGCTTCGGCGGCGCGGGTGGCGTAGCGGAGCTCGAGGGCCGCGTTGAAGCGGGCGGTTGCGGCCTTCAGCAGGCGTGCGGCATGGTTCAGCTCGCCCTGCAACGCTGCAAGCATCTCCACCGGCAGATCGGCCAACTCGGCCGCGGGCAGGTTGATCAGCGCCTCGAGGTCGGGCGTATTCTCGGGATGGGGCATGGGGACATCTCCTTGGGATGGGTCAGGGCGCGGCATGCTCACGCGGCCTGCGCGTCGAGCAGCTGCGATGCGAGAGAGGCGGGCGCGCCCTGTCGGCGCGGCCGGGCGATGGCGATGTAGGCGAAGCGATCCGCGGCCAGGCGCTGCTGCACGAGGTGGACGAGCCCCTGCTCGGCGGCACGGAAGGCGGCGGCGCGCAGGTGGCGCAGCGCGCGGCACGCCTCAGGCGAGATCCCGACCAACGCGTTGTCCGCATCAACGACGAGGAAGCCACGGTGGTAGACCAGCACGGCGCCAGGCTCTGCCTGTGCAACCCATGCAGCAAAGGCGATCTCGTCCATCGGAAGCGGCGCGGCCGGCGCCGGGCGCGCGGGCGGGATCGACGGCGAAACAACCTGCGCCATGGTCATTGCACCCCCCGCAGCGCGGTGCTCTGCGAGGTACTGGCGCAGCGGCGGCCGTTCTCGTAGGCCTCGACATCCGCGATCCGGTAGACCACCCGGCCGCCAATCTTCACGAAAGCGGGCCCCTCGCCCGTCCAGCGCCAGCGCTCCAGCGTGCGCGGGCTGATCTTCCAGCGGTCAGCGAGCCGGACCTGGTTCAGGAACTGTTCCGTCATCGACCTCTCCAATGGTTGCGGTGTCTGGAGCGGTGATGCCAGTTTCCCGGTATGCATACGTCCCACAAGTGGGATGCACGCGAGGATTATTTCCGCATGGATTTCCAGAGGCTTCCGGAGCCGGACAGGGCGCGCAGACCAGATGCAGACAAACGCAGACCGGATGCAGACGCGTTGCAGACAAGTGCGGGCCGAAGCAGGCGCCACCCGGCGCGCCTGGACGAATCAAAAAGCCCGCCGGGAGGGCGGGCTTGCGGTCGGTCGCGTATCAGTTGGAGGAGAAAGGCTCAGCCCCGGGTGACCAGCCAGACGACGAAGTCCGGATCAAGATGATACCAGCCCCGGCGCCCGCCCGACTTGCGCACCAGCCGCGCCCACAGGGGCTTGCGGCTGAACAGGCTACTCAACCGCTGCGAGGCGCTGCCCACAGCCTTCAGGATGTCCAGGTAGTGCTGATCCGGGGCGCCAGCACGTGTCTGCTCCAACATGAATTCGAGCGCCCGCGCCTGCGGAACGGTGAAGGCAAATTCCTGGCCGTCGAAGACGAACAGCCTGAAATCAAATGCCTCGCCGCGATCCAGCGGAGCACCGATCAGCTCGCGCTTCAGGGCTTCGGCATGCTCGCGTCGCACCAGCAGATCGATCTGCATGAACTCGATACCGTCGCCGCTGCGCAGCGTGACCATGCGGTCCCCGGGCAGATAGAGGTGGCTCACACACGCCGCACCATCACGCACCAGTCGGAACGCATCCCGCAACGCCAGATCAGCAAGACCCGTGTACACGGTCTCTTCGGCCGGGATCCAGAACGGCTCGCCCTCCGCCGTCAACTCCTCCTCGGAAATCAGCACCGGCTGCGCCACGATTCGCACCGACAGGCGCATCCTGTGTTCGGCCACGAGGTAGCGAATGTCGGCAGCCGTGATGCCCCAGTGCTCAGCCAGTTCCGAAAGCTCGAAGGCGTCGCGCTGCAGCCGCATGGAGAATCCTTTTCGAGATAAATGTTCATTTCGTGTTCTAGGAGATTGACAGGATCGGAACAATCCTGTTTTTTCCACAGGTGTCTAAGAAGGCTGGGGATGACCATGTCGGTGCCGATGCACGAACGCCTGCGCGCACGGATCCGCCAGCTCGGCATGAACGTCGCCGAGGTGGCCCGCGAGGCCGGCGTCAACCGCTCCTTCGTCTACGACATCCTGCGCGGGCGCTCGCAGGTGCCCAGCCTCGAGAAGCTGGGCCAGATCGCGAAGGTCGTGAAGGTCGATCCCGACTGGCTGCTGAACGGCAAGGGCCGGCTCGAGGGCGATGACCCGATAACCGAGGATTACCACAACGACTTCGTGGCCATCCAGTATGCTCATGCGCGCCCGTCGATGGGGGGCGGAGCCATCGTCGAGGATGAGGAGCGGGTCGGCCGGGACTTCCACTTCCGCCGTGCGTGGATCCGCGATCGCCTTCGCGCGGCGCCCTCCATGCTGCGTGTGATGGCCGTCCACGGCGACAGCATGACGCCCACGCTCAACGATGGCGACGTGATCCTCGTCGACATGAACCAGCGCAGCCCGATCCCGCCCGGCATCTTCGTGCTCCATGACGGCATGGGGCTCGTGGCCAAGCGGCTCGAGCACGTGCCCATGAGCGATCCGCCCCGGGTGCGCATCATCTCCGACAACTCGCGCTACACGCCCTATGAATGCACGGCAGACGAGGTCAATATCGTCGGACGCGTTCGCTGGTATGGCAGGGAGATGTAATGGGACCGAAGCAGATGAAATACAAAAAGCGCCGGGTGGTCCGGTCACCGGGCGCTCTTCTTCGACAGTGAAAAGTTGCGTCAAGGGGGGCAGAAAGTCAATGGTGATTTCCTGTTTGATTTTCGGGATGATACGAGAAAATCCAGCCCTCACACTCTGTGGTCCGGCCGATGCTCAGCCGTGGTTATCCTGCTCATGACCCAGCACCACGCCACACCGCAGTACAATCAGATCTACACTGGCGTACCTCGCAGCGAGAAGCTGGTCTTGCTCGTCGCGTACGT
>PWZL01000072.1 GCA_003567475.1 Gammaproteobacteria bacterium | reverse complement strand
GCGAACCGTTTCCTGAATACCCTGCCGGGCGTTGGATATGACCTCTTCGGTCGCACCTATGTGGCACAGCTGAGCTACCAGTTCTAAGCCGCCAGTCGGCAGCTGTCCAGGCCGCTGCGTCCTCTCGAGGGCGCAGCGGCTTTTTTTGTCTTCCAAAAGCCCGGTCGCCGAACCGGCGGTGCAGGCGCTTGCCCGCATTCGGGATGTCCTGCATTCTCAATACTTTCGCCAGGGAGGACCGACCATCAACGCTTCAGTGACGCGTGCGCCCAACACCTCCGAACACCTGATCGCCGGCCCTGCCGGGGCGCTGGAGGTTCGCGAGGACGTCCCGGTCGAGGACGCAGGCCACGCGGTGGCGGTGGTGTGCCATCCGCATCCGTTGTATCAGGGCACGATGGATAACAAGGTGGTCCATACCCTGGCACGGGCCTGCGTGCAGCTTGGCGTGCCGGCCATCCGGTTCAATTTCCGGGGCGTGGGCCGCAGCGAGGGCGGTTACGCTGACGGCGAGGGCGAGCTGGCAGACGCGCTTGCGGTGATCGACTGGGCGAGCAGCCGTTGGCCGGGCCGCGCCCTCTGGCTGCTGGGATTCTCCTTTGGTGGCGTCATTGCCGCCCGGGCAGGCGGGGTCAGAGAAACCGCCAGGCTGGTGACGATCGCGCCTGCCGTGACGCGGCTCAAGCTCGAGCTCGCGGATGGCGTGCCGGCCGCGTGGTTGATTGTCCAGGGGGAGGAAGACGATGTGGTGCCGGCTGATGAGGTCATGGCCTGGCTGAACAGTGCGCCGCCAGGCCCGTCATTTGTCGGGGTGCCAGGCGCCGGTCATTTCTTTCATGGCCAGCTGAACGAGTTGCGTGAGATCGTCACGACGTTTCTGGTGGCCGAGCCCGGAGCTGCCGGCGCTGCTGATGTTCGCTCGACTCAGGGCGATGCCTCATGATCCGGGCGCTGCGCGAGATCATCGAGCGGCTGTCGACTGGCGCGAGCGCCGAGACGACATCGCCGCTGGATCGTGATGAAGCCATTCACCTGGCGACGGCCGTCCTCCTGGTCGAGACCGCGCGGGCTGATGATTCGGAGAAGATCGTGGAAAGCGCCGCGATTTTCGAGCAGCTGCAGCGACATTTCGCCCTGCCTGCTGAGGAAGCCGAGGAGCTCATGGCCCTGGCCGAGCAGGAGATCAATGACGCGGTCTCTCTGCAGCGCTTCACGCGCGCCCTGCATGAGGCGCTGAGCGAGCAGGAAAAACTCGCGATCATCGAAATGCTCTGGCGGGTGGCGTGGGCCGATCGCCATCTGCATCCTCGCGAGGAGACGCTGGTGCGCAGAATAGGTGGCCTGCTCTATATCCGCGAATCGGACATGCTGCGCCTGCGAAATCTGATCCAGGGAGAACACGGCTGACCTGAGCCGTTGTCACGGGAGCCGCCGCCGCGCCTGCCTGACACACACGCCGGGGCAAGGGCTGCCCCGGCATGTCATGTTCGGTGGTCCTGGTCGGTCTGCGGAGGACCGCTCAGGACAGCGAGCTCAGACCATGTCCTTGAGGCCCTTCAGCGGCGTGACCTTGACGGTCTTCGACGCTGGCTTGGCCTTGAAGACCGTCTCTTCGCCGGTGAAAGGATTGATTCCCTTGCGCGCCTTGGTGGCTGGCTTCTTGCGTACGGTCATCTTCATCAGTCCGGGGAAGGTGAACTGACCCGGGGAATTCCGGCCGCTGAGGTTTTTCTTGATCAGGCCGTTCAGGCTGTCGAACACCGCGACCACGTCCTTTCGGGCGAGGCCGGTCTGCTCGGCGATGGTCTTGTAGATTTCCGCTTTGGTGGGCGGCTTGGGTGCTGGCTTTGCGGTGGCGCTCGCCTTCTTTTTCGCTGCCATGAAATCGGTCTCCTTGGAATGAGTGCTCTGGTGAACCTGCGACCCGTCTCGGGCGGGTTAAATAACGCCTACGCGCTCGCGCGCGAAATGACGATAGCACAGCGTCCCGTGGCGCGTAACTCCCGCTGAGCAATCCTGCGCGCTCCCTAGCCTCAGCGGGTATGGAATTGTTGCGAAAAATTGAGGCGGTAAGTCACGTCATGGTCATCCGGCGAGACCGTCAGCTCGAAGATCACCGTCTCGTTGTGACTGACCGACGTCTCGGCGATGTAGTAAATCGACTCGCCATCCTCGATTTCCCGAACGGAGACGGTTTTCTGCTGACCCAGCAGATTGCGCGCGACCAGCCCGACTTCACCGGGTACGGGTTGTCCCAGGGCATCCGGTCGCTTGCGCACCAGGGCGATATTGATCAGCGCGCGGTTGCGGCTGCGCGTCAAACCGTGCGCGCGCGCGATCTGCGGACTGATCTCGTCGCTGCGAAACGCCCGGTAGTGGACCACGTGGTCGCCGAAGTCGCGGAAAGTCACTGGCGCCGGCGGCGCCTGCGGCACGCTGCGTGTCCCGTCGTGGCCATTGTCGCTGCAGCCGCTCAGTACGCCGGAGACGATGAGCAGCGCCAGCAGTGCAAGGTGGCCTCGGCAGGCGTCCATCGCTCAGTACAGCACGCCGCCAAGCGGAATGGCGATCAGCAGCGCCTGAATCAGCAACAGTACGATCAGGGGTGAGAGATCCAGTCCGCCGATGCTGGGCAGGATGCGCCGGACCGGTCGCAGCACGGGCTCGACCACGCTGTTGAGCAAGGCCACCAGCGGGTGACGGGCATCCCGTCCAACCCAGCTCAGGATGACGCTGATCAGGATCGCGACGAAATACAGCCTCAGCAGCAGTACCAGCGTACGCAGCACGGCAAGATAGAGCAGCGTGACCAGCCCGGGCAGCGGTCCGCCCGTGGCCATGCCAAGCAGCAGCGCGGTGGCCGCAAGCTCCAGGCCCAGAATGACCAGCAGCGTTGCCGTATCGATCCCGCCGATGGGCGGGATCACGCGGCGCAGCGGGCGGACCAGCGGATTGGTCACCCGGACGATGAACTGTGACAGCGGGTTGTAGAAATCCGCGCGCACCCACTGCAGCAGCAGTCGCAGCAGAAAGGTGAGGATGTAGAGGTCAAGAAGCGTCTTGACCAGAAAAAGCAGTGCATTGTTCATGCGCGGTCAGTCCTTGTCGCCGCTGCCGAGTTCTCTCGCCCGCGTCTGTGCCGCGTGCAAGGCCCGGGAGAACATAGCACGGATGCCCGCGTCATCCAGTGACGCCAGTGCCGCTTCGGTGGTGCCGCCGGGGGAAGTGACCCTGCGCCGGAGTTCGTCCGGCCCCAGGCCGGTCTCGGTGGCCATCCGTGCCGCCCCGAGCGCAGTCTGGCGGGCCAGGGCTTGCGCCGTTTCAGGCGGCAGGCCAAGTTCACTGCCGATCTCGCCGAGTAATTCGATCAGGCGAAAAAAATAGGCCGGTCCGCTGCCGGAGACGGCGGTCACCGCGTCGATCAGCCTCTCATGCTCCAGCCGGGTCACCAGACCCACGGCAGCCAGGATCTGCTCGGCCTGCGCGCGTTGGGCTGGGCTGCAGGACTGATTGAGATACAGCCCGCTCGCGCCGCAGCCCAGCAATGCCGGGGTGTTCGGCATGGCCCGTGCCATGGCAAGTTCGCCATCCTCGAACAGGCGTGCGAGGCCCCCGAGAGACACGCCGGCGGCGATGGAGAGCACCAGTGGGCGGCGGCGGCGCACCGCAGGGGCGATTTCCGCGGTCACTTCCGCCATGACCTGGGGTTTGACCGCGAGCACCAGGACATCGATCCTGCCGGCCAGCGCGCGATTATCGTCGGTCACCTCGATGCCGAGTGCCGCTGCGGCGTCCCGCGCCTCGAGCCCGGGATCGGCGGCGTGGAGACGGTCCGGCGGATGGCCCTGCGCCAGCAGGCCCCCGATGAGGCTGCGCGCCATGTTGCCGGCGCCAATGAAACCGATGTCAGGTGTGCGGGTCATGCGGGCTCCTCCGTGGCGTCGACAGCCGCGCGGCGGCCGAACAGGGCGGTGCCGACGCGTACCAGCGTCGCCCCTTCGGCGATCGCGGGACCGAGATCGGCGCTCATGCCCATGGACAGTTGGTCGAGCGCAAGGCCCTGTGCCCGCAGTGCCTCGGCCAGTGTCCGCAGCCGCCGAAAATAGGGCCGGGAATCTTCCGCTGTTGCCGGTGGTGGCGGCAGGCACATCAGGCCACGCAAACGCAGTCTCGGCAGCCCGGCCACGTGCGCGGCCAGCGCCGACAGCGCCTCGGGACGCACGCCGCCCTTGGTCGACTCGCCGCTCAGCGCCACCTGCAGGCAGACCTCGAGAGGTGGCGCGTAGTGTGGCCGCTGGGCACTCAGCCGGTCGGCGATCTTCTCGCGGTCCAGCGAGTGTACCCAGTCAAAATTCTCGGCGACCAGCCGGGTCTTGTTCGACTGCAGCTGACCGATGAAATGCCAGGTCAGCTGCGCCCTGGCGCAGGCGGCGATCTTGCTGGCACCCTCCTGCGCCTGGTTTTCCCCGAAGTGCTGCTGTCCAAGGGCCGCCAGCGCCCTTACCGCCTCGGCTGGGCGGGTCTTGCTGACGGCCACGAGGGTCACCTCTCCGATGTCGCGTTTTGCGACCTGGGCGGCAGATTCCATTTCCCGCCGCACCTGCCGGAAGCGTTCCGTGAGGTCAGTCACGCCGTCTCCCCGGCGCTGGCCTATACTCGAACTGGTCTTGGATCACTTTATGGTAACTTCCGGAGTCCGCACCCAGCGGCGCCGCCTGTCGTCCGGCGTGCCGGGGCGTCGTCGGACCGGAGCTTGCAAGGGCACAGCATGACCGTCGATATCGCCCAGCTTCTCGCCTTCGCCGTCAAGAACAAGGCGTCGGATCTGCACCTGTCCGCCGGTGTGCCGCCGATGCTGCGCGTCGACGGTGATGTCAAGCGCATCAATATGCCATCACTGCAGCACAAAGAAGTGCATGCAATGGTATACGACATCATGAACGACAAACAGCGGAAGGATTTCGAGGAATTCTACGAGACCGACTTCTCCTTTGAAATTCCCAAGCTCGCCCGCTTCCGGGTCAACGCATTCAACCAGCAGCGCGGCTGCGGCGCCGTTTTCCGGATGATCCCCTCGGAAATCCTCACGCTGGAAGATCTCAACGCGCCAAAGATCTTCCAGGACATCTCCATGCATCCGCGCGGTATCGTGCTGGTCACGGGGCCTACCGGTTCGGGTAAATCGACCACGCTTGCGGCCATGGTCGATTACATCAACGAGAACAAGCCAGACCACATCCTGACCATCGAAGATCCGATCGAATTCGTCCATGAGAGCAAACGCTCGCTGATCAACCAGCGCGAGGTGCATCGCGACACCCTGGGCTTTGCAGAGGCGCTGCGTTCTGCACTGCGCGAAGATCCGGACGTCGTGCTGGTCGGTGAGATGCGTGATCTGGAGACGATCCGGCTGGCGTTGACGGCGGCGGAGACCGGGCATCTTGTCTTCGGTACCCTGCACACCAGTTCGGCGGCGAAGACCATCGATCGTGTGGTCGACGTCTTCCCGGCGGCCGAGAAGGAAATGGTTCGCTCCATGCTCAGCGAGTCGCTGCGGGCGGTGATTTCGCAGACACTCCTCAAAAAGGTCGGTGGCGGCCGGATCGCGGCCCACGAGATCATGATCGGCACGCCCGCCATCCGGAACCTCATTCGCGAGGGCAAGGTGGCCCAGATGTATTCCGCCATCCAGACCGGTCAGTCACACGGCATGCAGACGCTGGACCAGAATCTCCAGGAACTGCTGGCCAAAGGCCTGATTACCAAGGAAGAGGCGCGGTTCAAGGCGGTGCACAAGGAATCATTCTGAATGTCGGTGGGGCTGTGCCGGTATCAAGGGGGACGCCATGGAGCGTGATCAAGCCATACGGCTGATGCAGAACCTGCTCAAGCGCATGATCGAAAAGAACGGCTCTGACCTGTTCATCACCGCCGGGTTTCCGCCGGCGATCAAGGTTGACGGCGAAATCCGTCCGGCCACCGATCGGCCGCTGACCGCCGAGCAGAGCTCGATCATTGTCCGTGCGATCATGAACGACAAGCAAAGTCGTGAATTCGACGCCTCCAAAGAGTGTAATTTCGCGATTGCACCCCAGGGGATCGGGCGTTTCCGTGTCAGTGCCTTCGTTCAGCAGGGCCAGATTGGCGCGGTGCTGCGCACCATCACCACCACGATCCCGACCCTGGGTGGCCTCCAGCTGCCGCCGGTGCTGGAAGACGTGGCGATGACCAAGCGTGGGCTGGTGATCCTGGTGGGCGGCACCGGTTCAGGCAAGTCCACCACCCTCGCCGCCATGGTCAATCACCGCAACCACAATTCCCGCGGCCACATCGTCACCATCGAGGATCCGGTGGAGTACGTACACGCTCACGCGGGTTGCGTCATCACTCACCGGGAAGTGGGAGTGGATACCGAAAGCTGGCACATGGCGCTGAAGAACACCTTGCGCCAGGCGCCGGATGTCATTCTCATCGGCGAGATCCGCGACCGTGACACCATGGAATACGCGGTTCAGTTCGCCGAAACCGGTCACCTGTGCCTGGCGACCCTGCACGCCAACAGTGCCAATCAGGCCCTCGATCGCATCATCAATTTCTTCCCCGAGGAGCGCCGGGAGCAGCTGTTGATGGATCTCTCGCTCAACGTGCGGGCGTTGATCTCCCAGCGGCTGGTGCCGCGCGAGTCCGGGACAGGCCGTGTGGCCGCCATGGAAATCATGCTGCACTCGCCGTTGATTGCGGACCTCATCTTCCGGGGCGAAGTCGCGCAGATCAAGGAAATCATGGCGAAATCGACGCGGATGGGGATGCAGACTTTCGATCAGGCGCTGTTCGAGCTGTTCGAGCAGGGCATGATCAGTTACGAGGAAGCCCTGCGGCATGCCGACTCCAAGAACGAACTTCGCCTGCGGGTGAAGCTGGAGAGCAAGCGCGAGGATACCCTCCAGAAGAGCCACTCCGACAGCCTCAAGATGGCCGAAGAATCGCGTGAAGCGCGTTTCTGATCGACCCGTACGCGACTCGTGAATACCAAGCCCCTTCTCAAGCTGATGGTCGAGCGTCGCGCCTCCGACCTGTTCTTCACCACGCATGCGCCGGTGAAGATCAAGATCGACGGACGTATCATCCCGGTGAACAAGCTCGAACTCACGGCGAAGATGGTCAAGCAGGCGGCCTTGAGTCTGATGAGCGAAGACCAGATGGAGGCGTTCACCCGCGATCTGGAAATCGACTTCGCCATCTCGGAGCCCGGCTTGGGGCGGTTTCGCGTGAATGTCTTCCATCAGCGCGGCAACACCGCCATGGTCCTGCGATACATCACTGCCGATATGCCGAGGTTGGACGATCTCGGCGTGCCCGAGGTGTTGAAAGACCTGGTGTTGCACCGCCGCGGCCTGATTCTCATGGTCGGTGCCAGTGGTAACGGTAAATCGACCACCCTCGCCGCAATGGTCAACCACCGCAATGAACACTCCTCATCGCATATCCTCACGATCGAAGACCCGATCGAGTTTCTGCACCCCAACAAGCAGTCGATCATCAACCAGCGTGAGGTGGGGCTGGATACGCGGAGCTACGCACGCGCCTTGAAATCGGCCATGCGGGCCGCCCCTGACGTGATCCTCATCGGCGAGATCCGTGATCGCGAGACGATGCAGGCAGCCATCGATCTCGCCGGTACCGGCCACCTGGCGATTGCCACCCTGCACGCCAACAATTCAGCCGAGACCCTCGACCGCATCATCAACATGTACCCGAGCGATCAGCATCGGCAGGTGCTGATGGATCTCGCGCAGTACCTGCGCGCGATCATCTCGCAACGGCTGGTGCGTACCCGCGACAGTGGACGCTGCGCGGCGGTCGAGGTGCTGCTCAATACCCCGCATATTGCCGACCTGATCAACAAGGGCGATATCAGTGCAGTGAAGGAGGCGCTGCGGGACAGCAGCGAGGCCGGGATGCAGAATTTCGACGCGGCGCTGTTCCAGCTTTACCGGCAGGGACGGATTTCCATGGAAGAGGCGCTTGTGCACGCGGACTCCCGGGCCAACCTCGAAGCGCAGATCAACTTCGGCTAGCGGTAGTCTCCGCTGCTCAGAAGCAGACGTCCGACGCCTCGAAGACGGGGCCGTCCACACAGACCCGTTTCATCTGTCGCAGTCCGTCGCGAACGATCTCCACGGCGCAGCCTGCGCAGCCGCCGACTGCGCAGGCCATGTACTCCTCGAGCGAGATCTGGCAGGGCAGGGCGTATTCCGCCGCGAGTGCCTGTACAGCACGCAGCATCGGGGTCGGTCCGCAGGCATGGACAGCGACCTGGGCACGCTCGGCGGGGCTGATGGCATCCAGCCAGTGCCTGGCGAGGTCGGTCACATAACCCGGGTAACATCCGGGAAGACCCGCCAGCGTGCTCAGTCGACTGGGGATCCCGAGATTTTCCAGCGGCTGGAGTGCCGCACTCGCAGTCCCGGGCAGGCCGACCACCGGTCGCGGGCGCTGAGCGATGTCGAACGGGAAGGGAATCTCCGAACCCATCAGCACCAGCGGCTGCCAGTCCGCCCGCTGATCCTCGGCCAGCGACTCGGCGAGAAACAGCATTGGGGGAATGCCCACGCCGCCACCAAGCAGCAACAGGTTCGGGTGCGCCGGGTCCAGGCGAAACGGGCGGCCGATCGGGCCGAGCACGCTCAGGTAATCGCCGGGTCGGCGGCGCGAGAGCCGCGTGAGGCCATGACCGTGGGTTTTGTAGAGGAACTCCACCCAGCCCGCTTCGGCGTCGACCCGCATGATCGATAGCGGGCGGCGCATCGGCAGCTCGTCGTCGCAGGTCAGGTGCGCAAAACTGCCGGGGCGCGCCGCGGCGGCGCATGCGGGCGCATGGACCCGGAGGATGTACTGATCTGCTGCGTGACCTTCATGCGCGAGCACTTCAGCGTCGCAGAGATGGATGGTGCCGCGGTGCGGGCGAGCCGGGTCCGGTGCATTCATGGCATGTCCTGTGCTGGGGGTTCTGAGTGGCGCACGGCTGACGACCGGGCGCTCAGTCGGCGACCGGTCCGCCGTGGCTGCTCAGCCATTGGCGTGCCAGCAGCCGCGCGGCCTCCCGGTCGATGTCTTCGCGACTCAGCCGTCGTCGTCGCAGGCCACTGGCGCGCTGCGCGCGGAGCCGGTCGCCTGCCTCAAGTGAACTGAAGCGTTCGTCGACTTCTTCCACCGGCAAGCCGGTCCGCTCGGCGAGCGCGGCTGCAAACTGTCGCGCCGCGGCGGTCATGGCGGATGACGTGCCGTCGGCATTATAGGGCACACCGACGACCAGCAGGTCGGGACGCCATTCGTCCGCCAGCCGCTGGATGCCGCGCCAGTCGGGTTGGCCGTCCACCGGTTGCAGGGTCGTCAGTCCGCGTGTGAGCCCTGCGCGGCTTTCGCCGGTGGCCACGCCGATGCGCTGCAGACCGTAGTCAAAAGCGAGCAGCGTGAGGCCGCGGGGCGCGAGCGTCATCGCCGGCGCGCCTCAGGCGTGGCCGGCGTAACTGCTGAGTTGTTCCAGGCTGATGCCGAGGAGCCCCGCGGCGCGCTGCCAGCGTTCTTCCAGCGGAGTTTCGAACACCAGCGCCGGATCCGCCCCGACGCTGAGCCAGGCGTTGGCGGCCATTTCCTGCTCGAGCTGGCCGGCGCCCCAGCCGGCATAGCCTAGCGCCACCAGCAGCTGCTCCGGGCCGCGGCCCTCAGCCAGCGCGGCGAGAATATCCTGCGATGTCGTGACCTGGAGGGTCTCGGAGATGGCGAGCGTCGAGTCCCAGTCGCCGCCACGCGAGTGCAGCACGAAGCCGCGGTCCTGCTGCACCGGACCGCCCTGCATCACCGGCATCTCGCACAGCGCGGCATCCTCGCTGTTGATGTCGAGCTGACTCAGGACCTCACCGAGGGTCATGCCGATCGGCCGGTTGATGACGATGCCTAGTGCGCCCCCTTCCGTGTGCTCGCAGATCAGCGTGACGGTCTCACCGAAATTGGGGTCACCCATGCCGGGCATGGCGATGAGGAAGTGATTGACGAGACTGTCCATAGGCGCCGCATCCCTCAGGCGATTGGCTGTCCGACCCGGATTCTAACGCGTCACGGTGCCCAGTGAGGCCTTATTATCCCGCAGGCTCAGGGTGGCGTCACTGTAGACCGTCGAAGCGCCACTCGTACGCGAAACGCAGGCGGTCGTAACGCTGAGCCAGCGGTTCCTCGAAGGCATCGAAGGGTGAGGCAAGTCGCAGGATATCGAGTGCGGCCTGATCGATGGCGCCGTGTCCAGAAGACCGCTTGAGCACGATGTCAGCCAGCGTTCCATCGGCCCGTAACGAGACTTCCAGTACGGGGTTTCCCGCCCCGGGCTGGCCGAGCAGGTCCGCCGGAAAATGACGTGTCCCGATCCGCTCGACCCGGCTACGCCAGGCTGCGAGGTAGGCGGCGGCATCATCGGCGCGGGTATCCGGTCCGAGCAGGAGTTCACGCTCCGGCGCGGAGATCTCGAGGTGGTCGTCGTCAGTCAGCAGGCGACTCACCGGCCGATCCGGGTCCTCGGCGGCGCGCGCCAGCCGTGGAAGCGAATCCGGGCGTTCGCTGGGCTCTGGCAGCGCCTGGATCTCGCGCGCGCCGGACCGCGCGGCCAGGACATCGGGGCTGGTCTGGGGGCGACCGGGGAGGGTGGTTGCCGAATCGGCCCCCTGGTCGGGCTGAGCCTCTACCGGACGGCCGGCTTCGGTCCTCGGGGCAGCCGGATCCGCGGTCTGTTGCCGGGTGCCACTGCCGAGACTGTCCACCTGGGCGAGAACATCGCTGTCCGCCGGGCTGGCACCGTCGGTCGGGACCACCACCGTCACCCGCAGGCTGCTGACGTCCTCGCCGCCACGAAAGTCGATGTTGCCGAACGTCACACCGAGGATCAGGACGCCGTGCAGCACCAGCGCAAAGAAGACGGTCGAGCCCAGGCGATCGCGCGTATGGATCAACATCCTTCAGTCCACCGTGGCAGGCACCGGCTCCAGCCTGCCGCCAAAAATCCGTGTCATGTCGACGCTGCCCTCGGCGTCCACGCGCAGCACCGCCCGTGTGCCGAGACGCTCCGCCATGCTCCGCCACTGCTCTGGACCGGCGACCATCAGCGCCGTGGACGCGGCGTCGGCGGCAATTCCGCGTCCACCAAGCACGGTGACGCCGGCGGTGTGCGTGACCGGATATCCGGTCGCCGGGTCGATCACGTGGGCGTAGCGTGTCCCTTCGTGAGTGAAATAGCGGGCATAGTCTCCCGAGGTGAACGCCGCCTCGCCACTGGCCAGTGCGATGGAGCCCAGCACCCCGTCACCCCGCGGATCCTGGATGCCCACCCGCCAGGCGCGACGACCGTTACGGCCCATGGCCCGGAGGTCGCCGCCGGCGTCGATCATGGCGTTGGCGATGCCGCGGGCGCGCAGCAGCGACATCGCCTCGTCGACCGCAAAGCCCTTGGCGATGCCGCCCAGATCGATCAACGGGCCGCGGCAGTCGCTGGCCACCTGGCTTGAGCGCAAGCTTATCCGGGCGATGCCGATGCAGCCCTCGAGCAGGACCGCGATCTCGTCATCGGCTGGCGGTGTCCCGGCCACGCCCGGCCGCGGCTGGTGAAAGCCCCACAGCTCGACCAGCGCACCGATGCCGGGGTCGAACGCACCGCCACTGAGTCGTGACAAGTTCTGTGCCTGGGCCAGCAGCCCAGCCATATCGGCGCTGGCCTGAAAACTTCGCCCTTCGGCCAGAGCGGTGTTCAGTTCGGCCAGTTCCCCGTCTGCCCAGGCGTAGAAGTCGCGGCCGATCTGCGCCAGCCGTGCTTCGACGGCCGCGAAATGCGGTGTCGGATCCCGCGTCTCCGCGCCTGCGATGATCACCCTGACTTCGGTGCCCATGACAGCAAAGCCGTATTGCCAGGCGGGGCGGTCCGCCTCGCAGGACGCGACGAGTGCGCAGGCCGCCAGCAGCAGTGTCCAGCGGGCCATCACCGGGTCTCCAGTCGGTGTTCGATGGCGCTCATCAGCTGGTCTGCGATCTTCAGGCCAAACTGCCGATCCAACTCCCGGATCCCGGTCGGGCTGGTGACATTGATTTCGGTGAGATAGTCACCGATGACGTCAAGTCCCGCGAAGATCACCCCTTTTCGTGCCAGCTCTGGGCCCACCTCGGCGGCGATCCAGCGCTCCCGCGCAGCCAGCGGACGGCCTTCGCCCCGCGCCCCGGCGACGAGGTTGCCCCGATGATCACCGCCGCCGGGCACCCGGGCCAGCAGGAAGTCGATCGGCTGGCCATCGATCAGCAACACCCGTTTGTCGCCGTCCGTGATTTCGGGCACGTAGCGCTGCGCCATGACGTAGCGGGTCTGGTTGTCAGTCAGGGTCTCCATGATGACATTGCGGTTCGGGTCGTGTTCCTCGACCACGAACACCGAGCGTCCGCCCATCCCGTCGAGCGGCTTGATCACGATCTTCCGGTGTTCGCCAAGAAACGCGCGCAGTTGGGCATGGCGACGGGCGATCAGCGTAGGCGGCGTGCACTGCGGGAACCACGCAGTGGCGACTTTCTCGTTGATGTCGCGCAAGGCGGCCGGGGAATTCACCACCAGGGCGCCCGCGATCTCGGCGCGCTGCAGGATGTAGGTCGCGTGCACGTATTCCATGTCGAATGGCGGATCCTTGCGCATCAACAGCACATCCAGATCGCTCAGTCGGCCCCCCCAGGGTCCGGTCAGGCTGAACCAGTGGTGCTCGTCGTCCTGCACGCTGACGCGATGGCCGCTGCCGAGCGCCACCCCGTCACGCAGGGCGAGCCCGGCGAGCTCGAGATACACGAGCTGCCAGCCGCGTGCCTGCGCCGCCAGCATCATCGCCAGCGTGCTGTCCTTCTTTGGCGAAATACCCGCGAGCGGATCCATGATCACGCCTATCTGCCGGGGCCCGGTCTTCATTGCGTCACTCCTGATCACTCTCGCCGGCATCCCGGCCGGCGTCCGGTCGCCAACTATACCGCTCTGCCCGGGCGGGCGGCGATGACGGGCAGTGTGAACTGCTGCAGGTTTTCACTTCAGGGTGGCGGCGTACACTGGGTGCAGCCCGAAGCTTTGGCAGGTGCAGGCAGCACGGGCAATATGTTAAAACGCCTGTCAGCCAGTATCTCACCGCGCGGCTGGCAGCGACGACCACGCACCAGGGGAAATGCCTCGTGAGCACAGCCCAGCACGCGAGTCTGGCGGGACTTAAAGTCCTTGTGATCGACGATTCCAAGACGATCCGCCGGACAGCCGAAACCCTGCTTTCGCGCGAGGGTTGCGAGGTGTTCACGGCGGTCGACGGCTTTGATGCCCTGTCGAAGATCGCCGATCACCAGCCAGACATTATTTTTGTGGACATCATGATGCCGCGCCTGGATGGCTACCAGACGTGTGCGCTGATCAAGAACAACCGCGTGTTCCGCGACACGCCGGTGATCATGCTCTCCAGCAAGGATGGGCTGTTCGATCGTGCGCGCGGGCGCATCGTAGGCTCCGAGCAGTACCTGACCAAGCCGTTCACCAAGGACGAGCTGCTCGGAGCGATTCACGGTCACATCTCCCGCTGAGGGTGGGGTAACGCATGGCCAAGGTCCTGATCGTCGATGATTCGCCCACCGAGGTCCATGTCATGCAGGAGGCTCTGCGCCGGAATGGCTACGACACGCTCTGCGCTGCGGACGGCGAGAGCGGTCTGGAGATGGCGCGTGCCCACCGGCCAGATCTGATACTCATGGATGTGGTGATGCCAGGCATGAACGGGTTCCAGGCGACGCGAGTGCTGGCCCGCGATCCGGCGACCGCCTCGATCCCGGTGGTCATGATCACCACCAAGGGCGAGGCGACCGACAGGATCTGGGGTCTGCGCCAAGGCGCGGTCGACTACCTCGTCAAGCCTGTTGGCGAGGCGGATCTGGTGGCCAAGGCGCGCGAGTGGCTGAGCGCCGGGGGCGCATGAGTCTGCGGGCGCTCCGGGATCAGCCGTTCGAGCTGCTGCGTGAGCTCGAACGGCGCAGTCTTGCAGCCCTGGCCGAGGGCGCAGGCGCGGCCGCGGGGGAGGAGTGGATCGGTATCGCCGTGCGTCTGGGGCCGGATCGTTTCGTGGTCCCGAGGGCCCAGGTCCGGGAAGTCCTGCCCGTGCCCACAGCCCTGACGCGCGTGCCCGGCGCCAGGAGCTGGCTGCGCGGGATCGCGAATCTTCGGGGCCAGCTGCTGGCGCTGACCGACCTGAAAGCGCTGTTTGGCGCCGGCACGGCCTCCAAGGAGCGCCAGGCGCGTGTGCTCGTCGTCAATCATCGCGAGGTGCCGGCCGGTCTGATCGTCGACGAGGTGATCGGCTTTCGTCGGTTCCCGATCAGCGGCTACCAGCCGGCCGCGCCCGCGACCCTGCTCCGCGCCGAGCAGTACCTCGACGGTGCCTACCGCGATGGCGGAGACACCTGGCCGGTGTTCGACCTGTATGCCTTGGTCGAGCACGAACGTTTTCAGCAGGCCGCAGAGTGACGGTCTGCCGACAGGGACCTGGAAGGATGGCGAGCCCATGCTGAAAAAATCGATTGCTGCACGCTGGTTCCCGGTGCTGGGCCCGGTGTTGCTCGTTCTGCTGCTGGCGGCGGCGTTCAGCGCCTATCTCGATCGCGCCCCGTCAGGGTCGGGAGAGATCGCCGAACTCGCTGCCTTGAGTCAGCGAGTCGGACAGCTTGGCGAGCAGGCGCTCACCGGGGATGCTGCGGCCTTCGATCGCCTGGAGGCGGCCCGCACGCGTCTGTCGCGCCTCTCCGGCCAGGCCGACGGCGCGGCCGCGCGCAGCCGGCTGGCCACCCTGGATGCCCAGTTGCTGGAGATCCGCGGGACGCGCGACGATGTTTTGTCTCTGCATGCGGCCAGCGAAAGCATGACCGCCGCGCTGCCTGCGCTGCTGGCTGCGACCGGGCGGCTGGCCGCGGCTTTGCCGGCGGCGGAACTGGCGGCAAACCAGCGTTTCCTAGAGCGCTTCG
>PWZL01000076.1 GCA_003567475.1 Gammaproteobacteria bacterium | reverse complement strand
GCCGAGCATCTCACCAACGAGGTCCTCCTCCGCCTGCCGCATCGACAATTCGTGTTCACCATGCCCAAGGCGCTGCGCCCGTTCTTCCGCCACGATCGCCGCCTGTTCTCCGAGGTGTCTCGCTTAATCTACGAGATCCTTCGGGAGTTCTATCATGAAGCCGCCGGCAGACCGCTTCTCACCGGCATGGTCATCGCGCACCAAAAGTAAGCAATTGACTGCAGCCGGTAGCAACAGCTCAATCGCTGACACGGTAAGAATCATCCATCAGTTTCATCCTCATTCCGGCATGGAGTTTGAGCTTCTTGCCGTTCAGCATTGCTGGGGAGAAGGCAGGGTGAGCTATCGCGACGAGGCGGGCTCGGTACGCATGGTACCGCTGTCGTGGACCGACAGAAAGGTGCCTGACATGTTCTGCGAACAGTCGGCGGGCCGTTCGGTGTTGCACGTCGACGACATCCCGGGAATCCGGCAGCTGTTCCGCTCGCTGTGGGCACAATGCGAAGGGGGCCGGGAGGGGCATGCATGAGCCGGCGGAAGCGTAAAGGGAATTATGCCGTATATGTTAACCATATTTCGCCGCAACTGGTCAGTGACGACAACAAGGGTACTTTTAATTGTATGAATAATAGCTATATAGCTCTTCTATCTGGAGAACAATTGAGAAGTCTCTGTATATACGGTATAATCGTATTAACACTTGTGAGGAGGCTGTCCATGAGGATACCCCGGGACGCGCGTGCAAAACAGGAGGCGATGAGCCGGCAGAACGTGCTCTACCACAACGCCGAGTCGGTCACCGATGAGCTGTTTCAGACCGAGGATTTCTTCGACCCCCACGATCTGATCCAGGTCAAGTATGAGATGCTGCGTCGGGTACGTGCGGATGACTGGTCGGTCACTCGGGCCGCCGACGCATTCGGCTTCTCTCGCATCTCCTACTAAGCCATTCAACGCGCATTCGATGCCGAAGGGTTACCAGGGCTGCTGCCGAAACAGCGCGGGCCGAAACAGCCGACCAAACTCACCGACACGGTCGTCGCATTCATCGAGGAGCAGCGAGAACAGGCCCCGCCGCCGAGTGCGGCGCAATTGCAGACGCTGTTGGCCGAACATCTCGGTGTTACGGTTCACAAACGCACCGTCGAGCGTGTCTTACAGAGTAAAAAAAAACGGCCCGGCTTCGCAGACGATTCATCGAGCGCGCGGACTTGAGCATGCCTATGAGGAGCTGCGCATGAAGGCACGGGAATCACCGCGCTCATTACACAGTCGCTCACAATTGCTGTTCATGAGCACGGGAATGAAGAGCTGGCTCGAGACAGTTGAGGATGTCACTACCACGCCGCTGGCCCGGCTTCCGGCGGTGAGCGGAACGCTCTCGATTCCCTGTGATCTCGAGCAGAATGCGCTACGCCTGTTGACCGACATGGCGCTGCACACCTGGAAGGAGGCCGGATGATGGGCGCCACACAACCCGGGGTGATCACCCCCGAACACCTTCAACGCAACGCTTACCTGTACGTTCGCCAATCCTCGCTGCGTCAGGTGGTCGAGCATGGCGAGAGCACCAACCGTCAATACGCACTCTCCGATCGAGCCGTCGCGCTTGGATGGACGAGAGAACGCATTGTCACCATCGATGAGGATCTGGGCCTCTCCGGCTCTACGGCGGAGAACCGCGATGGGTTCAAGAGACTCGTTGCCGAGGTGGGCATGGGCCACGCCGGTATCGTCATCGGGATTGAGGTCTCGCGGCTTGCACGCAACTCCTCGGACTGGCACCGGCTGCTGGAGATATGTGCGCTCACCGAAACGCTGATTCTCGATGAGGATGGACTCTACGACCCGAACGCGTTCAACGACCGGTTGGTATTGGGCTTGAAGGGGACGATGAGTGAAGCCGAGCTGCATTACTTGAAGGCCCGCATGTGGGGTGGACGCCTGGCAAAGGCGAAACGCGGGCAGTTGCGCACTCCGCTTCCGGTGGGATTCGTCTATGACGATGAGGATGCGGTGATCCTGGATCCGGACCAGCAGGTCCGGCAGGTGGTCGCTACGTTCTTCGAAGTCTTCAGCCGCACACGGTCGGCCCGTGCGACGATGCAGCATTTCCACGTACACCATATCTTGTTCCCCTCGCGGCTCTTACGCGGAGCGCAAAAGGGAGAACTCGTGTGGGCCGAGCTTCTCTATACGCGCGCGATCCAGATTCTGCACAATCCACGCTACGCAGGCGTGTTCTCCTACGGCAAAGTGAAGACCCGCCGGACCGTCGCCGGAACCATGAAGTATCTCCAGGTGCCCCGGGAGAACTGGTATGCGTGCATCCGTGAGGCTCATCCCGGCTACATAACCTACGAGCAATGGCTTGAGAACCAACACATCCTGCAGGCAAACGCCCAGAGCTACGGTGTGCACAAACGTAGCGGAGCGCCGCGGGAAGGCGCCGCGCTGCTGCAGGGCGTTGTTCTCTGCGGCAACTGCGGACGGCGCATGCATGTGCACTATCGAAGCCGCTCGGGTAGGTGCGAAGGTAACTATCTGTGTGAGCAATTCTCACACAACAGGGAGTTGCCCCGATGCCAATGGATCTCCGGCAAAGCGGTTGATGCTGCGGTAAGCGAGCTGTTGCTCGAATCATTCACTCCCCTCGCGGTGGAGGTGGCCCTCGGGATTCAGGAAGAGCTGAAACGTCGCTACGAATCATTGGATCGCCTACGAAGCCAGCATCTCAAGCGCGTGGAATACGAGGCGAACATGGCACGCAGACGATACATGCAGGTTGACCCGGAAAACAGGCTCGTGGCCGACACCCTCGAAGCCGACTGGAACACCAGGCTGAACGCGGTGAAAGATGCTCATGAGGAGTATCACCGCCGGCGCGAGAAGGATCTGTGCATGGTAGGCGAGAAGGAAAAGAGCGAGATCATCGCTCTGGCCACCGATTTCCCTCGGCTTTGGAACAACCCCAGGACATCACACCAGGACAAGAAACGCATCGTGCGCTATCTGATCGAGGATGTCACGCTCACCCGCACCGACGACGGATACATAAACATCCAGACGCGCTTCAAAGGCGGAGCAGCGAAGACGGTTTCGATACCGGCGCCGGTGCCGGCAACCGAGATGTACAGGACCAGCCGAGAGGTCATCGAAAGAGTGGATGTTCTTCTCGAGACTCATCACGACAGCGGCGTGGCCCAGATCCTCAACGCCGAAGGACACCGCACGACACGCGGGACACCATTTGCTCCCTCGTCGGTCGGCCACATCCGACGCATCTACGGCCTGAAGAGTTTCAACGATCGCCTCCGCGACCGGGGACAATACACCATCAACGAGGTTGCCGAACGGCTCGGAATATCTCACAATACCGTTTACCTGTGGGTGAAGAACGACATCATCGAAGCGCGCCTGCATCCCGAAAGGAAGGTCTACATGTGCACCGTGAACCCGAAGCGGCTGGAAGAAAAGCTCGCCGGCGAGTGCCACGCCGGACGGACAACGAAGTACTTCTATACCAAAATGATGACCCGTCTCCACGAGGTGCAGTATGAACTCTAGTACCAGACCTTCGGAGACATGCTCCGGTGGAACCCCCACTTCCACGCCATCGTTC
>PWZL01000037.1 GCA_003567475.1 Gammaproteobacteria bacterium | reverse complement strand
TTCTCAGCCATCACCTTCGTCAACGCAGCCGTCAGCGTCGTCTTCCCATGGTCAACATGACCAATCGTCCCAACGTTCACATGCGGCTTATTGCGCTCAAACTTTTCCTTGGACATCGGTTTAGGCCTCTCCCGAGTGTGCGTAATCGCCTGTTTCCACGAATTTTCAGATGGTGCCCACAACTGGAATCGAACCAGTGACCTCTCCCTTACCAAGGGAGTGCTCTACCGCCTGAGCTATGTGGGCGCGTTTCCTGGCCGCTCATCCCCTGCGTCGGGCAAACGGGACTGGAGCGGGTGATGGGAATCGAACCCACATCATCAGCTTGGAAGGCTGAGGTTCTACCATTGAACTACACCCGCCCGACTGAAGACCCGCCGGCATCTGCCGCCGACCCATCCCCTGGCTGCTCCCGCCGCCCGGCTACCCGGGCACCGCCGGCGTTTGCTCCGGAGATGACAAAACCGTCCGCAGCCCATTCGCCCCGGACGCACGCTTTCTGGTGGAGGGGGTAGGATTCGAACCTACGAAGGCAAAGCCAGCAGATTTACAGTCTGCCCCCGTTGACCGCTTGGGTACCCCTCCGCGGACACAAGCCGAGTATTTTCTGCCGCGCAGCCGGGCATGTCAACCGCCGTGATGCCGCGCGGCACAAATCCGACCACCGGCAGCCGCGCGACATAACGCCCGGAGTTTCCACGATCCGGCGCCTTGCGGCTATGATCCACCGGGTGACGTTCAGGAGAGGTGAGGCATGAGCGCAGGCAGGGATCACTTCAGGCCGGCAGGCGAGCGGCGGCTGTTGCAGCGCAATGCCGTGGCCACGGATGTCTACGTCAGCGGCCGCGGCCAGCGACCCCGGCGCTTCAAGGCGAGCAATCTGTCCGCGCTGGGCGTGTTCGTAGAGGGCGCCGACACAGGCCTGGAAACCGGCCAGGTCGTCACCCTGGTCTTTCCGGTACCGGTCGAGGGGGTCGTGCGGCTGCACCGGAAGAAGGCCGTGGTGGCCCACGTCTCGGCGCGCGGCGCCGGCCTCATGATGCAGGGACGGCTGCGCCGCCCTCGCCAGGGCTGAGCCGACCCCCGGATCTGAGCCGACGCGCCGGGCGGGGGCTCAGGCCTGGAAGGCGTCCTTGCCTGCACGGAGGCGGGCGAAGACGGCCTCCGGCTCGGCATCCTGCATGCCCAGCACCGCCTTGAGGGTCGGTTCGTCGGCCCGCAGGAACGGGTTGGTGGCAAGTTCTTCGGCCAGGCGACTGGGCACCGTCGGCAGGCCCCGTGCGCGCGTGACGGCGATGACATCGGCGCGGGCTGCAAGCAGCGGATTGTGCCGATCGACGGACAGCGCATAGCGCGCGTTGGCCTCGGTGTACTCATGGGCGCAGTACAGCCGCGTCTCCGGCGGCAAGCCGCGCAGTTTGCCAAGACTCTGCCACATCTGCGCCGCCGTGCCCTCGAACAGCCGACCGCAGCCGAGCGCGAACAAGGTATCGCCGACGAACGCCAGCCGCTGGCACTCACAGACGTAGACGACATGGCCGGCCGTATGGCCCGGGGTTTCAAGCACGGTAAAGCGATGCTCTCCCAGCCTGAGCTCATCGCCCTCGACCACGGTCCGGTCGACCCCTGGAATGCGCGCGGCCTCGGCCGCCGGAGCGACAACCTCACAATGGGTCGCGGCCTTGACCGCGAGATTGCCCCCGGCGTGGTCCGGGTGATGATGGGTATTCCAGATCGCCGTCAGGCGCCAGCCGCGCTCTGCCAGCGCCGCCAGCACGGCTGCAGCATCGGGCGTGTCGATGCAGGCCGTGGCCCCGGAGGCTGGATCATGGACGAGAAACCCGTAATTATCGGACAGGCAGGCAAACTGGTGGACTTCGAGCGCGGCCATGTCTCCTCCAGTGGCAGCATGAGACCCCATGGTAGCGCGTCGTGGCCGCAGGCCCCAGCGGCCGGCACCGCGTCACGCCTCGCCAGACGCCCCCGCGACGCCGTACAATCGAGGGTCGCGAGGGTGTCAAGCGGCACCCCAACGCCATGAGGACAACCATGCCCAGGATCACCCTGCCGGACGGCTCGGTCCGGCACTTCGACACGCCCGTCAGCGGCAGTGAGCTCGCCGCCAGCATTGGCACCGGCTTGGCCAAGGCGGCCGTGGCGATGCGCGTCGACGGCCGCGACCGCGATCTCTCCGCCCAGCTGGCGGAAGATACCCGGGTCGAGATCATCACCCGCGATTCCGAGGCCGGCCTCGAACTGCTGCGCCACGATGCCGCCCACATCATGGCCGAGGCCGTGAAGGAGCTCTACCCGGAAACCCAGGTCACCATCGGCCCGGCCATCGAGAATGGCTTCTACTACGACTTCGCCCGCGATGAGCCCTTCACCCCCGAGGACCTCGAGAAGATCGAGGCGCGCATGCATGAGATTGTCGACCGCGACGAGGTCATCGTGCGCGAGGAGTGGGACCGCGAGGCCGCCGTGGCCTTTTTCCGCGACCAGGGTGAGGCCTATAAAGCGGAGATCATCGCTTCAATCCCGGGCGATGAACCCGTCTCGCTGTACCGCCAAGGCGGGTTCATCGATCTGTGTCGCGGCCCGCACCTGCCCTCGACCGGGCGCCTCGGCCATGCCTTCAAGCTGACCAAGCTCGCCGGCGCCTACTGGCGGGGCGACGCCGCCAACGAGATGCTGCAGCGCGTCTATGGCACAGCCTGGGCGCATGACAAGCAGCTCAAGGCCTATCTCACCCAGATCGAGGAGGCCGAGCGCCGTGACCACCGCAAGCTCGGCCGGCAAATGGATCTGTTCCATTTTCAGGACGACGCCGTCGGCTCGGTATTCTGGCATCCGCGGGGCTGGGCCCTGTTCCAGGCGCTGATCGACTACATGCGCCATCGTCAGCAGGAGGCCGACTACGTCGAGATCAACACGCCTGACATCATGGACCGCAGCCTCTGGGAGACCTCCGGTCACTGGCAGAGCTACGGTGATCATATGTACGTCACCGAGACTGCCGACGACCGGGTCTGGGCGCTCAAACCCATGAACTGCCCGGGCCACGTGGCGGTGTTCCGGCATGGGTTGAAGAGCTACCGCGACCTGCCCTTCCGCACGGCGGAATTCGGCAAGGTACACCGCTACGAGCCCTCCGGGGCGCTGCACGGACTGCTCAGGGTGCGCCATTTCACCCAGGACGATGCCCACATCTTCTGCACCGAGGACCAGCTCACCGAAGAGGCCATCGAGGTCTGCCGCCTGGTATTGTCCATCTACCGGGACTTCGGCTTCGAGGACGTACGGATCAAGTTCGCCGACCGCCCCGAGAACCGTATCGGCGAGAACGGGATCTGGGACAAGGCCGAAAGCGCGCTGAAAGCGGCCATCGAGTCCACCGGACTGGAGTACACCTACAACCCCGGCGAAGGCGCCTTCTACGGCCCGAAGCTGGAATTCGTGCTACGCGACGCGATCGGCCGCGACTGGCAGTGCGGCACCCTGCAGGTGGATTTCAATCTGCCCGGCCGCCTGGGCGCGAGTTACATCGCCGAGGACGGTCAGAAGCATGTGCCGGTGATGCTGCACCGGGCACTGTTCGGCTCACTGGAACGCTTCACCGGTATCCTGATCGAGCATTACGCCGGCGCGCTGCCCCTGTGGCTGGCGCCGGTGCAGGTGATGGTGACCACCATCACTTCCGATGCCGACGACTACGCCCGGGAGGTCGCGCGGCGGTTCCGGAGCGCGGGACTGCGCGCCGAACTCGACCTGCGTAACGAGAAGATCAACTACAAGGTGCGCGAACACAGTCTGCAGAAAATCCCGGTGATCATCGCGCTGGGCAAGCGCGAGGTCGAGGAGCGGACGGTCTCCATCCGACGCCTGGGCGCCAAGGGGCAGCGGGTGCTGCCGCTTGACGAGGCCCTCGCCGCACTGCTGGCGGAGGCGGCCACCCGCGGACAGGCGGCAGCCCCGACAGAGCCTGCGGCGACGACCCGCACGCAGCGGGTCGGCACCTAACGGTCGCAGAACTCGGCGAACGCGGGTCCCCAGTCCGCCGGCGCATCCGGCAGGACCTGAAAGGCGCACCGCGGATGCGCCAGCTGCAACGCCTCGGCATGCGCGGCGGTGGGCGACCACCGCGGCGCGCACAGCAGCACGGGCGCCGCGACTTCAGCCAGCCGGTCGAGCAGCGGATAGTCGCACTGGGCCTGCCAGGTCAGCCGGCTCATCTGCGGGGCCTTCTGCAGCTCCAGCACACGGGCATGAATCGCCACCGGATCGATCTGCGGCGGCTGCCAGACAATCCCGGCGCGGCGGCGGCGGTACCAGGGATGGAACAGCGCCTGGTCGCGCACCATATGCCAGCACAGCAGCAGATGACCGCCATGCCACTGCGGCGTCCAGGCGGGCAAACCGTGCTCGCGCAGCTCTGTCACCCCGGCTGGATCGCTGGCCGGAGGCTCGGCCAGCACCAGCCGGTGCACCTGCCGCGGGGCCACACGGGCGAGCTCAAGGGCCACCAGCGCGCCGGCGCCGAAACCGCTGGCATCGAGCTCTTCAACACCGAGGGCAGCCAGGGCGGCGGCCAGGACTTCGCGATGCCGCTCGATCGTGACCTCCCCAGGCGCGAGCAGCGGGTCAGACTCGCTGTGACCGGGCAAGTCCACGGCCAGCACCGGCCGCCGGCCGGCCAGGGGCGCGGCCAGCGGCGCAAGCAGTCCAGCCGAACCCGTGGCATCGTGCTGCAGCAGCAGCGGTCGCCCGGAAGGCGCGTCGACCCGGTAGACCCGCAGTTGACCCCCGGGGACAGTGACCATGCTCTGCCAGGGCCGGGCGGCCAGTGGCGCCGTGTCCGGTGGTGGCGGGACCGGCCCGCCGGGATGCCGCTGCAGGTGCGCCAGGCAGGCGTCGTTTGCGGCATTGGCCTCTGCCGCAGCCCGGATCTGCACACAGGCGGCAGCACCGGGCAGGCGCTGGAGGTGCCCGACCAGCGGATCGGGCGGCGCGGCCGTGACCAGTGTGGGCACGGTCATCGCCTGCAACGCGGGTACCGGCTCGAACGTAAACGCCGCACCATAGCCCACCCGATAGTGATCTCCGGAGCGCAGCAATTCCACCAGACTGTCCTGCACGGCCTCGGTCGGCGCCGGATCGAGATCCAGACGCGCCTTGAGCGTCCGGTCATACCACGGGAAGAACACCGACTGGTCGCGCATGCGGTTCCACAGCGATGCCAGGTGACTGCCGTCGCCGAGAATCTCCAGCGGCGGCAGGTAGTGGGTGAGAATATCCCCACGTTCTTCGGCAGTGAGCGCGACCAGCCCGTTGGCGGTGCAGGCCGTGACCCGCTCGGGGGCAAGCCTGGCCAGGGCCACCGCCATGCTCGCACCGGTGTGGAAGCCGAACACGCCGAAGCGCTCGAGGCCCAGGGCGTCGGCCAGCTCCAGCGCCGCCGCGGCAAAGGTCTCCATCGGCGCCTGGTCGAGGCCCAGCGCATCGCTCAGTCCGAATCCCGGGGTATCCGGCGCGATCACCGTAAACTGCGACGCCCAGGCGTGGATCAGCGGCAGCAGATCTGCCGAGGATTTGGGCGACTGGTGGAGCATCAGCAGGGCGGGGCCCTGTCCTGCGCGGCGGTAGTGAACCTGCCGTGGACCCCACTGTCCACCGAGAGTAATGAAATGACGCGTGACCATCGTGCTCCCCGACTGAGGCGTGTGGGCGCGATGGTATAGTGCCGGGCACCGCCGAGGGAGACCACCATGCGGATATCGAGGGCCTTGCCCCTGTTCGCCACGGGCGCACTGCTCGCAGGGTGTCCTGCGGGCAGCGTCGACACGCGTGCCGATACGCTCCCGCCGATCAGCTACACCCTGCACGAGCATCGCCACGAGAGCCGGGGCTGCGGCCGCCCCGGCGAGCCCTGCGCCGAGGTGCTGCTACGCTGGCCGCGCTTCGCAGCGGTCGAGGCGCCCGCGGCCGTGGCTGCCATGCAGGCGTGGCTGCATTCGGAGATGACCCGCGACCCGCTTGGTGAGACCCCTGCCGAGTCCCCGGAGGCCGCGGCGCGTGAGTTCGTCGCCGCCTTCGAGGTGGCAACCGCCCGTGCGCGTGTGACTGAATGGACCCTGCGCCGCGATGCCCGGATCATCCATCAGGACTCGCAGGTCCTGAGCCTCGCTGTCGACAGCAGTGTCTACGCCGGCGGCGCCCACCCCCTGTCCAGCCGCAAGCTGGCAAGCTTCGACCGCGCGACCGGCGAGCGGCTCGACATCGCCGCGGTGGTCCGCCCGGAAGCCATGACCCTGTTCAGCGATCTCCTCACCCGCGCGCTGCGGCGCGAGCGCGGCATCGCGAGCGACGTCAGCCTGGCGGATGCCGGCTTCTTCCTTGACGACGACCAGGTTCCGCCAACGGACAACTTCGCCGTCACCGCAGACGGCTGGTTGCTGCACTACGACCCCTACGAGATCGCGCCCTACGCACTCGGCCCGGTGGAGCTGGCGCTGGGCTTCCGGGACATCGAGAACATCGCCCGCGTCGGGACGGCGGCCGCGCCGCGTGAGCCGCCACGGATCCTGGAGCCGCGCTGACATGCTGCGTTACCTGCTCCTTGCGGCCGCGGGGATGCTGAGCCTGCTCGCGCTGCTGGCGGTCTGGTGGCTGCTCGATCATGCCCGTCCGCGGCATGACCATTTCGTCGAGCGCAAGGGCACACTGGTCGATGTCCGAGCCGCGCCTGCGGTGCGCGAGAGCGACGAGTACACCAGCCAGGGCGTGCGGCTGGTCGCCGACACCGGACTGGCGGTGGACCTGCGCGTGCTGCGGCCGGCTGCCGACAACGGCCCGCTCCCCCTGATGGTGGTCCTGGGGGGCCACCGCACCGGCCAGGACGCCGTCGATCTCGTCGGCGATCCGGGCAACGTGGTGGTCGCAGCACTCGACTACCCCTATGACGGCCCCACCCGGATCCGTAACCTCCGCCAGTTCCTGCCAGCGCTCCGGCTGATGCAGCAGGGACTGCTCGACACCCCACCGGCGGTGTCACTGGCGCTGGACTGGCTGATGGTCCAGCCCTTCGTCGAGTCATCGCAGGTGGAGCTGGTCGGGGTCAGCCTCGGCACGCCCTTCGTGGCCGTGGCCGGGGCACTGGATAAGCGCTTCGCCAGGGTGTGGATCATCCATGGCGGCGCCGGAAACAAGGGCTGGATCGAATACAACCTCGGCTCACGCGTGCCCTCGACATTCTGGCGTCCGCACATGGCGCGGCTGCTGCACCTGCTGGCCTACGGTCCGAGCTTCGATACCAAAAACTGGGTAAGACAGATCGCCCCACGTCCGGTGATCGTGATCGGCGCGACCGACGACGAGCGCCTGCCGCGGCACAAGGTCGAGCAGCTGCACGCCGCAGCCGGTGAACCACGGGAGCTGATCTGGACCCAGGGCGCGCATGTCGACCCGCGCCGGCCCGATATCGTGCAGGCACTGCTGGCGATCGTGAAACAGCGGATGGATGCGCGACCGCCGGCCGGTATCGAGGACGAGAGTCCTGCTGCGGCTCAGGTCGGACGCTGATCCGGCGCCTGGCCCTGGTGGCCAACCAGCTGCGCCAGCATCCGGTCGCAGCGCGCGAGGTCCTCACGGCTGACATGCTCGTCCGGCTGGTGCGCCTGTGCCACCGACCCCGGCCCACAGACCACCGCCGAGTAACCCGCCTGCTGGAACTGCCCGCCCTCGGTGCAGAAGGCCACCGCACCCGGCGGCTCGTCGCCGTCCGTCAACAGGCGCGCCAGGGCTTCCGCCGCGCCACCTGCCTCGGGCACCAGCGCGGGGATCTCGGCGAGCAGGGTCTCGCGCACCGACACCCGTGGCGAGATGTCGCGGGCCTCGGCCTCGACCTGTGCGCAGAAGCGCCGAAAATCGGCCAGCAGGGCCGCGGGGTCATCCTCGGGGAGGTGGCGGAGTTCCCAGGTGAAGCTGCAGTGACCGGCGAGGATATTGACCGCCGTCCCACCCTGGATCTCGTTGACCGCCAGGCTGCTCCAGGCCGGGGTGAACCGTTCGTCGCGCAACCCGTGCAGTCTCCGTGCCTCGGCGGCCGTCACCAGCCAGTGGACCAGGCGGCCGGCCAGGCCGACCGCGCTCACGCCCTGCTGCGTCTGACTGGAATGCGCCTCGTGCCCGCAGATCTCCACCCGCCGGGTCTGCATGCCCTTGTGGGCGTTCATCACGCGCATGTCGGTCGGCTCGCCGATCAGCACTGCCCGCGGCGCAAAGTGCTGCTCCAGCATATGGTGGATCATGTGCGGCGCGCCCAGACAGCCCACCTCCTCGTCGTAGGAGAAAGCGAAGTGCAGTGGCGAGCGCAGCTTCGCCGCCGCCATGTCCGGCACGGCGGCCAGCGCGCAGGCCATGAAACCCTTCATGTCGCTGCTGCCACGCCCGACCAGCACCTCGTCGTGAACCGCGAGACGGAACGGCTCGCTGTGCCAGGCCTGACCGTCGACCGGCACCACGTCCGTATGTCCCGAGAGCACGACGCCGCCCTCGCGACCGGGGCCGATCGACGCCAGCAGGTTGGCCTTCCGCCCCTCGGCGTCATGCAGCACCTCGACCACGGCGCCGAATCCATCGAGGTAATCGGCGACGAAATCGATCAGCGCCAGGTTGGAATTCCGCGAGGTGGTATCGAACGCCACCAAGCGTGCCAGCAGGGTCTCGCTGTCCATGGGGGTGCGGCTCATCAGTCTCCCATCCGGCAGCAGGCCGGGCACCGAGGGTTGTCGCCCATGCTGACAGAGCCCGTGGCCGCAGGCCAGAGGCGTATTATCAGGATCGGACGACAGGGCCGGCAGACAGGGAAAGTCGATGGCACGTGACGTGATCCGGGTCCGCGGGGCCCGCCAGAACAATCTCAAGAATCTCGACCTCGACCTGCCGCTCGGGGAATTTACGGTCATCACCGGCGTCAGCGGGTCCGGCAAGTCTTCGCTCGCCTTCGACACACTGTACGCCGAGGGCCAGCGCCGTTACGTCGAGACTTTCTCGCCCTACGCGCGGCAGTTTCTCGACCGCATGGACAAGCCGGCGGTGGACGAGATCAGTGGCGTGCTGCCCTCGATCGCCATCGACCAGACCAACCCGGTGCGGACCTCACGCTCGACCGTCGGCACCATGACCGAGCTGAACGACCACCTGAAACTGCTGTATGCCCGGGCCGCGACCCTGCACTGCCGCGGCTGCGGCGAGCCGGTCAGGCGCGACACCGCCGAGAGCATCGTCACCGAACTGTTCGCGACGGCCGGAGCGGCCGACCCGGACACCGCGCCCCGGCAGATCGTCGCCTTCGCCATCGAAGTGCCCGACAGCGTCTCGCCAGAAGAACTCGAGCGGCTGCTGGCGGCACGCGGCTATGTGCGTCTGCTTGGGCGCGATGGCCGGCGGGTCGAGGTGATCCAGGACCGCCTGCGCCTGACCCGCGACAACGACAGCCGCCTGACCGAGGCGCTGGAGACGGCCCTGGCCCAGGGCGGCGGCCGGGCCTTCGTGGCCGACGACGACAACCCCGCGCAGCGGCGCTATTTCTCTACCGGGTTGCACTGCGCAGCCTGCGATATCGACTACCGCGATCCCGTCCCGAATCATTTCTCGTTCAACTCGCCGCTGGGGGCCTGCGAGACCTGCCGCGGCTTCGGCCGGACCATGGGCATCGACGACGACCTGGTCGTGCCCGATCCACGGCTGACGCTGGCCGAGGGGGCGATCCGCCCGTTCCAGTCGAAGAGTTTCGGCGAGTGCCAGCGCGACCTGAAGACCTTCGCGCGGCGGGCGGGCGTGCCGATGGACACGCCCTGGGAGACGCTGACCGACGCACAGCGGCGCTGGGTACTGGAGGGCGAAGGGGACTTTGACGAGGGGTGCTGGTACGGCGTCTCGCGCTTTTTCGACTGGCTGGAAACGAAAAGCTACCGCATGCACATCCGGGTGCTGCTGTCGAAGTACCGCACCTACCGCGAGTGTCCGGACTGCCACGGCGCGCGGCTGAAACCCGAGTCGCTGCTGTGGCGCCTGCGAGAACACAACCTCCATGCCCTCACCCGCCTGCCGATCTCACGCTGCCGGGCCTTCTTCGAGACGCTGGAGTTCACCGGTGCGCTGGACGAGGCGACCACCCAGCTGCTCGGCGAGATCCGCGGCCGCCTGGCCTTCCTCGACGAGGTCGGCCTGGGGTATCTCACGCTCGACCGCCAGTCCCGCACACTCTCCGGCGGCGAGGTGCAGCGGATCAACCTCACCACCGCACTGGGCACCTCGCTGGTCAACACCCTGTTCGTGCTCGACGAACCCAGCATCGGCCTGCATCCGCGCGATATCGGCCGGCTGGTGAGCGTACTCCAGCGCCTGCGTGACGCCGGCAATTCACTGCTGGTGGTGGAGCACGACCCGCAGGTGATGCTCGCAGCCGACCGGATCATCGATATGGGGCCGGGCCCGGGCGAGCGTGGCGGTGAGATCGTCTTCATGGGCACGGCCAGGCAGCTGCTGCGCTCACGCCGCTCGCTGACAGGCCGCTACCTGCGCGGCGAGCAGACGGTCGCGGCGCCGCCGGGGGCGGAGGGGCTGGCCATGGCCAGGGTCGCGCGAACGGCCGATGATGCTGTCACCGGCACCGACGCGATCGAGGTGCTCGGGGCGTCTGCGCAGAACCTCAAGGCGATCGACCTGCGCCTGCCGCTTCGCCAGATGGTGTGCATCACCGGGGTCAGCGGCTCGGGCAAGTCCACGCTGGTGGAAGAGGTGCTCTGGCGCGGCCTGCTCAAGCACATGGGGCGGCCTACGGAAGCGCCGGGCGCGCACCGGGCGCTGCTGGGCGCGGCGTTGATCGACGACGTGGTGCTGGTCGACCAGAGCCCGATCGGCAAGACCGCGCGCTCCAACCCGGCGAGCTTCGTCGGGGCCTTCACTGCCATCCGCAAGGCCTTCGCCACCGCACCGCAGTCGCGGGTGCGCGGCTACACCCCCGGCACCTTCAGCTTCAACTCCGGGGACGGGCGCTGCCCCGCCTGCGGCGGCACCGGCTTCGAGCATGTGGAGATGCAGTTCCTGAGCGACGTCTACCTGCGTTGCCCGGACTGCGACGGTACCCGCTACCGCCCGGAAATCCTCGAGGTGCGGCTGCAGCCGGCCGGCGGCGGCACCGCCGCCTCGATCGCCGACGTGCTGGCGATGACCGTGCCTGAGGCCCTGGCCTTCTTCCACGATGACCCGGCGATCCGCGCGAGTCTTCAGCCGCTGGTGGCTGTCGGCCTGGGCTACCTGCGCCTCGGCCAGCCGGTCCCCACGCTCTCCGGCGGCGAGGCCCAGCGACTGAAGCTCGCGGGTTTTCTCGCCGGCTCCCAGGGCAAACCCAAGGCCCCCGGGGGGACGCTGTTCCTGTTCGACGAACCGACCACCGGTCTGCACTTCCAGGACATCGCTGTCCTGCTGGATGCCTTCCGCCAGCTGCTCGCCGCCGGCCATTCGCTGGTGATCATCGAGCACAACCTCGACGTTATCGAGGCGAGTGACTGGGTCATCGACCTCGGGCCCGAGGGCGGCGAAGGCGGTGGGGCCCTGATCGCGGCCGGACCACCAGCGAGCCTGATCGACTGCCCGGACAGCCACACCGGCCAGGCGCTGGCCGAGTACCGTGCCCAGCTCGCCGCCGCGCGCAGCGGCGCCACGGCAACGGCCATCGCCGAGACGCCAGCCGACTATGCGGCAAGGCGCAGCGATCCGGGCCGCATCGAGATCCGCCACGCCCGCGAGCACAACCTGCAGAATGTCGACATCAGCCTGCCGCGCGATGCCTTCACGGTCATCACCGGCGTGTCCGGCAGCGGCAAGAGCACGGTGGCTTTCGATATCCTGTTCGCCGAGGGGCAACGGCGCTACCTGGAATCTCTGAACGCCTACGCGCGCCAATTCGTGCAGCCCGCCTCACGGCCGGACGTGGATGCCGTGGCCGGCATCCCGCCCACCGTCGCCATCGAGCAGCGCACCAGCCGCGGCGGCCGGCGCAGCACGGTGGCCACGCTCACCGAGCTCTGGCACTTCCTGCGGCTGCTGTTCGTCCGTCTTGGCACCCAGTACTGTCCGGCCTGTGAGATCCCGATCGAGGCGCAGCGCCCGGAGGCGATCGAGGCGCGGGTGATGACAGCCTTCCGTGGCCGCGAAATCCAGCTGCTGGCACCGCAGGTGGTGGCCCGCAAGGGCTACTACACGGACCTGGCGAAGTGGGCCGCCGCGCGCGGCTACACCCATCTGCGGGTCGACGGCGAGATGACCCCGACCGAGCCGTGGCCGCGGCTGGACCGCTTCCGCGAGCACGATATCGAGCTGCCTGTCGCACGGCTGAAAATCTCCCCGGCGTCACGCGCGGCGCTGCGCGAGGGCATCGAGCAGGCGCTCGCGCTCGGCCAGGGCAGCCTCCTGGTGGCGGAGGTGGACGCCAACAAGGCGCGAGGAACACTGTATTCCAGCCGTCGGGCGTGTCCCGGTTGTGGCGCGAGCTTCCCGGAACTCGATCCGCGGCTGTTCTCCTACAACTCGCGCCAGGGCTGGTGCCCGAGCTGTCATGGCACGGGCCTGGAGAACACCGAGTTCGACCCGGAGCACAGTGGCGAGGAGATGCGCTGGCAGAACGCCGAGGCCGAACCGACCTGCCGCAGTTGCGATGGACGTCGGCTGCGGCCCGAGGCCCTTGCCGTGCGCTTTGCCGGACGTTCGATCGCCGAGTTCGCCGCCATGCCGGTGGCCCAGGCGCGACGCTGGTTCGAGCGCACCCGCTTCAAGGGCCGCGACGCCGAGGTCAGCCGGGACGTGCTCGGCGAGATCCAGGCGCGGTTGAAGTTTCTCGACGAGGTCGGCCTGTCGTATCTCAGCCTCGACCGCGCAGCGCCGACGCTCTCCGGCGGTGAAGCCCAGCGCATCCGCCTGGCCGCCCAGCTCGGCTCCAATCTACGCGGCGTCTGCTACATCCTCGACGAGCCGACCATCGGGCTGCACGCCCGCGATAACCGCATGCTGCTGGATACGCTCACCGCCCTGAAAGACAAGGGCAACACGGTGGTGGTGGTCGAGCATGACGAGGACACCATCCGCCGCGCAGAGCACGTGATCGACCTCGGGCCCGGGGCGGGCAGCCGCGGCGGACACGTCGTCGTTCAAGGCACTCTCAAGCAGTTGCTCGCCGCAGACGGGTCCCTGACCGGGCGGATGCTGGCCACACCCCTGGCGCACCCCCTGCGCGAGCACCGCCGCAGCAGCGGACGCGATACGCCCGCGATCCAGTTGCGTGGCGCCCGGCTGCACAACCTCTCCGGACTCGACGTGAGCCTGCCGCTCAAGCGCCTGGTGTGCGTGACCGGCGTGTCCGGCAGCGGCAAGAGCACGCTGGTACGCGATGTCCTGCGCGAGAACCTCACGCGCCAGCTTGGCCGGAAGCGTGGCGCCCCGCGGCCGGCGCCCTGGGCCTGCGAAGCCTTCGAGGGCTGGCAGAGCATCGATCGGGTACTCGAAGTCGATCAGACGCCGATCGGCAAGACGCCGCGCTCCTGCCCGGCCACTTACGTCGGCTTCTGGGACGACATTCGCAAGCTGTTCGCGCAGACGCCGGAGGCGCGGCTGCGTGGCTGGAGCGCATCGCGATTTTCCTTCAACACGCCGGGAGGACGCTGCGAGGCCTGTGAGGGCCAGGGCATGCAGCGCATCGAAATGAGCTTTCTGCCGGACGTCCGGGTGCTCTGCGACGTCTGCGGCGGTGCGCGCTTCAACGCCGAGACCCGCAGCGTACACTACCGGGATCACTCGATCGCCGATGTGCTGGCCATGAGCGTCGACGAGGCGGTGGAGTTCTTCACCGCGCACCGCCGTATCCACCACGCGCTGACGCTGCTGCAAGCCGTGGGGCTGGGCTACCTGACACTCGGCCAGCAGAGCCCGACCCTTTCGGGAGGCGAGGCGCAGCGGATCAAGCTGGTGACAGAACTTGCGCGTGGCGAGCCCCAGGCGGCACGGCGCAGCCAGCAACCCGCGCATACCCTGTACGTGCTCGACGAGCCGACCATCGGACTGCATATGGCCGATGTCGAGAAACTGATCGGGGTGCTGCATCGGCTGGTGGATGCGGGCAACAGCGTGATTGTCATCGAGCACAACCTCGACGTGATCGCGGAAGCCGACTGGATTCTCGACATGGGCCCGGAAGGCGGCGATGGCGGCGGGCGGGTGGTCGCCCGGGGGACACCGGAGCAGCTGATCCGACGCAGGTCGCACACGGCACGGGCGCTGCAGGCGCTGCTGCAGCGCGAGTGAGCCGACAGCGCAACGCGTGGTATCTTCCTGGCTCCTGGGGTCTTCTGGGGGAAGACACATGGGTGGGCGTGGCGTCGTCGCCGGGATCCTCGCCGGGCTTGGTCTGCTGGCCCTGACGCCCTGGTATGTGGGCCAGCGCATCGCAGCCGAAATCGCTGCCCTCTCGGACACCCTGGCGGCGCACCGCGACGTCACGGTCTTCATGCTTCGGTATACGCCAGGCTATTTCCGGGGCGAGCTGAGCTACGACATCGACTGGCGAGGCGGCGCGATGACCGAAGGCGAAGCCGCCGGGGCCCGACCAGCGAATGCCTGGCGATACCGCGGTGCCGTGGAAGTGCGTCAGGGTCCGTGGGTCGGCGGCAGGCGCGGACTGGCCCTCGCCCGCCTGCACCGCACACTGCAGGCGCCTGCGGCGTTGCGGCCGTGGCTGGCTGAGTCGATCACGGCGGATGGTCGACTGACCCTGCGCGGTGAGTGGCAACTCGACGTGCGCATTCCAGACATGAGCCCGATGGCCTCGCCTGGCGAGTCCACTGCGTTCGTCGGGCCTGCCCTGCCCTTCTCGCTGCGGGTCACCGATCTCAAGGGCACCTGGCGCACTGACCGGGCACTCTCGCGCGGCGCTTTTGCGATTACTGCACAGGCGCTGGACCTGAACCTCAGCACCGCCTCGCTGGCCCTGGATGTCTCGCTCGAAGGCCTGGGCCTGTCCAGCCGGCAACGGCGCGTCCTGCCCGGCGTCTGGACGCGCGACGCCGAGTTTTCGCTGGCGCGCCTGAACATCGCCACGCGCAATCGACGCATCGAGTGGCGTGACCAGTCCGCCACCAGCCGCAGCCAGTTGCAGAACGGACGCATGGAGGTCAGCAGCACAGGCGTGTTCGGTCCCCTGTATCTGGGCCGGACGCGCTTCGATCGCGTTACCGTGCGGCAGGCTCTGCGCAATCTCGACCCTGAAGCCCTGTCGCGCATGCACACCGTGACACCCGGTGATCCGCCAGACCTGGCACTGGACGCGCTGTCGCAACTGCTGGCTGGTGGACCGGTTCTCACCCAGCGATTTCACATCTCGATCGCCGATTCCGCCGAGGACCTGGCGCTTGAGCTGCGGCTGGCCAGTCCACCGGCACCGGCAAACACGCCCATCGCCGCGCTGCTCGAGTCCCTCGAGGGCGAGGCCACGTTGTCCGTCAGCGAGGCGATGATCCGGCAGGCCGCGCACGTGTTCGTGGAGTACCAGGCCGCGGGGGCGATTCTCAGTGAAGACCCGGAGAGGATGGCCAACGCGCTGGCTGACGTCTGGCTGCGTGAGGCGCAGCTGTTACCCGCTGTGCAGGTATCGGAGACGGGGATCGCCACTGCGGCGCGCCTCGGGGATGGCGTGGCGGCAGTCGAGGGCATGGCGTCGGTTCCGCTGACCGCCCTGTTCGAACCGGTGTTCGATCGTCTGCGCGGGCAGGTGTACTCCGTGGTGATGCCAGATCACACCAGCCGGCCCCTCTACGGCACGCTGACACTGGCCAGCGGGGCATTCCCCGATCCTTATCAGATGGACATCGTGGCCGGCGGAGACCGGGATGTCGCCATCGCGCTTGGCGAACCATGTGCCGGTCTGATCGATTTCAGCAGACCTGATCTGGTGCTGAACTTCGCGGCCGGTGCGGGCCCACTGTACATCTTCGCCCGCTCCATCGGCGACACCACGCTGACCGTGCGAGACCCGGATGGCTATTGGCATTGCAACGATGATGTGCCCGGACGCGGACTCAATCCCGGGCTCGAGATCAGCCAGCCACCCAGCGGCGACTACGCCATCTGGCTGGGCACCTGGGAGCGTCGGCCTACGGACAGTCTGCTGATTTTTTCGGAACGTGGCATGGTCGAGACAACGATCGAGAACTGAAGTCCTCGGCGCGGAGACCCTGAGCATCATGCCACCGGTGAGCTGAATCCCTCGGGCTTCAGCGCCAGCACTGAGCAGTCGACCCGGGAGAGAATGGCCTCGGCGGTATTGCCCATGAACCCCCCGGCCAGCCCCACTCGCCCCACCGTCCCCATGATGAGCAGGTCGGCCGAGAGCTTGCGGGCGACCTCCGGCAGCACCTCCTCGGGGTGACCTTTCAGCAAGTGCACGTGCGGGCTGCGAACCGCCAGTCCGTAGGGTTCGAGCATCTGCGCGAGCGCCTCCATACGCGCCTGGCGTTCACGCCTGGCGAGCGCCCGGAATTCTTCGTGGCTCAGCTTCAGCGTCCCGCCGCCCAGCAGATCCTCGCCCACCAGCGTCCAGGCATGGGCGACATCCAGCGACGCATCGGTCAGCTCGCGCATCAGCCCCGCAAAGGCCATGATCCGCGGGTTCAGCGAGTCGCGAACCGGGTCTTCAGGATCGGGATCCACCGCAGCGAGCAGGCGACGCAGCCGCCCGCCACCGCCCTTGAGCAGCAGTACCGGGCAGGGACACTTGCGCAGCAGACTCATGTCCGTGCTGCCGAAAATGCCCGGGCTGCCCCGCCGCTCGCTGGCTTTCACCAGCAGGTCGACGCCCTCCGCCTGCACCACCCGGACCACCTCGACGAACGGCACACCACTGCGAACCTCAATCGAGTAGCCCTGGCCACGCGACTGAATATCGGCGCACAACCCCTCGAGCTGCTCGCGCCTGCCGTCGATCAACAGTTTCCGGTAGCTGCGTCCGCCGAGCTTCGCGAGACGGCGCGGCGGCTCGCGCACCACATCGATGATCTTCAGCCGGGCGCCGCAGACCTGGGCCAGCGCCGCTGCCTGCGCCAGTGCGGCCGCGGCCGTCCGGCCTCGTCCGTCCAGGTGCACGAGGATGCGCTTGAGCTTCATCGTGGACATCTCTCCGCCTCCGCAGCGAATCGTGCAGCCGCCGTCATCTTCCGAACTTCACTCTACCGCGTCGCGCCCGCGCGTGCAGCGCACAGCGCGGGGCTATACTGCGTCACTATGGACTGGTCACGGCAGACGGTACTGATCACCGGCGCGTCCTCGGGCATCGGGCGGGCACTCGCGCTGGAACTCGATCGCCGCGGCGCGCAGCTGGTGCTTGCCGCGCGCAGGCTCGAGGCACTGGCAGCGGTGCGTGCGGCCTGCCGCGATCCAGCCCGGCATCACCTGTTGGCGCTCGATCTCGAGAACCCCGAGGCACTGCCGACAAAGGCTGCCGAGGCCGAACGACTGGCGGGGCCGATCGATATCCTGGTCAACAATGCCGGAATCAGCCTGCGCGGGCGAATTGAAGAGACCGACATTGCCGTGGACCGCCGCATCATGGAGGTCAACTATTTCGGCAGTATCGGGCTGACCAAGGCACTGCTGCCCGGCATGCTGGCGCGCCGCTGCGGTCAGGTGGTGGTGATCAGCAGCATTGTCGGCCATATCAGCACACCCATGCGCTCGGCCTATGCGGCCTCCAAGCATGCCCTGCATGGGTGGTTCGATGCCTTACGGGCCGAGGTGCATGACCAGGGCATCAGGGTGACGCTGGTGCTGCCCGGCTACATCAACACCGCTATTTCGCTCAATGCATTGGGACCGGATGGACAACGTCACGGCCACATGGATCGCAACCAGGCCAGGGGACTGCCGGCCGAATATTGTGCAGCACGCATCGCTGACGCCATCGCGAGCGGGCGCGCCGAGGTGATTGTCTCGCGGCCTTATGAGCGCTTCGGCCGCTGGCTGGGCAGACACTGGCCAGCGCTGTTCCGGATCATTGTCCGGAGAGAACAGCCGAAGTGAGCCTGCAGGGCCTTGGGGTCACTGACGCCGCGACATTCCGCGGCCGCGAGGTCAGTTGCTGCGACGGCTGCGGGTCAACTGCACGCGACCCTTGCGTGGAAACCTGCGCTCATTGAGACCGCGCACGATCTCTTCGGCCACGCGCGTCACTTCTTTCATGGTGCCCTGCCGGTACCCGGTAATCACCGCGCCGCCGCGTGCCAGCTCGTAGCGGTGCCAATTCGCGCCCTCTGCGCCCTCCGGGGGCTCGCTCTTGGTGACTGAGGTCAGGCGGTAGTCGGCGCTGGCGGCCGAAGAAGATTTGCGTACGGCGTCCTGTGCTGCACTCATGCGGTAGCATCCTCGGTGGCTGTGAAATACCGGCGCTTCCACCCGCCAGGGCAAGAACGCTCGCGACTGCGAGGGTTGGCGGGGCAAGACTTCCTGTCGATATAACCGCTTATTATACACATTCCATGCCAGCTTCGAAACACCGGCACCCCACCGGATCGACCATGGCACAATCAGCCCATGGACGCCGCGCCCAAACAGGCCGGCGGCGCCCGCCTGCGGCTGCGCCTCTGGCAACAGCTCGAATCCGGCCCGGCCGGGAGTGCCCGGCTGTCGACCGCCAACCGGTTGATTCTCTGGTTGATCCTGGTCAGTTGCGTGCTGGTCGTGCTGGAAACCGAAGAGACCGTCGTCATGCGGGCACCGCGGGTCTTCATGCTGGCGGAGATCGTCTTCGCGATCGCCTTCACCGTCGAGTACCTCGGCCGGGCCTGGTCCGCAGGTGAACACCCCCGCGGCCGCTGGCATTATCTCAGCCGCCCGGCCTCGATCTTCGACCTGCTCGCACTGGCAAGTTTCTATGCCCCCTTCCTGCCCATCTCGGGCGTGCTCCTGCGCCTGCTCAGGCTGGCGCGAATCTTGCGGCTGGCCCGACTGGGACGGTTCTCCATCGCTCTCCATAACCTCTCCGCCGCGCTGGCAGCCCGCCGCTTCGAGCTGATGCTCAGCCTGGTGATCGCACTCAGCCTCATGCTGCTGTCCTCCACATTGCTGTATCTCGCCGAGGGGCGAAACCAGCCAGAGGCCTTTGGCAGCATCCCACGAGCGCTGTGGTGGAGTGTCGCCACGCTCACGACGGTCGGCTACGGCGATGCCGTGCCGACCACCGGCATCGGCAAGCTGTTTGCCGCCATGACCGCCCTGTCCGGGGTCGGGATCATCGCCATGCCTGCGGGTATCCTGGCCTCAGCACTCACCGAGGTGATCGGCCGGGACACGGGGGAGAGCAAACGACACCACCGGGAGTGATCAGCCATCGCCACACGTGAATTCGCCACCCTGCAAGCACTCGCGACAGCCCTGCATGAAGGCGGTCGCGCTGCGGCCCTGACGGTGTTCGGCGCGCACGACGCCGAGAGGCTGGACGCCGCCGGGCTTGGAGCGCGGGTCGCGAAGACCGCCGCTGTCCTGACGGCGCGCGGGGTCTCCCCGGGGGAGCCGGTTGCCCTGTTCGCCGCGAACAGCGCAGCCTGGGTGATTGCCGCACTCGCGGTGATGCGCAAGGGGGCCATTCTCGTGCCGCTGGATGCGCAGCTCTCCGGGGAGCCGCTGGCCCACGTGCTGGGCGACTGCGGGGCACGCCAGGTGCTCGCGGATGCCCCGCGCGCCGAGACGCTGGCAACGCTCGCGCCGGACCCGCCGGTGAACGTGCTCGACCTGGAGGCACTGACCCGCCGCGATGACCCTGCAGCGTCCGCCGCGACCGATCGCGCATCGGCCCAGCCCGGCGATATCGACGGAGACACGCGCGCGGTGATCTTCTACACCTCGGGCACCACGGGCATGCCGAAAGGCGTCCCCCTCACCCATCGCAACCTGACCGCCAACGTCAATGCGATCCTCGCCCAGGGCATCATCGATGCACGGGATCGGGTGCTCGTGCCGCTACCCTTCCACCATGTCTACCCGTTCACCGCCGGCCTGCTGGCCACCCTGCAGCAGGGCGCCGCCCTCGTCCTGCCCTACTCGCTGGTCGGCCCGCAACTGGTCCGCGCCCTGAAAGAGGGTGAGGCCAGCGTCCTGCTCGGTGTGCCGCGGCTGTACGACTCGCTGGTCCAGGCGATCGAACAGCGAGCCGCCGGCCGAGGGACACTGGCCGCCGGGCTGTTCCACGGGCTGCTCGGCGCCTCACGACTGCTTCGCCGGCTGGGCCTGCGGCGGCCCGGTCGCTGGCTGCTCGCCAGCCTGCACCGGCGCATGGCGCCGGCCCTGCGCCTGGTGGTCTCCGGCGGCGCCGCCCTGCCTGCAGCGCTGGCCACGCGCCTGCTGGACCTCGGCTGGGAGGTCGCCAGTGGCTACGGCCTGACCGAAACTGCACCCATCCTGACCTTCAATGCCCCCGGCGAGGGTGATCTCGCCTCCGCCGGTCGGGCGCTGCCCGGGGTCTCGTTGCGCACCCGCGAGCCCGCCGACCCGGAGCATCCCGCCGAGGTCGAAGCCACCGGACCGAACGTATTCGACGGCTACCTGAACCTGCCGGAACGCAGCCGTGAGGCCTTCAGCGACGACGGCTGGTTCCGCACCGGCGACATCGGCTGGTTGGATGCGCGGGGCTATCTGCACCTCGCCGGGCGGGCCTCGGACATGATCGTGATGCCCGGCGGCGAGAACATCGACCCCGAGAAAATCGAAGACGCGCTCAAGGCTCAAGCAGATATCGACGATGCCTGCGTGTTCGAGGCCAAGGGCCGCCTGCTCGCCCTCCTGCAGCCCGCCATGGCAACGCTGCGCGAGCATGAGGACACCGACGCACTGCGCGAGCAGCTGCGACGCACGGTCACCGCGACGGGTCGGGGACTGCCCAGTCACCACCGGCTGGACGATTTCCGGATCACCCCGGATCCGCTGCCGCGCACACGACTCGGGAAACTGCGGCGCCACGAGGCTGAGGCGGCGTACGCGGAGATCGATCGCGACGATCCGGAAGTGGCCGCCGAACCCATCCCGATCGAGCGCATGAGCCCGGAAGACCAGCAGCTGCTGCAGATTCCCACCGCACGCGCGGTGTGGGACAGCCTGTGCCAGCGCTTCGCCGATCGGCGCCTGACGCCGGACAGCAGCCCGCAGCTCGACCTCGGTCTGGACTCGCTCGGCTGGGTGAGCCTGACGCTCGCGTTGCGCGAGGAGGCCGGGATCGACCTGCCAGAGACCTCCGCCAGTGGCTGGGAGAGCGTCCGGGATCTGCTGCGCGACGCTGCCGACGCCTCGCCC
Source organism: Gammaproteobacteria bacterium (assembly GCA_003567475.1). Taxonomy (GTDB): domain Bacteria; phylum Pseudomonadota; class Gammaproteobacteria; order Steroidobacterales; family PWYM01; genus PWYM01. The sequence goes on along the minus strand of PWZL01000037.1, from coordinate 24,525 downwards.
GTCGAGGCGGGCGGTGACCTGGTGACCCTGCTGCGCCAACCGGACTGCCTGCTCGATGAGGACAGCCTGCGCTGGCTGGCGCCCTCGGGCGGCGTCCGCCGGGTCCTGCTGGGCTTCGCACATTGGCTGCTCCAGGCCTTCTGCCGCTGGCGTTTCCCGCTTTATGTCGAGGGACCTGCGCGTCTTCCGAGCCCCGGCCCGTGCCTGCTCGCACCGCGCCACCTCAGTGCGCTCGACCCACTGGTGGTGGCCGCAGCGCTGTCCCGGAAGGACGCCCTGGCACTACGCTGGGCCGGCTGGACAGGCATCCTGTTCCGCGGCCGGCTCCGCCGCGCGGCCAGCCGGCTGGCGGGCGTACTGCCGATCGATCCTGCCACCGCACCGCGCACCAGCCTGGCGCTGGGCGCGGCCACGCTGGCGCGCAAGTCTCCGCTGGTGTGGTTCCCCGAAGGTCGGCGCTCACCGGATGGCCGCCTGCAGCCGCTGCGCTCCGGCGTGGGACTGCTGCTGGCCGCGCAGCCCGTCCCGGTGATCCCGGTGTGGATCGAGGGCACGCGCGAGGTGCTGCCGGCCGGGCGGCTGTGGCCACGGCGAGGACCGGTCAAAGTACGTTTCGGTGAACCGCTGGACCCGACGACACTCGCCGAGTGTGACGAGGGAGACACGGAAGCCGAGCGCATCGCCACGGCGCTGGGCGAGGCGCTGAAGCGCCTCGGCTCGTGCGACAATGAAACCTGAGTCGACAGGATAGCGTCATGCCCCGTACGCCCAACATTACCCTGGCGATCATCGCCATCAATATCGTCGTGTTCATTGCCTGGTACACGCTGCCAATGCGGACCATGTTCGAGCATTTCCTGGTGAGCCTGGCCCACCTCCAGGCCGGACACTACTGGGTGCTGATCACCTCGGTGTTCTCGCACAACATGCTGCTGCACATCGCCATCAACATGTTCGTGCTGTGGAGCTTCGGTGGTGTGCTGGAGAACCTGCTGGGCGGAAAGCGCTTCCTCGGCTTCTACCTGACCGCCGGTATCGTGGCCAGCGTGTCCCACGTGGTCACCTCGACCTGGCTGCTCGGCCGGCCGCCGGACTCGGCCGCCCTCGGTGCCTCCGGTGCGGTGGCCGGCCTGCTGCTGCTGTTCTCGCTGATGTTCCCGCGCCATCGCATCCTGATCTTCGGCGTACTGCCGGCCCCGGCCATGGTGGCCGCGCTCGCCTTCATCGGCATCGACCTGTGGGGGCTGTTCGCCCAGTTCGAGGGGGGTGGGCTGCCGATCGGTCATGGGGCGCACCTCGGCGGGGCGCTGACCGGGATCGTGTATTACTTCATGCTGCGCAGCCGGGCGCGATAACGCAAAAAGGCTTTCGCACAGTTAAGGAAGGCGTATCGGGGACCTGCGCACTACAACGCCAACGCCAATGGCTCCTCCAGACGTTCCGCCAGCCGCGCCAGCAGCCGCGCGGCATCCGCACCATTGATCACCCGATGATCGAAGCCGAGTGTCAGCGACAGACGCGTTTCGGCAACCACTTCGCCATCCACCAGACGCAGGCGCTGCTCGCTGGCGCCGACGCCGAGAATGGCCACCTCCGGCCAGTTCACCATCGGCAGGAGCGACGTCGCGCCCAGGCCACCGAGATTGGAGAGCGTGAGGCTGCCGCCGCGGAGGTCGGCCGCGGACAGACGGCCCTCGCGGGCCGCCTCCGCCAGGGCCGCGAGACGGGTCGCGAGCTCGGCGATTCCAAGCCGATCGGCATCGCGCAGCACCGGCACGACCAGCCCGCGCGGCGTGTCGACGGCGACGCCGAGATGCACGTTCTCGCGCAGCACGCGGGCCTGGGCCTGCGCGTCATAGGCGGCGTTGATCCAGGGGAACTCCCGCAGCACGCGCGCCAGTGCGACGGCCAGCAGCGCGGTCATGGTCAGTGGCAGGTCCGGATGGCGCGCGCGCAGCCGCGCCCGCGCCTCGGCCAGCGCATCGATTCCCACCTCGCGCGTAACCCAGGCGTGCGGCACCTCCCGCCAGGCGCGCTGCATGTTGCCAGCCACCGCCCGTCCGATCCCGTCCAGCGGGTGCACGGTAACCGGACCAAAAGCGGACAGATCCGGCAGGACCGCCGCCATGCCCGGCGCGGGCGTGCCGGTCACGCCGGCGCCGCTGGCGTCCGCCGCCTGGTGCTCGCGCACATGACGTTTGACGTCCTGCTTGCTGATCCGGCCGCGCCGGCCGGTGCCTGTCACCTGCGCAATGTCCACACCCAGCTCCCGGGCCAGGCGCCGGGCAGCCGGGCCGGCCGGTGCGGGCTCTGCGTCGCTGGTGACGGTCATCTTCGGCGGTGGCGCGGGCTCGGGCGACGGCTCGACCGGCATCACCTGCGGCGCAGGCTCGACGACCGGAGCCTCGGCCTCTGCGGCCTGCTCGGCCGGATCCGCCGCGTCTGGCATCGCGCCGGTCTCGGCCTTGGTCTCGACCTCGGTGTCCACGGGCGCTCTACCCGCGTCTCCTGCGACAACCTGTACGTAGGCCGCGCCTTCGGTCAGCGTGTCGCCTTCCGCGACCAGCCACGCCTCGACCACGCCGTCGGCTGGCGCGGGCACTTCCATGACGACCTTGTCGGTCTCGATCTCGAGCAGCGGATCACCCTCGGACACCCGTGTGCCCGCGGTCACCACCAGACGTGCCACCACGCCTTCGCTCACTCCATCGCCCAGCGCAGGCACCTGCCAGGTCTCGGCCATTGTTCAGTCTCCTCAGCGGGCGGTGGGATCGAGACGGTCGGACGAGACCTCGAGACCCGTCAGCGAGGCCTCGAGCGCATCGCTTGTCAACAGTCCGCGATCAGCCAGGCTCACCAGCGCGGCCCGGGCAATGTGGGTCGCATCGATCTCGAAGTGATCGCGCAGCCGCGCGCGGCTCTCGCTCAGCCCGAAGCCATCGGTGCCGAGCGCCGTGAAGCCCGCGGGCATCCAGCGGGCGATGCCGTTCGGCAGCGCCTTCATGTAATCGCTCACCGCAACCACGGCACCTGGGTGCTCGCCGAACAGCGCGGCCACTCGTGAGGTTCGACGGGACGCGGAGGGCGCAAGCCGGTGCTCACGCTCACAGGCCTCGGCCTCGCGGGCCAGTTCGACGAAGCTGGTGATGCTGTAGACGCTCACGCGACACCCACGCGCCTCGAGCAGCGGCACTGCGGCCAGCGCCTGTTGCATGATGCTGCCACTGGCCAGCAGCGCCACCGGCAGACCCTCGCCCTCGCCTTCGCGGAACAGGTAGCCACCGGAGAGCACGTCCTCGGGGCTGACGTGGACGGGCATGGGCGGCATGGCGTAGGTCTCGTTGTACACCGTCAGGTAATAGAAGACCTTTTCCTGGCGGGCATACATCGCCTCGATGCCCTCGCGCACGATGATGGCCAGTTCGTAGGCAAACGCGGGGTCGTAGCTCCGCAGGTTCGGTACCGTGCTCGCCAGCACGTGCGAGTGACCGTCCTGATGCTGCAGACCCTCGCCGTTCAGCGTGGTCCGCCCGGCGGTACCCCCCAGCAGAAAGCCGCGGCAGAGCATGTCGGCCGCCGACCAGATCATGTCGCCGACCCGCTGGAACCCGAAGATCGAATAGAAGATGTAGAACGGGATGGTCGGCACGCCGTGCACTGCGTAGGCGGTACCGGCCGCGAGAAACGAGGCCATCGCGCCGGTCTCGCAGATGCCTTCCTGGAGGATCTGTCCGTCACTGGCCTCGCGGTAGGGCAACAGCGTGTCGGCATCCACGGGCGTGTAGCACTGGCCCTCCGGCGAGTAGATGCCGGCCACCTTGAACAAGCCATCCATGCCGAACGTCCGCGCCTCGTCGGGCACGATCGGCACCACATAGCGCCCGAGACGCTCATGGCGCAGCAGCCGCGCAAGCATGCGCACGATGACTGCGGTGGTCGAGGCCTCACGGTCACCGCTGCCCTGCAGGAACTCGGCGAATTCCTCGAGTGTCGGTGCCGACAGCGCGGGACACTCGACCCGCCGCTCAGGCAGGTAGCCGCCCAGTGCCTCGCGATGTTCACGCAGATAGCGAAGCTCGATACTGTCTTCGTCGGGCCGATAGAACTCGGCACGCATCACCGCCTCGTCCGACAGCGGAATGCCGAGGTCCCGGGCCACGGCCAGACGCTCCTCTGCGCTGAAGTTCTTTTTCTGGTGAGCGGTGTTGCGGCCCTGCGCCGAGGCCCCCAACCCGTCGCCTTTCACGGTCTTCACAAGAATGACCGTCGGGCGGCCGCTGGCGACCATGGCCCGCTGGTAGGCGGCGAACACTTTCTTCGGGTCCTGCCCGCCACGACGGATGCGCCTGATCTCCTCATCGGTGAGCGTGTTCATCATGCGCTCGAGTACGGGATTGCCTTCAACCCAGTGCTCGCGCTGCACGTTGCCGGGCAGCACCGAGTAGTACTGGTAATCGCCATCGACCGCCTCTTCCATGCGCCGGCGCAGCACGCCCTCATGGTCCTGTGCGAGCAGCGCGTCCCAGCCGCTGCCCCAGATCACCTTGATGACATTCCAGTCGGCGCCGCGGAAACTGCGCTCGAGTTCCTGGATGATCTTGCCGTTGCCGCGCACCGGGCCGTCGAGACGCTGCAGGTTGCAGTTGATGACCAGCACCAGATTGTCGAGCTTCTCGCGCGCGGCGATGTTGATGGTGCCGAGCACCTCGGGTTCGTCGGCCTCGCCATCGCCGATGAAACACCACACCCGCCCACCGTTGGTGGGCTTGAGGCCGCGGTTCTCGAGATACTTGGCAAAGCGGGCCTGGTAGATGGCCGCCGGCGTGGACAGGCCCATCGAGGCATTCGGCACCTGCCAGAAGGCCGGCAGCGAGCGCGGGTGCGGGTACGACGGCAGGCCACCGCCCTCACCGAGTTCGCGGCGGAAGTTGGCCAGCTGTTCGGCACTCAGGCGGCCCTCCAGGAACGCGCGCGCGTAGATGCCCGGCGAGGCATGCGGCTGCGGCATCACGAGATCTCCGCCATAGTCCTCGCTGCGTGCCCGGAAACAATGGTTGAAGCCCACTTCCAGCTGGGTGGCTGCCGAGGCGTAGGTGGCGATGTGGCCGCCGACGCCGGCCCCTGAGTCCTGCGCCTGCAGCACCATGGCCATGGCATTCCAGCGCAGCCAGTTCTCGATGCGCTTCTCGAGTTCGAGATCCCCCGGGTAGGCGGGCTGATCGCTCGACGGGATGGTGTTGATGTAGGGGGTATTGAGGGTGGCCTCGCTCAGCACCACACCGCGCGCCACCGCGTGATCCTGCACCGCACGCAGAATGGCGCGCACGCCCTCCTCACCATATTCGCGCCGGATATAGTCGATGGAGTCCAGCCATTCCTGGCGGTCTTCCGCCAGCGCATCGATCAGTTGTGCCGCCATGGAACTCTCCGCTGCAGGCGCGCAGCGCGCCAGGGCCAGCCCCTCATTTTACCCGGCGGAGACGATCACCGATTGCAAACTATGGCTCCTGAACCTCCTTTGATGGCATTATCTGCTGCTTGTTTAACGATTTGCGCAATGATATGCCAATCTCTGCCCTGGACCGTATCGACTACCGCATCCTGCAACACCTGCAGAACGACGCCCGCATCAGCAATGCCGAGCTGGCCGAGCGCGTCGGCCTGTCCGCCTCGCCGTGCCTGCGACGGGTGCGGGCCCTGGAGCGCGCCGGTATTCTCAAGCGCTACGTGGCCCTGGTGGACCCGCGCGCGGTCGGTCTGCCCATCAGCGTGGTGGTGAACGTGTCGCTGCGCTCGCAGGAACGCGCGGCTCTCGTCGAATTCGAGCGCCAGATCGAGTGCTGCCCGGAGGTCATGGAGTGCTACCTGATGACCGGCAGCAGCGATTACCTGCTGCGCATCGTGGTGCCGGACCTCGAAAGCTACGAGCGCTTTCTCGCCGACACGCTGACGCGCATTCCAGGGGTGGCCAACATCCAGTCGGGACTGGCGCTGAAGCAGGTGGTCTACCGCACGGAACTGCCGCTGGACCCCCATGGCCCGCGCGGCGCGACGGCGCCGCTTACAGAATGACGCGGACCACCGTCGCGCAGACCAGCGCGATCAGCAGTGCACCCAGCAGATCGACGAACAGACCCGTGCGGATGAAGCGCGCCACCGGCACATGCCCGGTGGCGATCACCATGGCGTTGGAGGATGTCCCGGCCGGGTTGGCCACGCCCCAGCTGGCCGCCAGGCCGGCGGCCAGCGCCACCGGCACCGGGTCATGCCCGCCGGCAATCGCCAGGGCAGCCACGATCGGCATGAAGGTCACCGCAGTGCCCACCTGCGAGGAGCACTCGGTCACCGCGATGCAGATCAGCGCCACCACGACCAGCAGCAGCAGATAGGGCAGGGCCGACACCCCACCCAGTGCCGCGCCGATCCAGTCGCTGAGTCCGGTGCTGACGATGGCGTCGGCCAGGGCCAGGCCACCGCCCAGCAGGAACACGAGAAACCACGGCGCTTTCTGGCAATCCCGCCATTCGAGCAGACGCTCGTCACGCGCCCCGGTAGCGCTTTGCGGCGCGCCGCTCGGCAGCAGGCACAGCGCCAGCGCCGCGAGCATCGCGACCGTCGGCGCCGACAAGGCCGCCAGCGCCGGCGCCAGGGAGCGCAGCCAAGGCAGCGCGATCCACGTGATGCTGGTCAGCGCCAGCACGCCGATCACGCGCCACTCGGGCCCGGTCAGCGGCCCCTGTTCGCCGACCGCTGCGGCGATGTCGGCACGCGAGAGCGTCGGATAATGGGCGCGACGCAGCTCGCGGGTGATGAACCACCATGCCGTCGGGAGGGCCAGAGCCACCAGCGGCAGGCCGAAGCCCATCCACTGGAGAAAGCTCAGCTCCACGCCAAACTGCCGGTTCAGCAGTTCCATCACCACCGGGTTGACCGGTGTCCCGACGGGCGTGATGAACCCGCCCATGTTCGAGGCCAGGGCGATGGACAGGAAAATCGCGCAGAAAAACTGTCGCCGTGCCGACTCGTCGATACCGCCGGCCGGGGCAGTCACGGCGGTGGCAATGGCGGCGGCGATGGGCAACATCATCACCGTGGTGGCGGTGTTGTTGACGATCATCGACATCACGGCCGTCGCCAGCATCAGCGCCAGCACCAGGTGATGGGGCTCGGGACGGCTGCGCTTGACCAGCAGCAGCGCGAGGCGTCGATGCAGCCCCCACTTTTCGGTCGCAAGCCCCAGGATGGCGCCGCCCAGCACCAGGAACAGCACAGGCGCCATATAGTTGCTGCTGACGGTCGCGGCCTCCTGCACGCCGAGCAGTGGCAGCAGCACGAACGGCAGCGATCCGGTGATCGGGATCGGCACCGCCTCGGTAAACCACCAGGTCCCCATCAGGACCGCCACAGCGGCCGTCTGCCACGCGGCGACCGAGAGCCCAGGCGGCACCGGCAGGGCCTGCAGCACCAGGAAGGCGCCCACACCGAGCCAGAAGCCCACCCGTCTCAGCATCTCGGTGCCTCGATGACAGCGCTGCTCGAGACACGATCGACCGCGCCCCGGCCGGCCGCCTCAGCGGGGCTCAACCGCCGTCTCCTTGACGTCCTCGCTGCGCGTGCGTGCACGTGACGCGGACTCACGCTGCTCCCGTTCGGCAAGGTGGCGGCGCGGCAGAAAACTGTCGACCGCCGCCTCCTCCACATCGAGGGCGTAGGACTCGGGCAGCTCGTCCCCCAGCAGCGCCCCGGGAGGCATCACCGGGAAAAGCTGGTCGTAGCGCCTGATCTCGGCCGGGCTGACACGCCGGAACACGTGCGTGCGATCCAGTTCATCGGTGTGGCGCAGGCCGGCCGAAGCGATGATTTCGGCGACGGCATGGACCGTCCTCGCGTGGTAATTGGCTACCCGCTCGGCCTTGTCGGCGACCACCAGCCCCCGCACCAGCCGCGGATCCTGGGTCGCCACGCCGGTGGGGCAGCGGTTGGTGTTGCAGGTCAGCGACTGCACGCAGCCCAGTGCCAGCATCATGCCGCGGGCGCTGTTACAGAGGTCCGCGCCAAGCGCGAGGTTCTTCACCATGTGAAAGCCACTGAGGATCTTGCCCGCCGCGATCACCCGCACCCGCGCGCGCAGCCCGTAGCCGATCAGGCAGTCGTCGACGAACGCCAGCGCCTCGCGCAACGGCATGCCGATGGAGTTGGCATATTCCAGCGGGGCGGCGCCGGTGCCGCCCTCGCCGCCATCGACGGTAATGAAGTCCGGCGTGATGCCGGTCTCGAGCATGGCCTTGCAGATCCCGATGAATTCGCTGCGACGACCGATGGCCAGTTTGAACCCGACCGGCTTGCCGCCCGAGAGCTCGCGGAGCGTCGCGATGAAATGCATCAGGCCGAGCGGTGAATCGAACGCGGAGTGCGCCGCGGGTGAGTCCACCTGGGTCCAGGGCGACACTCCGCGGATGCGGGCGATTTCGGGTGTGTTCTTGGCCGCCGGCAGAATCCCGCCGTGGCCCGGCTTGGCGCCCTGCGAGAGCTTGAGTTCGATGAGCTTCACCGCCGCCAGGCCCGCCTTCTCGCGGAAAGCCTCCGGGTGAAACCGGCCGTCGGCATCGCGACAGCCAAAATACCCCGTGCCGATCTGCCACACCAGATCGCCGCCCTCGAGGTGATACGGGCTCAGCCCACCCTCGCCGGTGTTGTGGCAGAAACCGCCGCGGGCAGCGCCGCGGTTGAGCGCACGCAAGGCATTGGCGCTGAGAGACCCGAAGCTCATCGCGGAAATGTTGAGTACGCTGGCCGAGTAGGGCTGCGTGCAGTCCGGTCCACCGATCCGGACCCGCAGCGCATCCTCCTCGACTTCGGTGACCGGGATGGCCGAAATCGAGTGACCGATCCACTCGTAGCCGGGACGGTAGGTATCCACCCGGGTGCCGAAGGGCACGGTATCCAGTGCCAGCTTGGCGCGCTGGTAGACCACCGCGCGGAACATCCGGTTGATCGGTGCCCCGTCGGTATCGGATTCCAGCAGGTACTGGCGGACATAGGGCCGCAACCCCTCCATGACCCAGCGACCCCGGCCCACCAGCGGGTAGTTCCGCCGCACCGAGTGCTCGCGCTGCAGCATGTCATGCACACCCAACAGCAGCAGCGGCCCGATCAGCAGCAGCGACCACAACACCGGCGGCCAGGCGCTCGCGATGGCGCCGATCAGCAGCAGGACGGCCGCGCCGACGCCGATGAACCAGTAATGCATGGGTGACTCCCGTGTCTTCCGGCCCGGGTCGGATCGATCAATCCGCGGGGCAGCCTGCCAAGAACGCTACGGTGAGCGCCGAGGGCGTGCGCAGCAGCGCCATGACCGGCTCCCGACTGCCGGACTGTGGCCCGCCGTGAACCATACCCCGCGGCCGATAGAAATCCCCCCTGGACGGTAGTCGACGGACAGTTGCCCGTCCGGCGCACTGAATCAGAATGACATTCCCACCTGCGGGGGCGCCGGGCGCGGCACGCTCGGCCAGGGCGCCGGAATGGTGCCGCCGGAGAGACTCGAACTCCCGACCCTCCGCTTACAAGGCGGACGCTCTACCAACTGAGCTACGGCGGCATGAACCAGCGACGATTGTAGGCGCGCAGGGAAGTCGCCGGCAACGCGCGTCAGCGCGGCGGACAGCTCACCGGCTGGATCTGCGCATCCCGGGCCGCCGCGCCCTCGGGCAGCGGCGGCAGCTCGACACCATCGGGCACCTCGAGTTGCAGGCGATAGACCGTGGCGCTGCGATAGCGGTCACGCAGCTCCGCCTGCACGGCGAAGGCCTCCGCCTGTTCGCGCAGACGCTCGGCCCGCTGGCGCTGGGTGAACAGGCCCAGCGATACCGTGAACGTCTCCTCACCGGGGATCACATAGGCGTCCGGCACCCCGCCCTCGCGCAGCCGCTCGGCTGCGGCGCGTGCATCGTCCCGACTGTCGAAGAGGGCCACCAGCCAGTAGCCGGCCCAGAGCTGCCCCTCTTCGGCCTGCTGAACCGGTGACATGCCCTCCTCCCGGAGCTGCTGCGCAAACATCGCCGACACCTCCGGGGTCGCAAACGGCCCGATCGACACACACCGGGCAGCCGCCGCCGACGGTATGACGGCCTCACGCGCCGGCGAGGGCAGCTGCGGGAGACGCTCCACCGGCACCTCGTCAAGGGTCGGCGCGTCGACCAGGGCAAGCCCACTGTCCTGCGCGGAGGGCGGCGGTTCCCCGGGCTCAGGCACCAGCACCCAATAGCGCCACGCCAGCATGGCGAGATTGGCGAGCAGCAACACCAGCAGGAGCCGGCGCATCAGGCGTGCTCGCCGGCGAACAGGGCCAGCCCTTCGAGCAGCAGCTGCGGACGATGCTCCACCGTGCCACCCAGATAGGGCAGCAACTCCGGGGCGCCGCCACCCGTCAAGAGCAGCGGCGGGCGTTCACCGAAGGCCTGCGCCGCCGCAGCCCACGCGCGCTCCACGGCGCCGACCAGCGCCCAGGCGGCACCGAAACTCACCGCGTCATCCGTCGACTGACCGAACGCCGCCTCAGCTTCCCCGGGCAGGGCGTGCAGGTGCGTTCGGCCGATACCCGTGGTGTCGCGATGCAAGGCACGCGCCATCAGCTCTCGGCCGGCGAGGATCAGCCCGCCCAGGTGCCGACCGTCGGCGGCGACCGCATCGATCGTGACCGCAGTGCCGGCGTCGACCACCAGGGCGGCGCCGGAGACATGATGGAAGGCCGCGATGACGGCCACCCAGCGATCCACACCGAGCCGGCCGGGGTTGGCGTAGGCACAACGCACCCCCAAAGCCGTGCCTGTCGGCGCAAGGAAGACCGGCGGATGCGCACAGGTCCGGGCCAAGCCGCGGCGCAGCGCATCGGCCATCCAGGCGCCGGCGACGTTCGCCACCACGACACCTTCGAGCTGCTCAGGGGCGGCTGACACCAGTGCACGGACCGCGCCCGCGGGGTCACTGCGCGAGGGGCAGCGGCCGGGCGACGACAGACGACGGCCATCCCACAGGGCCCATTTCAGGCGGCTGTTGCCCGCGTCCACCAGAAGCTTCATGGCGCAAGCCTCACGCTCACATCACCCGAGACCACCCGCTGCACCTCACCGGCATGCAAGACCCTGAGCGCGCCGTCGGAGTCGATGCCGGCGCCTTCACCGGACAGCGTGGTCGCCGGCCCCGGGCATCGCAGTGAGCGACCGAACAGGTAATCGGCCGCGGCGAATTCGTCACGAAACGCCATGAATCCCTGTGCGCCGAAGACCGCCAACATCGCCGCAGCCTGCGCCAGCACCCGACCGGCCAGGCGCTCCAGCGCGGGGGTGTCGCCGGTGAGCGTCAGCAGATCAACCGGCCCACGCCCCCAGCTTGGCACGATCGCCGCCCGGGCCTCCTCCGGCAGGGCGACGTTGATCCCCACACCGATCACCACACTCGGTTGACCCCCGCGCTCCCCGCGAAGTTCGGCGAGAATTCCCCCGAGTTTACCGTCCGCCGCCACCAGGTCATTCGGCCACTTCAGGCTCACCCCGGTGATATCGAGGTCCGCCAGTGCCCGGCGAACGGCCACACCAGCGGCCAGTGCCAGCGCCGGCAGCGTGGCCGGGCGCCGGGGGAAGGTCCAGGCCATGGAGAGATAGAGACCGGCACCGGCTGGCGCGCTCCAGGCACGCCCATGGCGACCGCGGCCCGCTGTCTGGCCATACGCCATGCAGGCATCCAGCTGACCGGGCGGTGGCGCCGGCCGGGCCATCAGCCAGCTGTTGGTGGAATCGATCTGGGCGAAGACCTCGAGCGCACCAAGCGGGATCTCGCCCGCCGCCTCACGGATGGCCGCGGCGGCAGCCCTGGAGGACAGGGTCATCAGCGCCGGCGCCGGAACAGCATCAGCCGCTCGACGCGATTCTCGGTGCCTGCCCGCAGCCGTGCGAGGTTGCTGCGGTGGGTGTAGAGGATCAGTGTGGCCACCGCCAGCGCAAACCAGAAAAACCCCTCATGGCCGACTGGCCAGCCCAGCGCGACCAGCAGCGGAGCCAGCGCGGCAACCGTGACCGTCGCGAGCCCGACGATGCCGGTCGTGGTCACGATGCCCAGCCACACAAGCAGCATGGGCATCACCAGCGCGGGCGCGAGCACGGCCATCAGGCCCACGGCAGTGGCCGCGCCCTTGCCGCCCCGAAATTCGTGCCAGAGTGGCCAGACATGCCCGCTCACCGCAGCCAGGGCGCAGCCGTAGATCACCAGCACCCGCGGGATTTCCGGGTCGAGCGCCACCCCGGGCAACGGCAGGCCGGGCAGCAGCAGCGCCGCCAGCACGCCCTTGCCAATGTCGATCAGCAGCACCCCCGCCGCAAAGCCGCCGCCCTGGGTGCGCAGCGCGTTCGTGCCACCCGCATTCCCGCTGCCGAGGCTGCGGATGTCGACCCCGCCACGCCACTGGCCGAGCACCAGGCTGCCCATCACCGAGCCGAGGAGATAGGCGAGCAACACCTTCAGACCGAGTTCCAGCATGGCGGCACTCTGCGCTAACGGCCTGTGATTGTACCCGCGCCCCGGACGCGCGGTCAGCGCCCCGGCGCAGCCTGCCGGAACACGAGGCCCTCAGCGCGGCGGTCGTTCCGGTGCCCCTGGTCCGGGAAGGCTGCCCGGCTGGCTCGCGGCGCGGGAATCCCTGCGCGAGCCCAGATAGATGGCAATCACCGCGATCGCGGCGCCCAGGCCCTCAACGGCGGTGAATCCCCGCCCCAGCAGCAGGACGTCCCAGGCGAACGCCAGTGTCGGCTGCAACAGCAGGATCAGGCCGACACGTGTGGTGCTGACATGCGCCAGGCTGCTGGAAATCAGCACCCAGCCCAGCACCGTCGCGGAGATCGAGTAACCGGTCAAGAGGACAGCATCGCGCAGGCTGGGAATACGCAACGACTCGCCGGTGAACAGGGTGAGCATGGCGAGCACGACGGCGCCGGCCAGTGAGGCCAGCGCCACGTCGCGCATTGGCGAGCCGGCACCGCCAGCACGCACCCGCGCCAGCTGGAGTCCGAGAATGTAGCCGGCATAGCTGACGGCTGTCAGCACTCCGAACACGACACCGAGCCGATACTCCGGTGTCAACACCGACCAGTCGATTCCGACGATGAGCATCAGCCCCAGCAGCGCCAAGGGGATGGCGATCAGTTGGGTGACCCCGGGCCGCTGTCGGTAGAGGAGAAACGCGACCGCCGTCAGGATGAACACCTGAAAGTTTGCAAGCAGCGTCGAGATGCCCGCGCCGACGAACAGAATGCTGCGATGCCAGAAAAACAGATCGAACGCGAAGCAGGTCCCGGCGATGACCACGGCCCCGACCAGCGCCGGGCGGATCCAGATCCGCTCGCCACGCCAGCGCACAAAGGCCAGCAACAGGGCACCCCCGATGGCGAGACGATAAAAGGCACTGGTCGTGGGGTCTGCAGCGGTGAACGATACCCAGACCGGCGAGAAGCTGATCATGACAGCGCCCGCCACCAGCCGCAGCACAGCGTAGCGTGGTCCGAACATCAGCGGACGGAAAGGCTCAAGACGGGTGACCGGACGTTCATGTCCGCGCATGGTAGCGCAGCGCGGGGCGCGGAGATCAGCCAGCGTCGGCGACGGTCTCCCCGCTGGCCTGAAGCCGGTAGCCGAAACCACGAATGGTCTCGATCATGCCTTCCAGAGCGTGCGGCTCGAGCACCTGCCGGAGCCGACGGACATGAACATCCACAGTGCGCGGACTCACACCCTGCTCGCGACCCCAGACCCTGGCCAGGAGTTGTGTGCGGCTGTGCACGCGGCCGGGATGCGCCAGCAGGAATTCCAGGAGACGGTATTCCGCCGGTGCCAGGCTGGTCTGCTGCCCATTGATCCGCACCCGATGAGCGACCCGATCCATCGCCACCGCGCCGACCTGCAGCAGGCCCGCAGCCGGCAAGGTTGGCGGCCGGCGCAGAGCGGCTCGCACACGCGCCAGCAGTTCGGCCGCCCGATAGGGCCGCGCGATGAAATCATCGACGCCACTGTCCAGCGCGCGCACGACATCGGCCACATCATTGCTTCGCGACACCATGATCACCCGCGGGGGACGCAGCCCCTGACGTCGCCGCAGACGCTCGACGTAGTCGAGTCCCGTCATCTCCGGCAAGCTCCAATCGAGCATCAACAGGTCCGGGCAATGCTCACCGAGCAAGCGGTCCGCCGCCCGGCAGTCCGTAGCTTCGCGCACACGATAGCCTTCGCCGCGCAACTGGCGGACGACCGGCTCGCGTGAAGCATGTTCGCTGTCGACAATGAGAATGGTGGGCATGGTGTCTTTCCCGAGGCACACCGGCATGGCACACCTGAGCCTGCGGCACTGCGCCACAGTCAACCGCGGCGGCTTTACAGCGCGCTTACAGCAATGTTGTGGTTTTGTGACATTGGCGCGTGTTCTGTCATCGAGACTTCACCGGGCTGCAACGTCGGGTTGATGTTTTACCGGCACCCTTGACGCCATCATGGACAGCCGGAGGAAGCCGAATGCGTTCTGCGGGCCTTGAGGAATCGCTGCGATATCGTGCCGTTTTTGTCTCCGACATCCATCTTGGCTCCAGCGCGTGCTCCGCCGAGCTGCTGCTGGACTTTCTCGGGACCGTCCACTGCGAGACGCTTTATCTCGTCGGCGACATCATCGATGTGTGGAGTCTCAAGAAACAGTTCTACTGGCCACCGTCACACAACGAGGTGGTGCGCCGTATTCTGAAAGCGGCGCGCAACGGTACCCGCGTGATCTATATTCCCGGTAATCACGATGAGATGTTCCGGGAGCATGTCGGCCTGAACGTCGGCGGCGTCGAGATTCGACGCGACAGCATCCATGAGACTGCCGACGGGAGGCGACTGCTCGTCCTGCATGGCGATGAGTTCGACCAGGTGGTGCAATTCAGCCCGTGGCTGGCCAGACTCGGCGCACACGCCTATGAGCGGCTGATCCGCCTCAACGCCTGGGTCAATCGTTGCCGACGCTGGTTCGGTGCACCGCACTGGTCACTGGCCAAATACCTCAAGCACCGGGTCAAGAACGCGGTTCAGTATATTGGCGAGTTCGAGCGTGCCGTGGCGACCGCCGCTCGTCAGCGGGGCGTGGACGGCCTGGTCTGCGGCCACATCCACCATGCTGAAATCTCGACCATCGAGGGGGTCACGTACTGCAACGATGGCGACTGGGTAGAAACCTGCAGCGCACTGGTCGAACATGGTGATGGCCGTCTGGAAATCCTGCGCTGGGCTGAACACGTGGCCAGGCGGCACGCGCGTCGCGACCTGACCATTGCCGTGGCAACGGATAGGGCTGCCTGACGCGGGGTCACAACAGGGTCGCTTCGCGCGGCTCGGTGAGCTTGAGCGTCAGGCACTTGGCCGATCCGCCGGCCTTGAGGAACTCGGAAAGCGCCACTTCGTGCACGACGAAACCGGCGTCGCCCAAGGCCTGCTGCAAGGCGGGTGAGGCGCGGTTCAGGATCACGTGCTCGTCGATATTCACCGCATTGCAGGCAAAACTCCCGGCATCCAGGGTATCGACCACAATACGGCGCTCGGGCGGGACGCGGCGTTCGATGGCGACGCGTGAGTCGTAATCGAAGGCCGGCGGGTGGTAGAGCAGATAGCCGCCGGTCAGCGGACACATGCAGGTATCGATGTGGTAGAAGCGCGCATCGGTAAGACGCACGGAGACCAGTTCCCGATCGGGAAACCACTCGGCAAGATACGGATGCGCCTCGATCTCGGTGCGGAAGCCGTAACCCGTCCACAGCCACGCTCCGCCGCGGTCCAGCAGGCAGTCGCCCGCACCCTCGAAGCCAATGCTGTCGGGCAGGCGGCGCACATCGAAACCCTCGGCGCGGAACCACTCGCGGTAGTGACTCTCCTCCGGACGGCGCTCCATGGGCATGAAATGACTGGGCACAGCGATATCGCCATACACCACGCCGGCGTTGGCGGTGAACACCATGTCCGGGAGATTCGGCCGCGCCTCGAGCGTCACGACCTCGGCGAACTGTGCGATCAGTGCGCGCAGGCCTTCCCATTGTTCCCGGGCCAGCTCCAGATCCAGGCCACCTGCGTGGCCGGCCATCCAGGGATTGATGACGTAGTCCACCCGGAAATGATCCGGCGGGCACATCAGGATGCGATGGGAAGCGGGCACGCGGCAGGCCTTGTAGGGTTGAGAGAGGACCAGTGTAGCGGCTGGCAACACCCGATGGGCAATCAGGCGCGATGACGAAAAAGACAAGGCCCCGCCGGGCGGGGCCTTGTCGGTCTGCAACGACTGGCGTCGTCGTTGAGCCTCTAAGCGCCCAGTCTCAGAGCTCCTCGACGACCTCATCCTCGACAACAAAGTCGTCGAGCAGGATCAGCCCGAAGGCGTCCGTGCCCGGCAACGGATCCCGTGCGATCGCGCTGTACACACCACCGGCCGAAATCTCGATCGGCAGCGGTCCGATCGCCACGGTGTCGGTACCCGCCAGCGTGACCGTCACGTCATAGCTGCCTGGCTCCAGGCTGAGATAGCCCGTATCTGCGAGGAACTCAAAACCGGGAATTGCAGGGTCGACACCCTCGATCCCGGCACCGACCGCGGTCACGTAGATGTCGACCTCGCCCGCGGTGGGTGCACCATGGACGATCCGCACACGCGACTCGGTGGCAATGCCGCGACGCTCGTCTGCCAGCAGCAGCGGCTCGATGTCGGCCAGCAGGCCCACCGCAACCACGGTCGTCTCGGCCCCGGCAGGCAGCTCGACGTCGGCATCGATGACAATCGCCCCGGCGTTGCCCGCGGCCGTCACTTTGACGTTGTACTCGCCCGCCTCGACCCCGACGAACCCGGAGGCGGCCGGGAAGGGCACGTCAGCCAGGAACGGCACTTCGAAGTTATCGTTCACGATGACGTCGACCGCCGGGGCGTCCGGTGAGGCGTGCACCACGCGCACATTCGACGGCGTGTTCACATCCCGCAGCGTAAATGCCGACTGACCGTCCGCGACCACCAGCTTGACCGGTGCGTCGCCGGCGCCGGTGTTCGGTACAGCTGTCACCAGCAGATCGGCGCCGCCCGGCAGCGTCACCGTACCGGAGTCGAACACCGCGACCTGCGCGCCGCTGTCCTCGACGGCAACGCGGATCTGATACTCCCCTTCCGGCACGGTGACCGGAGCGAGCGCCTCGCCGAATTCAAAGCTACCCAGGGGTGTCTCGCCCGGTGCCAGGTCACCCGGCTCGGTCACGAACACGTTGACTGCAGGCGCATTCGGCGCCCCGTGCACCACGCGCACCCGCACTTCATCGGCAGCAATCTCTTCCTGCGACTGTTCAAGGATCAGCGGTCCGAAAGCGGCCGGGCTGTCAGCCTCCGCGCCAACGTTACCGATCGCCAGCACGTTGTACTGGACATCCGCCTCCAGCGAGAGTGTCACCGGTCCGATGACGGCAAGGCGCCCATCGCCAGGCAGACGCGCGTCGACCTGGATTTCATAGTCGCCACTATCGAGTTCGGTGATCGGCGTGGCCGCCAGAAACGGCACATCACCAAATGCGACATCGCCCTCGACCACGATGTCGACGTTCGGCGCATCGGCCGAGGCATGCACGATGCGCACCGTCGAAGTCTCCGGCGGCGGCGGCGGGGGGGGTGGCGGTGCCGGGGGAAAAGTCCCGGAACTGGACGGCGAACCACTGTTACAGCCCGCAACCGCAAGCGCGGCTGTCGCGAGCAGGGTGGCCATCAGGCGCGTCTGCATGTTGAATCCTCCATGAATGAACGACACGACCACACTACGGTGACAGCGCCAAAATGGATTCATGGAGCCTTGACAAGGCGGTGAGAGACAGACGCTCGACGCAGCGACAAGCGCCGCCCGCGCATTCAGTCGGGCTGGGCGATGAGCAGCAACTCTTCGCGACTGGAGACCATTACGCCGCCGGCAGGTTCGCGCGTCAGTGCGAACAGGGCCGCTTCGCGTACCGGGAGGTTCGTGCGGATCGGCACGATCACTTCATCGGCGCTGGCCGGCATGTCGAACAGCCCGCCATCGACGGGAAAACTGTCATCCCGCGTCGCGTCGAAAATCCACAGCTGATACTGCGCCTCGCGCGGATCGTTGGCAGGCAGGCCGGCAAAGCGCATGTAGCCTTCCTGACGGCTGGGGCTCCACACGACATCTCCATGCACATCGAGGTGTGCATACCCCTCGGTGAGCTGCCAGGACCGGCGAATCAGCTGATCATCGGCGGAGAGGAGATCGGCCCGGCGGAATTCCGGCGTTGGCACCGCCGGCGTGACCTCGACCACGCGTTCCACTTCCCGCTCGACGAGCTCCGGACCCTGCAGCCACATCCCGATGGCAATGAGAACGCTCGCCGCGGCCGCCAACCAGGCGGGCGCGGGGCGTCGCCAGAGCGGCGTGGTCGCGGGTTGCGCCGGCATTGTTGTCGCTGGCCGCCGGTCCTCGCTGGCCTGTGCATGACCACCTGGCACGACGGACAGGCTGGGCGTGCGCGCGGCAAAAGTTGCCGTAATCTTCTGGCAGAGCGCCTCCGGCATCGGCTCGACCTGCTCGAGTGTCGCCAGGGCCACCCACGCTGCGGCCTCGTCGAACATGTCGGCATCGACCTTGGGGTGTGCCGCAAGCTGCTCGCGCAGCTCAGCGGTTTCGCCCGGACTCAAGCCCTCGACCGCTCGCTGCGAAAGCAACTCGAGCAGCCGTTCTTCGCTGCGCCAATGAGGATTCACCACTCCGCTCCCCGGGCGTGTTCCCCGCCCTCACCGTCCGGCGCGAGCCGCGCGCGGATCTTCATCAACCCCCGACGGATCTGGGTTTTCACCGTACCCAGCGGTTTGCCGGTCTCGCGCGCAATCTCGCTGTGGGTCATCCCCTGGACCACACCCATGTGGATGACCTCGCGCTGTTCCGGGTCGAGCTCGTCGATGACGGCCATCGCCTCGGCCAGCTCGGCATTGATGCCCGGCGAGGCCTCGGCAACCTGCTCCAGCGTCGCTTCGTTGTCCTCCAACGGCTCGGTTTCGAGCCTGCGGGAACGGCTTCTCCAACGATCGATCAACCGGCGACGGGCAATCATCGCGATGTAGACTTTTTCCGGACTCTTGGCGGGGTCGTAGGCACCGGCGTTGCGCCAGAGGTCCATGAAGACCTCCTGAACGGCATCTTCGGCATCGGCACGCCCGGGCGACATGCGCAGGGCGAGCGACCAGACCAGGCCACCGTAGGTACGCATGCATTCGTTAACCGCTGCGGCCTCACCCGCGGCGATCCGTTCCAAGACGCTAGCTGTCATGTCCGGGGAATCTTTTCCGTGAACGCGGGCCATGGCGGGGGTACGCGGTGCATGCCGCTCGCGCGCACGCGACCCCACCTGAGGCAATCGGGCCACAAGGGTACCACCCCCGCCTGCGGTCGCCCAGTCAAACCGTTGCTGGACGGGCCCAAAAATGTCAGCCATGAATTTCATAACAGGCTGTTTCGTTCCCTGGACCCAGCCGGATTCAGCACGGGCGTGACAGATTTCACATCCTTGCCACAGCGACCCCGATGCGCCGGCCTTGCAATGCCGGGAGCCGCAGCCTATGTTCCCCCGGGATGGTGCCCGCAGAGGGTTAAAAGGGAACACAGCGGGAGGCAAACCCTCCCGGACGCTGTGGCTGTCCCCGCAACTGTGAGCAGCCTGGGTGCACGCGCGCGTGAGCGGCCACTGGAGTCTTCCGGGAAGGCCAGCGTGATCCCATTGGGGCTGCGAGCCAGGAAACCTGCCATCAAGGTCGTCACTTGCCGGTGCCGGGGCAGCACGGGCAGGCGGAAATCCGTTGCGGCGA
This sequence comes from Gammaproteobacteria bacterium, assembly GCA_003567475.1. GTDB lineage: Bacteria > Pseudomonadota > Gammaproteobacteria > Steroidobacterales > PWYM01 > PWYM01. The sequence goes on along the minus strand of PWZL01000037.1, from coordinate 4,619 downwards.
CAGCTTCCGACCACCTGGAACGGGGGATGTGGCGTGCCTGCAGGCAGAGCGTACGGAGTGGCAGCGGCCTGGCGGCAGGCTGGGAGTATGGCGTGGCATCGACGCCCGTGCACAACGGGGCGGTGGCGGCGCACAGCCATGGCGGTTGCGCTCTCGGCACTGCTGGCGGGCCTGCCACAGGCGATCGCAGCCGAGCGGGTCGTGTCACTGAATCTGTGTACCGATCAGTTGCTGTTGCTGCTTGCCGACCGCGAGCAGATTCTCTCCATCAGCTGGCTCGGCGCGGACCCGGAAGAGTCGGCCTACGCCCATCTCGCCGAGGGCCTGGCGGTGAATTACGGTCAGGTCGAGCAGATCCTGCCGCTGGCGCCAGATCTCGTACTCGCCGGCAGCTACACCGCGCCGTTCACCGTGGCGCTGCTGGAACGGCTGGGCCTGCGCGTGCTCAGGCTCCCCCCTGCAACCAGCCTCGACATGCTCGAGGCGCACATCATGACGGTGGCCGCGGCCTTGGATCAGGGCCCGCGAGGGGACGCTCTGGTGGCCGAGCTGCAGGTCCGGCGTGCCGCCATCGCTGCGGCGGCCCCAGTAACGCCGGCGCCGGCCCTGGTCCTGCGTGCGGGCGGATTCACTTCCGGGGAGGGGCTCACCCATGAGCTGATGACGCTCGCCGGCCTCGACAACATCGCCACCCGCCTCGGACTCGATCGCTGGGGCAGTCTGTCGGTCGAGACGTTGCTGCGGACCCGCCCGGACGTGTTGATTATTCCGCAGTACCGACGCGACGCCCCCTCGCTTGCGAACAGCCTGCTGGCGCATCCGGCGCTGGCCGGTTTCGCCGACACGCGCACTGTGGTCGAACCGCGTTCGGCACAGCTCGGCTGCGAGACGCCGGCACTGTTGGAGGTGGCGGAGGCCTTCGGCGAGGCGGCGCGGGCCGCCCAGCGTGAGCATCGACCGTGAGGGGCGGGTGCCAACGACAGAGCGCAGCGGCGGTGACGGCGTGAGCGGCCCGACCGGCAGGCTGTCGCTGGGCGTGGTATGCACCTTGCTCGTGGCCCTGCTCATCGTGGCGACCGGGCTTTCGTTAGTGCTCGGACGTGGCGCAGGCGGTGCGCTCTGGGATCTGCCCGCACTCTGGCAGCGTGACCCCGACACGGCCCGACTGATCCTCGAGGAAGTGCGGCTGCCGCGAACGCTGCTGGGCCTGCTGGTCGGCGCCACCCTGGGGCTATGCGGCGCGGCGCTGCAGGGGCTGCTGCGCAACCCGCTTGCCGAACCGGGCATCCTCGGCGCGTCCAGTGGTGCGGCGCTCGGTGCGGTGGTGGTGTTTTATTTCGGACTGGCGAGCGCCGGGGCCTGGCTGGTGCCGGTGGGCGGGGTGATCGGCAGTGCTCTGGCCCTCGGGGTGCTGTATCTGCTGGCCGGGCGGAGCCCCGAGCTGCTCACCATCATCCTCGCCGGCGTGGCGATAAACGCCTTCGCCGGCGCGATGACCTCACTGGCGCTGAATTTCGCGCCCAGCCCTTACGCCATCATGGAGATCATTTTCTGGATGCTCGGTTCGCTGGCTGATCGCAGCATGGTGCAGGTGCAGCTCGCGCTGCCGCTGATGCTGGCCGGTGGGCTGCTGATCGCGACTGCCGCGCGGGGCCTCGATGCCTTGACGCTGGGGTCGGATGCAGCCCGCAGCCTGGGATTCTCGCCGGGTGCGGTCCAGCTCCGGGTGATCGCGGGCACTGCGCTGGCGGTCGGGGCGGCGGTGGCCGTGACCGGCGTGGTCGGGTTCGTGGGGCTGGTGGTGCCGCACTTGTTGCGTCCGCTGGTCGGGTATCGCCCGGCGCGACTGCTGCTGCCTTCGGCCCTGGCCGGTGCCGTGCTCCTGCTGGCGGCTGACCTGCTCGTGCGCAGCCTGCCGCCGGGGCCCGAGCTCAAGCTTGGCGTGGTCACGGCCATGCTCGGCGCGCCGTTTTTCCTGTTTCTCATCGTACGCAGTCGGAGGCAGGCATGGTGAGCTTGCTGGACGCGCGCGCCGTGGCGGTCACCCTCGGTGGCCGGGAAGTCCTGCACGAGACCACGCTGGCCTGCCCTGGGGGGCGATTGGTGGGCCTGGTCGGGCCGAACGGCGCCGGCAAGACGACATTGCTCCGGGCACTCGCAGGGCTCGTGCCCTGTCGAGGCGAGGTCCGTCTCGATGGGCGCGCGCTTGCGAAGACCCCGCCGCGCTCGCGGGCGCGCCGGCTGGCCTATCTGCCCCAGGGGCATGTCGCGCACTGGCCGCTGCCCGCAGCCGAACTGGTCATGTTGGGGCGACTGCCGCACCGGCGCTTCGGTGCCCCACCGACGGCGACCGACGCGGCGGCGGTTACTCGAGCCTTGAAGATGGCCGATGTCCAGGACTTTGCGGCGCGTCGGGTGGATCGCCTCTCCGGGGGCGAGCGCGCGCGGGTTCTGCTTGCCCGCGCACTGGCTGTCGAGGCCCCGGTGCTGCTGGTCGACGAACCCACCGCGAGTCTTGACCCCTACCACCAGCTGCACATCATGGAGGTACTGCGCGACTATGCGCGCGGCGGACGTCTGGTCGTTGCAGTGCTGCATGATCTCTCGCTCGCGGCGCGCTTCTGCGATGAAGTGATGCTGCTACTGGAGGGCCGGATGCTGGCGCACGGGACGCCAGCCGACGTGTTCGCCGACGCGACACTCGCGGAGGCTTTCAGGATCACGGTGCTCAGGGGCGGCGAGGATCCCGACCGCTGGCTGGTGCCAGGAACTCGGATCGGGTGAGCCGCGGCCAGCGGGGCGCCGGCGCGCGACGCGCGCGAAGGCGGTGAGTCAGGCCGCAGCGCTGGGTCGCGCCGAAACTGCCCGGTGCCAGCGCGCGAGATGCCGGCGCTCGCCAATGTCCAGCTTGATCCAGCCCGCGAAATCCACCGCGACCAAGGCGGTCATGTCGGCCAGAGTGTAGTGACTGCCAACGACATACGGCGTCGCGGCCAGGTGGGCATCGAGGAGATCGAAAAACACCTCGGCGCGACGGCGCCCGCGTTCGACGAGCTCGGGGAGCTGCGCGTAGGCGTCAGGCCCCGTCAGCGCACGGTCGCGGAAACCGCGCGACCGGTTGCGGAAGGCCTCGGCGATCGCCAGCAGGCCCTCGACTTCGATGCGCGCATTCCACTCGAGGACCCGCGCGCGCTGGAGCGCATCCTGACCGAACAGTGCGGGCGTCGGGTAGACCTCCTCGAGATAGTGGCAGATCGCCAGGGTCTCACCAAGCGCGGTGCCATCATCGAGCACCAGCACCGGTACCGTGCAGCGCGGATTGATGGCACGGAATGCCGTGCCGTATTGCTCGCCGGCGGCCAGGTCGACCTCGACGCGGGGCAGCTCGAGTCCTTTCTCGGCCAGGAAGATCCGCACCCGGCGGGGGCTGGGCGCCGGGGTGCAGTCGTACAGACGCATCAGGAACGCCGGCCCTTCTGGCCGAACAGCACCCGGCGCGCCTCATCGTCGAGCCCGCCCGCTTCGCGCAGCTCGCTGCCAGCCTCGAGGCCGCGTTGCACACCCGGACGCGCAGCCAGGGTATCGAACCAACGCCGCACCGCCGGGTAGGGGTCAAGCGACTGGCCAAGCCGCTCATGCGGCTGCAGCCAGGGCCAGGTGGCCATGTCGGCGATGCTGTAGTCAGTTCCAGCCAGAAAGGGGACTGTTGACAACCGCCGCTCGAGGACCGAGAGCAGACGATCGTACTCGTTGGCATAGCGTTCGATGGCGTAGTCGAGCTTCACCTGGGCGTAATTCCGGAAATGGCCCAGCTGCCCGCCCATCGGCCCGAGGCCGCCAACCTGCCAGAACAGCCACTCCAGCGCGGCGATCCGCGCCGGACCGCTCGGCGCCAGGAACCGCCCGGTCTTCTCCGCCAGGTAGACAAGAATGGCGCCGGACTCAAACACGCTGGCACCGGTTTCAGGATCGACGATGACCGGCATGCGATTGTTGGGACTGAGCCGAAGAAAGGCTTCTTCAAACTGCTCGCCGCGACCAATGTTGACCGGCACGATACGATAGTCCAGCCCGGCCTCTTCCAGAAAAATGGTGATTTTCCAGCCATTCGGAGTCGGCCAGTAATAGAGTTCAAGTGCCACTGGAGGTCCACCTTCTGCAAGCTCGTCGACAGGACGCTGCCCCACGGTATCGCGGCGCCAGAAAAAACAAAACCCCCGACCGCTTGCGCGACCGGGGGTTCGAATCAAGAGCCTGGCGGTGTCCTACTCTCACATGGGGAGACCCCACACTACCATCGGCGCTGAGCGTTTTCACTTCCGAGTTCGGAATGGGATCGGGTGGTTCCCGCTCGCTATTGCCGCCAGGCAAACCGGTTGGGGCAGACGTTCATGTGCGCGCCTGCGCCCTGAATCTGGTGTAGTTCTGATGCGATGGGATCTGTGTCAAATCGACTTGCGACCGCACCATCCGCATCGGGCCGGTCCATCAAGGACCCAGCCAGACTGCTTGGGTGTTATATGGTCAAGCCTCACGGGCAATTAGTACTGGTTAGCTTCACACATTACTGCGCTTCCACACCCAGCCTATCAACCTTGTAGTCTTCAAGGGCCCTTCAG
>PWZL01000066.1 GCA_003567475.1 Gammaproteobacteria bacterium | reverse complement strand
GCCGCCGGGCTCGTCGGTGAGGCCACCGGGCCGCACGATCGTGTAGGCCAGCCCGCTGAAACGCAGCGCATTCTCGCCAAGCCCTTTCCACAGGAGAATGTTGTTCGCGAAGCGGTTCAACGGATGCGTCGGCTGGGTGATACCCATCGACGAGACCAGCACGAAGTGCTCGACCTGCCCGGTGGCGACAGCAGCTTCGACGAGATGACGGACGCCCCGGTAGTCGACAGCCTCCGGGGAGTTCCCGGGGTCGGCCCGTCCGCTGGAGCCAATCGTGGAGATCACCCAGCGGACATCCTCCAATGCAGCCACCAGGGTGGCCGGGTCCCGAACATCGCCTTCGACCGCCTCCACCGCCTCGCCGAAGGCCGCGCGCACACTCTCGCCCGAGCGGCTGAGCACGCGGACGCTGTAGCCGCGCTCAAGCAGCTCCGCCACCACATGGCGACCGGTGCCGCCGGTGCCGCCGGCCACCAACACCCGACCCTCGCCCGCTTCAGCAGCCGCGGACGTCTGCGGACTGCCAACAAGCCCCAATGCGCATCCGAGGGCCACGAGCCCCCCCAGCACCCTGTTTCCAATGACCATGTTCAAGTCTCCCCTGCTCTCGCCCAGACGTCACGCCACAGGCACCCCCGTAAATGTAGCCCAGCTGTCTCCGGCAGACCGCCTCTGCCCGGGAGGCAGGACCGCACAGTGGTGCCAGCGGGAACTTGTCCTGCACGGCAGCGGTCCCATCGTCAACACCAGAGTGATGCAGGCCAGGGCAGACTGGCGTACACTCAGGGAATATCCGGGGGCGACTTGGCTTCGACGTGGGTCGCGAAACTCTGGGTGCATGCCGAGGCGCAGACCACCTCGTAAATCCAGCTGCAAACAATCTAGTTGCGAACGACGACAACTACGCTCTCGCTGCCTAAGTAACCCTTAGGTTAGCGTGCATCCGACCGGTACTCGCCCGTGGGTCCGAATCGGGTGTAACCGCACACGGGATCGCGCGAGCTCACGTTCGGGGAGATCGCGTTAAAACCAAATCCGGACTGGCGAAGGAGTCAGCCTGCCTTTCGGCGGACCCCAAGCGAGATATTAAATTGTCAGGCTAAGCATGTAGATCTCAGGGCAGAGGGCTTGCGGACGCGGGTTCGATTCCCGCCGCCTCCACCATTTTTATTGTTAAAATTCAATAATTTAGGAAATTCAAAAGCCTTCTTCCAGAGGGCTTTTCTTTTCTGAGAGTGTCTCCGGTTTCGGGATAGACACTCCGCGGCACCCACTGGCTGCACTCGTTCGCGTGTTTGCAAACGCGCTCACCTGCGCGGTCACCAAATCACTCGCTACCTTTCCCCAACACCCCTGATCCCCCGGCGCGGTCACTCTCATCCCAGGGGGCTTGGTTTAGCTCAGCACGAATACGTCGCTGATTGGTCGTCGCCGCCCCCGAGCAGGAGTACGGCCACCCATGGCGGCGCGCGATCGTTACAGCGCCCAGGTCGACCTCCTGATTCGCTGTTTGCCGGCAGTCGCCAGTGCGCCGGACTTCGCCCTCAAGGGCGGCACCGCGATCAACCCGTTTCTTCGGAACATGCCGAGACGCTCTGTCGACATCGACCTGATCTACCTCCCGGTGTCCGATCGCGACTCGGCAGTGAAGGACATCCGAGCCCGGCTCGCCACGATTGCCGAAAAGCTCAAGCGGACACGGCCAGGCACAACCATCCAACTCGTGGAAGGCGATGCGCCCAAGTTGCTCGTGGACACGTCGGATGCGCGAATCAAGGTGGAGCCGGGCGTCGTCATCCGCGGCAGCCTGGTACCGCCGATCTTGAGCGAACTGTGTGCGGCGCTGGACCGGTGGCCAGCCATTCAATGGAAGTTGCACAATATCCGGCAGAGGGGCGCTCGCAACCACAAGAAGGCATTGGACCGCTAGCGCGACCTGTTGGAACTCTGATTCGCAGACCGCGCACGAACGATCATACGGAACGACAGGAGCAAGCCATTGGACGATCTCTCCCTTCTCGTCGACCTGCACCGGGAGGGGCAACGCCAGGGGCCTGGTGGCGACGATGAAACGCGCCTTGCCATCACCCTATCAGGTCTGAGCGGTAGAACAGACCTGAAGATTGCCGACATCGGCTGCGGGACCGGTGCATCCACCCTCGTGCTGGCGAAAGCACTCGACGCTTCGGTGACCGCCGTTGATTTCCTGTCGGACTTTCTCCATGACCTCGAAATCGCCGCGGAACGTCAGAACCTCACGAAACGGATCGAGACGCTCGCCGCCTCGATGGATGCGCTTCCCTTCGCAGAGCACTCCTTCGACGCGATCTGGTCGGAAGGCGCGATCTACAACATCGGCTTTGCGAATGGCATCAAGGCCTGGCGCCGTTTTCTGAAGCCGGATGGGATACTAGCCGTGTCCGAACTGACATGGCTGACGCAAGCGAGACCTGCCGAACTCGAGCAGCATTGGAACCGGGAATACCCCGAGGTGGATACGGCATCGGCTAAAATGGCGGTGCTGGAGGATAACGGCTTCTCCCCCATGGGATACTTCGCGCTACCGAAACAATGCTGGCTGGAGAACTACCATCGCCCGATGCAGGCCCGTTTCGCAGCATTCCTTGAGCGCAACGACAACTCGGAGGCGGCAGCGGCCATTGTAGCCGCCGAAGAGCACGAGATTGCCCTCTACGAGCAACACTCGGCGTTCGTCAGTTATGGCTATTATGTCGCGAGAAGGACTGCCGACTGAGCCGCTCGAACGGGCCGCCTCAGTTGACCCGGCCATGCTTGGTCGTCCTCTCCGCCTGGCCAGGGGGCGCTGTGCGAATCAATAGCGGTTGCCCATCGTCATTCTGATTGACATACTTCCGTCGCGTCGGCCGTTCCAGGTCGATCCGGGTGCCCCGTCACCTCGCCGGGTCACCCCGGTGCGACGACCCTGTTCGGAGGAGCGGCAATGTGCGAAGGAACATGGGCGCAGTGAGCGGAGCATTGAAACACCTGCCCGCCCCGCTTTGGTCTGTGCTGGCACTGGGACTTGAGGCGGAGCACATTGTGCTGCTGCTGTTGTCGATCTTTGTGGCAACCCTCTCGCTGGCCATGGGGCGTACGACTATTCTGCAGGGTGGTCTTCACTTGGTGATTTTCGGTGCGTTTCTCACCATCGCGGCGATTCCTTAGCGGCCTTGCCAGCGATGGCGGTGGCCGGCGAGCAATGCCACCGCGGCCGAAATCCGGTTAGGGTGCACCATCGAGCGGACGATTGAGACCAGCGCCGTGAACAGTAGCAGGGCGTGCTCTGTCATCCGCAGTCGGGAACCCAAAACCATCAGGAAGGATACGGTCCATGCTTGCCAGCGCTACCGACTTTCTCTGGTCCTACGTACTCGTATTCGTACTGGTGACCATCGGCATCACGTTCAGTGTCGCCTCACGCTTCGTCCAGTTTAGATATTTCTTCGAGATGTTCCGCGTGCTGGGCCAGGCCTTTAGGCACGAACCAGGCCGGGTCTCCTCGTTCCAGGCGCTGACCCTCAGCGTGGCCGGACGTGTGGGCGCCGGCAACATCGCCGGAGTGGCGGTCGCGATTACCTTGGGCGGCCCGGGGGCGGTATTCTGGATGTGGGTCATCGGCCTGATCGGCATGGCCACCAGCTTCTTTGAGTGTTCCATCGCCCAGGCCTACAAGACCCGCTCGGAAGTAGATGGAGGTACTTTTCGCGGCGGTCCCGCCCACTACATCACTCGCGGGATCGGCAGCCGAGGTCTGGCACTGTTGTTCTCGCTGCTGCTGCTGGTCACCTTCGGTCTGGCGTTCGTCGGTCTGCAGTCATTCGTGGCCAGTTCGTCCCTTGAGGATGCCTTCGGCATTCCGACGCTGTACTCCGGCCTCGCCCTGACGGCGGTGGTGGGCCTGGTCATCTTCGGCGGCGTCCGCCGGATGGCCTCGGTGACCGAAGTCATCGTGCCACTGATGGCGGTGGTCTACGTGCTCGTTGCGTTGGTGGTCGTTGCCATGAACTTCAGCCAGGTGCCGGACGCCCTGATGCTTATCGTGCGTGCCGCCTTCGGCCTGGAGGAAGCCATCGCCGGCGGCATCGGTGCAGCCCTGATGATGGGCGTGCGCCGTGGCCTGTTCTCCAACGAGGCCGGCCTCGGCAGCGCACCCAACGTGGCCGCCGTGGCCTGGGTGCCGCACCCGGTCAACCAGGGCATCGTGCAGGCGTTCAGCGTGTTCATCGACACCGCCGTCATCTGCACCTGCACAGCCTTCCTTATCCTGATGTCCGGCGTGCACCTGCCAGACGCGGAGGTGAACGGCGTGGTCATGACTCAGGCCGCACTCAGCGAACACGTGGGCGACTGGGGACGCACATTTATCAGCTGTGTGCTCTTGCTGTTCGCATTCAGCTCCATCCTCTATAACGCCTACCTCGGCGAGAACAGCCTGAGTTATTTCTGGCCGGGTAACCGGACCTTGTTCAACAGCTTCCGCGCAGCGCTGCTGGGGTTGATCCTTTGGGGCTCGGTACAGGATCTGTCGACGGTGTTCGCTTTCGCGGACCTCACCATGGCGCTGTTGGCACTGGTCAACCTGGCGGCCCTGGCGCTGCTGTTCAAGGTGGGGCTGAGACTAATGCGCGACTACGACGAGCAGGCCAAGGCCGGAAAGCGACCCGTGTTCGACCCGGCACGGTTTCCGGACCTGGATATCGACCTCGACGCCTGGTCCGACGCCGGCCACCGGGCAGCTGAAACGGACCGACACTGAGCCCTCTCGACCGATCAAGACATCCGCGTGCAGCTGAACTGGTCGCCGAAAAAGTCCGTGTGTTCGCGCTTCCGCACACGCCCCGCCTGCGCGGATTGCGCAAACGTCACAGCATGCCAGCTTACGCTCAGATGTGTTCGAATTCACAGCTTGTCGACGGGCACTGGGTTAGCGTAGTTCGCTGGACCCCCGCGAAGTACTGCCATGCGAACACCCGCGCCCGGTGAACAGGCCCTCTCCGCCGCGCCAGCCTGGCGCACTGTCCTGACAGCCTACTGGCCACCGGCGCTGTTCGCGCTCGCCCTGCTGGGCTGGATCGCGGCCGGGGTGGTCGACAGTCTGTGGCTGGAGCGTCAGCCCGAACGCCAGTTGCGGCGCGCGGTGCTGGACAACGACATCGCCAGAGTCGAGCACTTGCTGGGCGGGGGGGCTCAGCCCGACCGGCTGGTCTCCGGCACCAGCACCCCACTCCACCATGCCGCATGGGCCGGCAAGCTGCCCATCGTGGAGCTTCTGCTCTCCCACGGTGCAGACCCGAACATACGCTCGAGACACAGTGGTGAGACCGCACTGCACAGCGCTGTGCGCGGCAATCACCCGACGATTGTCGCGCGGCTGCTTGAGGCCGGCGCCGAGACCACCGTCGCGCTGAGCGGCGACAGCGAGCAATGCGTGACCGGTCTCATTTACCCGGCAGGCTCGACAGCTGAGGATATCGCGACTCAAGGAGGCTACCAGGAAGTGCTTATAGTGCTGCGCAGCCGCTGAAGGCACATGCGGGGAAACCAACAGACCGCCGACCTGAACCATGCTGACTTGTCCGACACCATTCAGACCGGCGGATGCCATGGGACAACGATCAAGATTCACAACCGGTATTTGACACTCCTATCCTCCAGCATGCTGGTCGTGTCCGTGTTTACGGTCGGGGCGATGTTCCGCCCACGGATCGGCAGGTTGATCCGCCACAGCGCGCTTTCCCATTGGTGATCTTTGTGCCCTCCCTGGAACGTTAATCCCTTCCGCCATCGCCATAGCTCACATCGCCCCGACGGGATCTGCCGACTCGGCTACGCGCGCCCCGAGCTCCTCACTGAGGCGGCCGTGATCGCCGACCAACGCCGCTTCAAGTCCGATCTCCGCTGCGGTCCATACGTCACGCTAGCGCTTGATGGCAGGTGGAGATCGCTCTCGAGCATCGTCGTCTCCAAGGTCTGGCGTCTTCGCTGAGCCAGATTCCGCTCTATCTGCCCGGTCTATTTCACGTCTGCCGCCGCACCCTATGTGCGCTGACGCACCGATCCGCTAAAAGCATCCATGGCACGCTCCGCGTGTCACTATGCGCGATGGCGTCTCCGGATTACCGTTTTCAGCGTCATCGCCACCAGCATAGTCCTGATCCTGTTACACAATCTCAGCGCGCCGGACCAGGTGATCGAACAGGCCAGAGAGTATCGCTACGCCATCGATGACCCTCAATTCAGAGGTGAAATATCCGTTGCGGCGGCATACGTTGTGCCTGACCGGCTATTGATAAATGCGCTGATGGCGGCGCTCGACCGAGACGTCCGGGTGCGGATGCTGCTGCTTGGGCCGCATACCGATTCGAAAACGGTCAGGCTTGCGGCGCAGGCGGATCGGGGACCGCTGCTCCACGCCGGCGCCGAGCTCCACGAATATCAGGTCATCATGCGGCATAGCACGTTGCCGGTGATCGGTTCCGCAAACGTGTCTGTTGGCACCACCAATGTCGACAGTAAAGGGATACTCCCTGGCGCAATGGCAACGCCGCCAGGTTCGGCAAAAACTCACTGAACACCTTCTTCAGCCCCTGAAGTCCCAACTTTATCGTCACAACTCTCTCGACCCGAAAGGAGCCAGGATTGGCAGACCGTATGCGCAATGCGCAACATGAAGATGCAGACACCGAGTTGTTACGTTCCGAGCTGTTCAGCATTGATCAGTTGAAGCGACATGCGGTGCGGCTCGCACAGCAGCAGCGCGTCGCCGACCATCGCGGCCCGGACCGAGTTCTGCCGCGGCTCGCGGAGAACGCCCGTTCGCTCCTGGCCGCCTACGACATCGTCACCGCCGTATCCGCCAAGGGTATACGCATCAGTCCGGCGGAGGTATGGTTACTCGATAACTTCCATGTGATCGAACAGCAGATCACCCTGGCGCGACGACATCTGCCGCGCGGCTACAGCCGACAGCTACCACAGCTGACAACGCGCGGCGCCGTCGGATTCCCAAGAATCTATGAGCTTGCGCTGGAACTGATCTCGCACATGGATGGCCGCGTCGACATCGACAATGCCAGCCATTTCCTGGCCGCCTATCAAGACGTGGAGCCGTTGACGCTCGGTGAGCTATGGGCCTTCCCGATCATGCTCCAGCTTGCGCTCCTGGAGAATCTTGGCCGGGTCAGCGTGCGTATCGTCAGGCGGCGAGAGGAACAGGATATCGCCTCCGACTGGGCGCAGCGCATGTTGGCCGCCGCAGAGCGTGAACCCAGCCGACTGATCCAGGTACTTGCGGACTTCGCCGAGGCAGATGTTCCGCTCACGGCACCTTTCGTCGAGGAGTTTTACGGACGGCTACAGGCGCATGGGCCAGCAATGGCCTTCGTGCAGGCCTGGATCGAGCAGAAACTCCTCGAGCAGGGCGTCACGGCCACTGAACTGTCGGACGCTGCCGGACGAACCGGCGCGGCGAATCAGATCTCCATCGCGCATAGTATTGGCAGCCTGCGGTTCATCAGCGCCACCGACTGGACGCTGTACGTCGAATCACTCAGTATCGTCGAGGACATTCTGCGCGCCGATCCGGCCAACACGTACCCACAGCAGGATTTCGCCACCCGCGATCGCTATCGACATGTGATCGAAGACATTGCAAGGCGATCCCCTTCCAGCGAGGCCGACGTCGCCCGAGAAGCGATCTCTCAGGCGCAGACCAGCGCAGCGAAACATGGCACGCACGATAGGCGGGCGCACGTCGGCTACTACCTTGTCGAACAGGGTCGTTCTCAGCTTGCGGAAGCGGTGGGCTGGCAGCCCACGTGGCCATGCCGGATCCGTGAGTCGGCCGGGACAATCCGGCTGCAGCTATACGCCGGCGGAATTATGGCGCTCACGCTATTGGTGTTCGCTGCAGGATTCCCTGTTCTCGGCGGAGAAGGCGATCGTGTCGCTACGCTCAGCTGGGCACACTTTGCATGGCTGTTGCCGCTGCTGATCGTCGCCTCTGCGCTCGCCGTCCCTGTCGTCAATCTGCTAAGCACACTGATATTGCGACCCCGCGTGCTGCCGCGGCTGGAGTTTTCAGAAGGTATACCGGACGCGCATCGCACGATGATCGTGGTCCCCGCGCTGCTGACACGGCCGCAGGATGTCGATGATCTGCTCGAAGCCATGGAGATCAGATACCTCGGCAACCGCGATTCAAATCTTCGTTTCGCGCTGCTGACCGATTTCGCCGACGCGAGCCAGCAGACGCTTGGGGATGACGCCGCCTTGCTCCAGTATGCTCGGGATGCGACAGCGGCACTCAACGCCACCTACAAGGACGACCGTCCGTCGATATTCTATTTGTTTCATCGTCCGCGACGGTGGAACCCATCTGAGCGTCTCTGGATGGGCTATGAACGCAAGCGCGGGAAACTGGCTCACTTCAACGCCCGACTCCGCGGTGGGGCACAGGATGCTTTTTCCGACATCGTTGGAGAGCTGTCCCTGCTTGAGTCCATCCAGTATGTCATCACCCTGGATACCGATACGCAACTGCCACGCGATGCGGCACGCAAGCTGGTGGGTAATCTGGCACATCCGCTGAACCGACCCATCTATGACGCTCGCGAAGGCCGGGTCGTTCAGGGCTACGCGATCCTGCAACCACGCGCCTCGATCGGCCTGCGCAGCGCCGGGCAGTCCGTCTTCACCCAGTTGTTCGCGGGTGACGCCGGGATCGATCCGTACACGCGGGAAATCTCGGACGTCTATCAGGATGTGTTCGGCGAAGGTTCGTTTATCGGCAAGGGCATTTATGATGTCGATGCCGTCCGCCAGGCAATCGACGGACGATTCCCTGAGAATCTCATTCTCAGTCACGATTTACTGGAAAGCGGTTACGCTCGGTCGGCGCTGGTCACTGATGTCGATCTCATTGAAGAGCATCCGGCCAGCCTCGCGATCGAAGCCAGTCGCAGACACCGTTGGATTCGCGGCGACTGGCAACTCGCCAGTTGGCTGCTGCCACGGGTCCCGGGTCCGCCAGATCCGGGGAGGGCGAAGCCGAAACCCCAGAGCAATCCTCTGTCGGCCCTGTCGCGATGGAAGTTGCTCGATAACCTGCGGCGAAGCCTGGTGGCACCGGCAATGGTGACCCTGCTTGCGGGCGGCTGGCTGCTCGGGGCGGGACCAGGATGGCGATGGACCTTGCTGGCGCTGGCCGTCGTGTTCCTGCCCCCTCTGCTGGCCAGTGCGATCGAATTGGCGCGCAAGCCCGACGAGCGCAGCTGGCGGGCGCACGTCGGGCTTACCGGGCAATCCGCGGGACGTCCGCTCGCCGTCGCCTTGCTCACCCTGGTCTTTCTGCCCTATGAGGCGTGGATCAGTCTGGACGCCATCCTTCGCTCCGGGGTCCGCATGCTGTTTACGCGCCGGGGCCTGCTCCTGTGGCAATTGCCCGCCTATAGACGCCGTAACGCCAGCAGAACGTTGGCCGAATATGCCCGCGAGATGTGGGCAGGACCGGTATTCGCGCTGGCCCTGTGGGTCACGCTAGCCGACCTGCACCCGCCGGCGGGGTGGCTGTACGCCGCGCCGCTGCTGACCCTGTGGCTGCTGTCGCCGATTTTCGGCTGGTGGATCAGTCGGCCGCTGGCTGCGCCCGAACCCGGTCTGAGCGCTGACCAGCAGGCTTTCCTGCGGGCGTCCGCCCGCCGCACCTGGCGATATTTTGAAGATTTCGTCGGCCCGGACGATCACTGGTTGCCACCGGACAACTTCCAGGAGTATCCGCTGGCCGCGATCGCCTCGCGCACTTCGCCGACCAATATCGGCATGTCCTTGTTGGCCGATCTCGCAGCGACCGACTTCGGCTACATCACCGTCGGGCAGTGCCTCGGGCGTCTGAACAACACCCTCGCATCGATGGAGACTCTTGAACGCTATCGCGGCCATCTGTTCAACTGGTATGACACCCGCACACTGCAACCACTGCAACCGAGATACGTCTCCTCAGTCGACAGCGGAAATCTCGCCGGGTGTCTACTCACCCTGCAGGCTGGACTGGCCGAAATGAAGCATCAACCGGTGCTCTCAGACAATGTCTGGCAGGGTCTGCGTGACACCTTGCAGTTGCTCACTGAATCGCTTCCCTCGGCCCCTGATCCGGAAATGTCCGAGGCCGTCGGCAGGCTGCGTACCACCCTTGAAGGCCAACTGACCGCGCGGTCCCGATGGACACTGGCGACCGCCACCAGCGTGCTGGCCGACACTCACCGCGAGGCCGAGACGCTGCTCGACCTGCTCGCGCCCGCGACAGACGACGAGCTGGCCTACTGGACGCGTGCGCTGGAGCAACAGGCCCGCACGCTTCGCGACGAGCTTGGATGTCTGGTCCCCGAGTCGTGGCGCAGCGACGCCGCCCCCACTCGCGCAGAACTCGCGGATGCCAGTAGCCCTGGGCCCGGGGCGCTGATACAGCTTGATCTCATCGATGACCTGATCCAGCGCTGCCGCGAACTCGCACTCATGGATTTCGGGTTTCTCTACCATGCCGGCTCGGGGCTCCTGGCCATCGGCTACGACGTGCGCGAGCGCCGGCGGGA
This sequence comes from Gammaproteobacteria bacterium, assembly GCA_003567475.1. Lineage (GTDB taxonomy): Bacteria > Pseudomonadota > Gammaproteobacteria > Steroidobacterales > PWYM01 > PWYM01. The sequence continues at coordinate 5,554 of PWZL01000066.1, read as the reverse complement.
CCCCGCATGCTACGACCTCCTGGCATCCGAAGCCCGCATGGCCAGTTTTCTATTGATCGCCCAGGGACAGGTACCGCAAAAACACTGGTTCTCGCTCGGACGGCTGCTGACCCGCCAGGGGGCGAAGGTCAGCCTGATTTCCTGGAGCGGCTCAATGTTCGAGTACCTGATGCCCCAGTTGCTGATGCCGAGTTTCCCAAACACCCTGCTGGACCAGACCTGCAGGGCCGCAGTATCGCGTCAGATCGAGTACGGTCGCCAACGTGAAGTGCCATGGGGCATATCCGAGTCCTGCTATAACGCAACCGATCTCCACCAGATCTATCAGTATCGGGCGTTTGGTGTGCCGGGTCTCGGCTTCAAGCGCGGACTCGGTGACGATCTGGTGATCGCGCCCTACGCCAGCGCGCTGGCGCTCACGGTTGTGCCAAGGGACGCCTGCCGAAACCTGCAAGCGCTGCACGCGTACGGTTTTTCCGGCACCTACGGGTTCTACGAGGCCATTGACTACACCCCGTCACGAGTACCGCCGGATAAACCCTACGCCATCGTACGGACGTTTATGGCGCATCATCAGGGCATGAGTCTACTGGCGTTTGCACATGCCCTGCTCGAGCGTCCCATGCAACGACGCTTCATGTCCGATCCGCTCGTAAGGGCAACAGAGTTGCTGCTGCACGAGCGCATCCCGAAACGAGACACGACACTACAGCCCCACGCGGCTGAAGTGTCCGCCGCCGCCCGCCCGCCGAGCCCCGACGTCGGCACTCTCATGCGCGTGTTCACCCAACTCGATACGCCCATCCCAGAGGTCCACCTGCTGTCGAACGGTCGCTACCATCTGATGGTGACTCATGCGGGCGGCAACGCCAGCCGATGGGGCGAGCTGGCCATCACCCGGTGGCGAGAGGACGCCACCACCGATGGGTGGGGTACTTTCCTCTATCTGCGGGACCACGACAGCGGACGGTACTGGTCCGCCGCCCACCAACCCACGCTCCAGCGCGCCGATCACTACGAGGCCATCTTTGTGCAGGCGCGCGCCGAATATCGGCGGCTTGATCACGGCATCGAATCGCACACCGAGCTCACCGTTTCCCCGGAAGATGATGTCGAGATCCGGCGCGTCACGCTGACCAACCAGTCGACGCAACATCGGCATATCGAGGTCACGAGCTACGCGGAGATTCTTCTGGCCCCTCTGAACGCTGACCTGGCACACCGCGCTTTCAGCAACCTCTTCGTGCAGACCGAACTCCTGCCTGAGCGAAAGGCCATACTGTGCACTCGCCGTCCCCGTACGCCCGGTGATTCCTCGCCCTGGCTGTTTCATCTCATCGCTGCGCCAGGGGCGGTCATCGACGAACCATCATACGAGACGGATCGGGTCCGGTTCATCGGACGCGGCCGCACCGTCGCCAACCCCTTGGTCCTCGACAATCACGAGCATCCCGCGAAGCTTTCCAATACGGCGGGACCGGTTCTCGACCCCATCGTAGCCATCCGCTGTACGGTGACTCTGACACCAGATGAATCAGCCAGCATACAGATCATCTCGGGTGTGGCAGAAACGCGTACCGCCGCAGTGGCGCTGATCGATAAATATTGCGACCGTCACTTTGTGGATCGCGCGTTCGAAATGGCCTGGTTTCAGAGTCAGGAAGTGCTCCGACATCTCAACGCCACCCAGGCCGATGCCCAGCTGTTCGGCCGCCTGGCCAACTCGGTGATCTTCGGCAGCGCTCTGCGGCGTGCACCACCCAGCGTCATCGTCCGCAATCGGTTGGGTCAGGCCGGATTGTGGCGCTTCGGTATCTCCGGCGATCTCCCAATCGTGCTGATGACGCTCCGCGATCTCAACCGTCTGGATCTGGTCAAGCAGGTGCTGCAGGCGCACGCTTACTGGCGCATGAAAGGGTTACGTGCCGATCTGGTGATCGTCAACGAGGACTTCTCCGGTTACCGTGCACAACTCCATGACGTAATCATGGGCCTGATCAACAGCGGCCCTGAACCCCAGGTCTTCGATACCCCCGGCGGCGTTTTCCTACGCCGCGCGGAGGAGCTGAGCGAGGACGAACGGGTATTGCTGCAGACTGTCGCCCGCATTGTCTTCAGTGACACCAGTGAGACCCTGGTGGAGCAGATTGATCGCCGCGTCGCTCCCGATAGAGTGTCTGACCTGCTGGTGCCGACCACACGCCCCTCCCCCGCTGTCGTGTATCCGCTGCCTGCACGAGAGCTCATTTTTAACAACGGTCTGGGGGGCTTTACGCGCGATGGCCACGAATATGTCGTCACCCTCGAACCCGGTCAGGTCACGCCAGCACCGTGGGTCAATGTCATCGCAAGCCCGCATATCGGTACCGTCGTCAGCGAGCGCGGCAGCGCATACACGTGGGTGGAAAACGCCCATGAGTTCCGCCTGACGCCCTGGCACAACGACCCCGTGTCCGATCACAGTGGCGAAGCCCTGTATATCCGCGACGAGCGTACCGGGGTGTTCTGGTCGCCAACCCCGCAACCGGCGCTCGGGACATCCGGCTACGTGTGCCGTCATGGCTTCGGCTATAGCGTCTTCGAACATTGCGAAGCCGGCATCAACACGGAACTGTTGACCTACGTGGCGATGGATGCACCCGTGAAGTTTGTGGTCGTCAAGCTGCGTAATGCCTCGGAAGAGGTCTGCCGCCTGTCGTTGACGGGCTACTGGGAGCTGGTACTCGGCGAATGGCGCCATGCCAACCTGATGCATATCGTCACGGAAACGGATACGGACAGCGGTGCGCTGTTTGCGCGTAACCCGTACGGACGTGAATGCCGTCAGCGGGTTGTCTTCGCACATGTCAGTGAACGGGACCGGTCGCTGAGCGGGAACCGTACCGAGTTCATCGGTCGTAACGGCACGCTGGCCCGCCCGGCGGCCATGTACCGCAGGCGACTTTCAGGCCGCACTGGTGCTGGCTTCGATCCGTGCGCCGCGCTCCAGACCCGCCTGGATCTTGCCCCCGGGCAGGAGCATGAGGTGGTATTCATCTTCGGCGCGGCAGCCGACGCCCACGAAGCCCGACAGTTCATCCAGCGCTTCGGCAGTCCGCAGAACGCCCACTCGGCACTGGAGGCGGTATGGGGTCACTGGAACCGTACCCTCGGGGCCGTGAACGTAGACACTCCGGATCCCGCGCTGAACGTACTGGCGAACGGGTGGCTGGTCTATCAGACGCTGTCGTGCAGACTGTGGGGACGCAGTGGCTACTATCAGTCCGGTGGCGCTTTCGGCTTCAGAGATCAGTTACAGGACACCATGGCCCTCGTCCACGCGGCGCCGTGGCTGGCGCGCGAGCAACTCATCCTCCACGCAGGCCGCCAGTTCATCAAGGGGGATGTTCAGCACTGGTGGCATCCCCCCGACGGCCAGGGTGTGCGCACTCACTTTTCCGATGACTATTTGTGGCTGCCGTACGCCACCGGCCGTTATATTCGAGCGACCGGTGACACCGGCGTCCTTGAGGAGTCCATCCATTTTCTGGAAGGCCGCGAGCTGTCTGCCCAAGAGGAGGCCTATTATGATCAGCCTCAACAGTCGACTGAGCAGGCGAGTTTGTATGAGCACTGCGTAAGGGCAATCAAACATGGACTGCGTTTCGGCGTCCATCAGCTACCGCTGATGGGCTGCGGCGACTGGAACGATGGCATGAACCTCGTCGGCCATGAAGGCCGGGGCGAAAGTGTTTGGCTGGCGTGGTTCCTGGTGGAGAATCTCGAGTCGTTTGCCGAACTCGCCCGTGGACGGGGCGACACCGAGTTTGCGGAACTTTGCCGCGAACAGGCCGAGACGTTACGCGAAAACATCGAGAGACACGCCTGGGATGGCGACTGGTACCGTCGTGCCTGGTTCGACGACGGTACGCCGTTGGGCTCGATCACGAACGAGGAATGCCAGATCGACTCCATCAGCCAAAGCTGGGCTGTCATCGCGGGCGGCAAGGATACCGATCGCGTCCGCCAGGCCATGGCAGCCGTCGGCCGACGGCTGGTACGACGGGATGCGCGACTGATCCAGCTGCTCGACCCGCCGTTCGACACGTCGGATCTTGAGCCCGGCTATATCAAAGGGTATATCCCGGGCGTGCGGGAAAACGGCGGTCAGTACACCCATGCGGGCATCTGGTCCGCGATGGCCTTCGCGCTGATTGGCGACAGCACGCAAGCATGGGCGTTGTTCGATCTGCTCAACCCTATCCACCAAAGCACGACGCCTGATGCTGTCCAGCGCTACAAGGTCGAGCCCTATGTCATGGCTGCAGACATTTATGGCGTTTCACCGCACACTGGACGTGGCGGCTGGACGTGGTATACCGGGGCCGCCGGCTGGATGTACCGGTTCACCGTCGAATCCCTGCTCGGTCTGACCCTTGAGGTTGACCAGCTGAGGATTTCGCCATGTATGCCTCCGCATTGGCAGACCTATACGATGCACTACCGGTATCGTGACACCGTTTATCATGTCGTCATAAAGCGAATCGCCAACCGACCGGATCCGGCCATGCAGGTCACGATCGACGGCATCGCAGTGGCAAGCGAAGCACGCGAAACCCTGGCGGATCACCGACCGCGTCGACTGGAAGCGGTGATCCCCCTGGTCGACGACCGACAGGAGCACGATGTTGAGGTGTTGCTGGGTAACGGCATGTAAACGTGGCGCCGAAAGCACGTTGATTGGCATGTGCTGGTGAAGGAGACTCTTATGAGCAATCCAGACCGACAGCAGGATCAGAAGGGTCGACCGAAGCAACAGGACGACCATCGGCAACAGCAAACCCGGCCGGGTCAGCAAAACCAGCAGAATAACCCAAGGCAACCGCAGACCCCGGGTTAACGCAGGGAGCAGCCGCGCTAGATCAACATGTCACAGTGCAAGACCGGCACACGCCGCAGCGTGCCCCCGGTGTCGGTGATGTACCGGCGTCAGGCCCCAGCGGACTTGCCGTAAAAGAGCAGCCCACCACTGGCCACGACGGCGGCCGCCCCGAGGAGCAGAAACCACATGGTCGAGTCAGTGAAACGGCCAGTCAGTGTCTCCGACACCTGATCGCCCAGGCTCTGGGACGACTGATAGGCAAAAAAGAGCAGGATCAGTCCAACAACCAGTAGGATCAGAGCGACAATTTTGTTCGCGGGCATGGTGTTCTCCTTCGTCTCGCGGGAGGGAAAGCTCAAATGCGGGTTATTTCTTGTTCCGGGCGTCGTCGTTGACCTGGCCCAGTACGGTGCCACCCTCGCCGCCTGGTTTCTCTGTCTTGCCCGCGCGGTCCGGGGACTTCTTCGCAGCGTTGTTGCCCGCACCTTGACCGGGTTTCGTCTTGGCCTGGTTCGGACCGTCTTGAGATCTGTTCATGTAGGCGCCTCCATTGGACTGCTCTATGCCGCCACGGGTGCTGCCCGTCGCTCGGGATCGGTATCGTATTGGACCATCAACTCCAGAATAGCGAATCCCGCAGATGCATCTGTGCGCTATCGGACAGACTCGGAATCCGCCTCTGAAAAAAAACGG
>PWZL01000095.1 GCA_003567475.1 Gammaproteobacteria bacterium | reverse complement strand
CCGGCGTGTATTCGATCTTGCGGACGTGGCACAGCGCCTTGGCCGCCTCGCCCCAGGGGGCGGGCACACCGACGGTGAGTGCAAGACGAAGCCCGCCGAGTTCACGGGCGCGTTCGGGGGGGTCGTAATGCATGCGCGTAGACTCCTGGACCAGCCTATGGCGAGCGTACGCTGCGTCTCAATTGACGCAACCCGTGCATCATAATCAATCCACGACACGCGGATCAGCAATGGACGGTCGAAAATGAGGTCGATCCCTGACACCACCCCCGTCATCGTCGGCGCAGGGCAACTCACCCAGCGCGAGCGCGACCCTCAACAAGCCCTGGCCCCGATGGCGCTCGCCGCCGAGGCCGCGCGGCTCGCGCTTGGCGACAGTGGCGCGGGCGGCAAGCTGCCGACCCGGCTGGACAGCATCGCCGTGACCCGGCTGTTTTCGGACTCCACCCCCCGCCGGGCGCACGGGCATGGCCGCGCGGACAACCCGCCGTTGGCCGTGGCCGCACAGCTCGGGGCACGCCCCCGCACAGCGATCTACATGGAAGTCGGCGGCAACACGCCACAGAAATACCTGCATCAGATGGCAGAACGCATCCGCCGGGGCGAGGCGGCGGCGGTGCTGCTCACCGGCGCGGAATGCATGGCCACGGAACGTGCGGCGGCGCGGGCTGGCCTCACGCTCGACTGGCAGCGCAGCGATGCAGGCAGCATTGAGGACCGCGGGTTCGGCGAGCGCCTGGTCACGCCGCATGAACTGGCCCACGGGCTGGGGATCCCGGTCAACACCTATCCGCTGTTCGAGCAGGCGCTGCGTGCGGCACGTGGGCTGAGTGTCGAGGCGCACCTCGCACGCATGGGACGGCTGCTGGCCTCGCTCAACGCCGTGGCCCGCGACAATCCCCATGCCGCCTGGCCGTCCCCGCTGGCGGCGGAGGCGCTGGTCACCCCCTCGGCGGAGAACCCCTGGCTGGGCTTCCCCTACACCCGCCTCGTCAACGCCCGGGACAACGTCGACCAGGCCGCCGCGATCGTGCTCACCTCGGCAGGGCTTGCGCGCGAACTTGGCATCCCGGCCGAGCGGCAGGTGTTCCTGCACGGCGCCTGCGACCTCAACGAGAAAATGCTGATGCTCGACCGGGTCGATTACGCGAGCAGTCCGGCCATGGCCCGCACGGGAGGCGCGGCGCTCGAGATGGCGGGGCTCGGTCTCGATGACATCGCCTGCTTCGATCTCTACAGCTGCTTCGCCTCGGCGGTGGAGATCGCCTGCGAGGCGCTCGGTCTGGCCGAGGACGACCCGCGCGGACTCACGCTCACCGGTGGGCTGCCGTTCTTCGGCGGGCCCGGCAACAACTATTCCATGCACGCACTGGTGGCCGCGATCACCCGCCTTCGCGAGGCTCCGCAGAGCCATGCGCTGATCACCGGCAACGGCGGGATACTTTCCAAGCATGCCGCGAGCGTCCTGTCCGCCACGCCACCGCAGTTGCCGTGGCAGCCGCCGGAGACCAGGCGCCTGCAGGCCGAGATCGACGCCCAGCCGTCTCCGCCAGTGACCGAATACCCCGAGGGTGAAGCCCGCATCGAGACCTGCACGGTGATGCATGGCCGGGAGGGGCCGCAGCTCGGTATCGTCATCGCGCGGCGGCTCGATTCCGGGGCGCGTTTTGTCGCCAACACCCCGCCCGGTGATACGGACGCGTGGCAGCGACTGATGGCCGACGATGCGATCGGCAGCCTGGGCAAGGCGAGCCACACGAACGGCCGCAACCTCTTCGTCCCGCACTGACGGCAGGTCAGCGTCCCTCGAACCGAGGTGCACGCTTCTCCAGAAACGCGCTGATGCCTTCGGCGAAATCCCCGGTATCACCCAGCTCGCCCTGGGCCTCCGCTTCCAGCGCCAGTTGCGCGGCCAGGCTCGTGTCCTGGGACGCTGCCACCAGCGTCTTGATCCGACGAAACGCCTGTGTCGGCCCCTCCGCCAGGCGTGTGAGCAGCGACTCGGTCTGCGGTGCCAGCTCGGCATCATCGACGCAGGCCCAGATCAGACCCATGGCCGCTGCGGCGGATCCGTCCAGGGGGTCGCCGAGCAGCATCAGCCCGAGTGCCCGGGCATCGCCCACGCGTCGCGGCAGCACCCAGCTGCAGCCGAGATCCGGCGCCAGCCCGAGCCGTGGGCCGAACACCTGCACGAACGAAGCCGAGCGGGCAGCGACCACGATATCGCCGGTGAGCGCCAGGCCGACGCCTCCGCCAGCGGCGACGCCGTTGACCGCCACCACCACCGGCACCGGCAGGCTACGCCATGCCTCGATCATCGGATTGAAGCGGGTGACCAGGCGCCGCGCGATGTTCTCGCCACGGCTCAACGCGGGGTCGGGCGGAAGATCGTCGGCGGCGAGATCGGCGCCGGAACAGAAGCCGCGGCCCTCGGCCCGCAGCAGGACCGCCCGGGCCTGCGCGTCGGAGGCGATGCGGTTCGCCGCCGCGTGCAGGTCTTCGATCATCCGTCCGTTCATCGCATTCAGCGACGCGGGGCGCGCCAGGGTCACGCGGATGGCGCCGTCACTGGCCTCGTAGCGCAGCGTCTCGAACTCGCTCATGGATCGGTCGCCTCCGGTTTGCGGTAGGGCCTGGCCTGCACGCCGCGGCTGTGCAGCTGGTGCATCGCCCGTTCTGCGCCCTGGGCGAGCATCTTCTCTACCGCGGCGGCGGCGTCGGCGAGGCTCTCGCGGATCAGGGTGTCTTCGGCCGCCGGCGCACGGGTGAGCACATAATCGGTGACCTGGTCACGGTGACCGGGATGACCAATCCCGATCCGCAGCCGCCAGAAGTCGGCACCGATGTGGCGGATGAGATCGCGCAGCCCGTTGTGTCCGCCGTGGCCGCCGCCGCGCTTCAGCCGCGCGGTGCCGGGTAACAGGTCGAGCTCATCATGCGCCACCAGCACCTGCTCCGGCGCCAGCTTGAAAAACCGCGCCACGGCGCCGGCCGACTGGCCGCTGAGGTTCATGAAGGTCTGGGGCTTCAGCAGCCGCAGCTCGTCCCCGGCCAGCACGATGCGCGCGAGCTCGCCCTGGAACTTCGCTTCCATGGCGAAGCGCCCGCGCTCCCGCTCGGCGAGCAGGTCGACAAACCAGAACCCTGCGTTGTGGCGGGTCTGTTCATACCGGGGCCCGGGATTGCCGAGACCGACGATCAGCCTGAGCGGTGCAGTCATGGGTCGCGAGTGTAGCCGAACTGGCGTACCGACCCACCGGTCGCCCGGTCGGCAGTGCGCGACGGGGGCTGGCAGGGGCCCGTTCGATGCGATAACATCAACGCATCACTGCATCGATACGGGCTGGCCCGCGATGAGAACCACACTCAACCTCGACGACGATGTGCTTGCAGCAGCCAAGGCCCGCGCCCACCGGGAGGGTCGGAGCGTCGGGGACGTCGTCTCCGAGTTGCTGCGCGTGGCCATGACCCAGCCGGCCAGCGATCGGGCCGCTGCAGTCGGCGAGCCCCCGCCACATTACGGATTCAAGCCATTCGCCTCACGCGGACAGGTCATCACCGACGAGATGATCGAACGGCTGAGAGACCAGGAAGGGATTTGATGCGCGCCCTGTTCGACGTCAACGTGCTGATCGCGCTACTCGACGTCGACCATGTTCATCACCGCGCCGCGCACGGCTGGCTGGACACCCACATGGCCGCCGGGTGGGCGTCGTGCCCGCTCACCCAAAACGGCTGTGTCCGGATCATGTCGCAACCCGCTTATCCAGGTGCACTGCCTCCCGCCGCGATCGCCGAACGGCTACGCGCCGCCACGATCGCCCGCTGGCACCGCTTCTGGCCAGACGATCTCAGTCTGCTGGATACGGCGCGGATCAGATCCGACCGGCTGCTCGGCGCCCGCCAGGTCACCGACGCCTACCTGCTCGCCCTGGCCGTCCACCATGGCGGACGCCTGGTCACCTTCGACCGCAATGTCCCCACTGCGGCCGTCGAGGGGGCCGAGCCCCGCCATCTCGTCATCCTGTAGACCCGGCTGTTCGCCGGCTGACCACGCGACGGTCAGCTGGCCTCGGCATCGCCCGGGGCCGGGGTCATCTCCCGCATCATCCGGACTCGCTTACGGTGCGCGGGAGACGCTCATGACACAGGGAATTCGCAAGGGCTATGTCGATGGCCCCTTCGGCCAGATTCACCACCGTGAGGCCGGCGAGGGATCGCCCCTGGTGCTGCTGCACCAGAGCCCCAGTTCCTCGGAGATGTTCCTGGCGGCCTACCCGCGTCTCGCCGCACACGGCCTGCGCGCCATCGGCCTGGACACGCCGGGCTTCGGGCTGTCGGACCTGCCGGGCCACCTGCCCACGATCGGTGACTATGCCGAGGCGCTGATCGCCGCCCTGCGCGGCCTGGACCTCGGCCCGGTCGTGCTGCTGGGCCATCACACCGGGGCCTCGATTGCCGCCGAGATCGCCGTGCGCGCACCGGAGCAGGTCAGCCGGCTGGTGCTCAACGGCCCGCCCGTGCTGACTGCCGAGGAACGCGAACATTTCCGCAGCGCGCTGGCCAACGCACCGAAGATCGGCATCGAGGCCGACGGCTCGCACCTGCTGGACCTCTGGAACCGCCGGGTGTTCTTCACGCCCGGCTGGAGCCACCTGGAGGCCATGCACCGCGGCGTGGTGCAGATGCTGCTGGCCGGCGAGACCGAGTGGTACGGCCACCATGCCGCCTTCGCCCACGACATCGCCGATCCCATCGCGCGGATCACCCAGCCGACGCTGATCCTCACCAACACCGGGGATGACATCTACCAGGCGGTGCAGCGGGCCCGCGAGCTGCGCCCGGACTTCGCCTACGTCGAACTGGAAGGCGGCACCCACGACATCGTGGATGAGCAACCGGATGCCTGGTGCGAGGCCGTGGCACGCTTCGCGACGGGGCAATGAACTCCGGGGCCGCCCCACCCTAACCCAGCAGCGACGCCGGCCCGGGTGCGAACAGCTCCCGGGTGCGCATGGCCGCATCGTCAGAGAATCGCGACTCGTCCTGACCGGGCTCATGGAAACGGCGGCCGGCTTCGCGGGATTCCAGCAGCACCCAGCGCGCACGCTCGACCCGCCGGGCCTGGTAGTCGGCCAGCGCATCGGCCGGGGCCTCATGCTGGCCGAGCACGCCAGCAAGCACCCAGGCGTCCTCGATCGCCATGGCCGCCCCCTGGCCGAGATACGGCAGCATGGGATGGGCGGCGTCACCCAGCAGCACCAGCCGCCCGCGGACCCAGTCGTCCACGGGCTCGCGATCATAGAGAGCCCACTTGTAGAGTTCGCGCCCCTCGAAGTGCTCGAGCACCCCGGTCGCCTCGTCACAGAAACCCGCAAAGGCCTCGCGCAGCTCGGACAGCTCCGCCCGCTCCTGCCACCCCTCACGATCCCAGCTGACATCACTGACGAAGGCGACGACGTTCAACGCCCGTCCGTTGTCCAGCGGATAGTGGACCAGCTGCCGACGATCGCCCAGCCAGACCACCGAGCGGGGCGCGTGATACTGCGCCGGCAGCTCGGCCATCGGCAGCACGCCGCGGAAGGCGATGTGGCCGGTGAAGCGGGCCGGTTCGTCGACGAAGCGTCGCGCCCGCACCACCGAGCGTGCGCCATCCGCACCGATCACCAGGGAGGCCGCCGCGCGTTCGCCGTTGGCGAACACCAGCACGGGGGCCTCCTCCGGGCCTTCGATATCGACCAGCCGGCACCCCAGGCGAAACGCGTCAGGCGCAAGCCGCCGCACCTCGCCCACCAGCAGCGCATGCAGATCAGGCCGCAGCACCTGGTAATACGGCGAGCCGAACAGCTGCTCCAGCACCTCCCCCAGCGGCTGGGACTGGATGAGCTCGCCGGTGAGGCCGTTCATGATATTGCCGGTAAGCGGCACGCTGGCCATGGCCGCCAAGGGTTCGCCGAGACCCCAGGCCGCCAGGATCTTGCTGGCGTTGGGCGACAGCGAGATGCCCGCGCCGACTTCGCCGAAGGCATCAGCCTGCTCGAACACCTGCACCCGAAACCCCTGTTTCAGCAGGCCGATGGCTGTCGCCAGCCCCCCAAGGCCGGCCCCGATGACGGCGATCGGGGCCGCCTCATCCCGCAATGTACTCATGGCCGCACTCCCCGCTGACCTGTCGTCAAAGCCTGACGCTGACGGCCTTGGTCTTGAGATAGGCGTCGAGGCTCTCACGACCCATCTCCCGTCCCCAGCCCGACTGGCGATTGCCGCCGAAGGGGGTCTCGGGGCTGACCGCGGCATGCGCGTTCACCGCCACCTGGCCGGAGTCGATCCGCCGCGCGAAACTCAGCGCGGTGGTGAGATCGCGGCTCCAGACGCTGCCCGACAGGCCGTAAATCGTGTCGTTGACCCGTGTCGCCAGGGCCTCCAGATCCTCGCCGCCGAAACGCTGGACGGTCAGCACCGGCCCGAAGATCTCCTCGCGCACGATCCGCATGTCCGCATGACAGTCGGCAAACACCACGGGCGCCACGAAGTGACCGGGACCCTCGAACGTCCGTGCCGGCGTCACCCGGCGGGCACCTTCGTCCTCGCCGAGGGCGATGTAATCGAGCACTCGGCGGCGCTGGGCGGCAGAGATCAACGGCCCGAGGACCGTATCAGGCTCGAGGCCATCGCCGACCTTCAGCGCCTGGGCCATACCGCTGACCCCGGCGACGAACTGATCATGGATGCTCTCGTGCACGAACAGCCGCGTGCCCGCCATGCAGTTCTGTCCACTCAGGAAAAAACACGCCATGGCGGCGGTGGGGATGGCGTCTTCCAGGTCGGCATCACCGAACACCACCATCGGCGACTTGCCGCCGAGTTCCAGGGTGACCTTCTTCAGGTTGCCCGCAGCGGCGCGCACGATGCTGCGGCCCACTTCGGTGGAGCCGGTGAAACTGATCTTGTCGACGCCGGGATGCTCGGCGAGTGCCGCCCCCACCTCCTCGCCCCGACCCTGTACGAGATTGAGCACGCCCTCCGGCAGACCGGCCTCCTGCGCCAGCCGCACCAGCAATTCGGCCGTCAGGGGCGTGAGCTCGGCGGGCTTGAGCACCACCGTGCAGCCTGCAGCCAGCGCAGGCGCAAGCTTCAGGAGAATGATGTTCAGCGGCGCGTTCCAGGGCGTGATCGCGCCGACGACACCGATCGGCTCGCGTTCGGTGTAGACCAGCCAGTCCAGGGATTCCCGGCCGGCCGGTGCCGCCGGCACCGTCTCGCCGGTGAGCTTGGTGGGCCAGCCGGCGTAGTAGCGCAGCAGCTCCGGCATCAACCCCTGTGTCGAGGCGAGCGAGAGTGCGAACGGCGTGCCGTTCTCCAGCGTCTCGACGCAGGCGAGCAGTTCGGCGTTTCGCGCCACCTCGTCGGCGAAGGCCAGCAGGAGCCGCGCCCGCTCGAAGGCCTTCAGCCGCCCCCACGGCCCCTCCAGGGCCTTGCGCGCGGCGGCAACCGCCGCATCGATATCGGCGCCGGTGCCCAGCACGACTTCGCTGATCGCGACTTCGGTCGCCGGATTCTCCACCGGCAGCGTACCGCTCGCCGCACCCTCGCACCAGCGACCGCCGATAAACTGCAGATGCGGTTCGGCAAGAAAACCCGCCACCTGCTGACGAAGCTCCGGCGTGACTGCCGGCGCCTGTCCATGCTCGCCCGACACGGCCCGCCGCCTAAAGCCCGAGGGCGCCGGGGTTCACCCGGCGCTCGGGATCCACCGCCTGCTTGATGTCCCGTAGCAGCCGCTCGGCCGCCGGGTTGCGGTCGACCAGGTAAGGATAGAGCTTGCCGATCTGGAAGTGCGCGCCGCCATGCTGGTGCATCAGATCGATGATCGCCTGCTTCATCTCCGCAACCAGCTCACGGCCCTCGGGGTTCGGTGGATACACCGGCAGGTCGGCCAGATACTCGGCAGGCACCATGCGCTCGCTGCAGGCATTACGCTCGTCTTCCCAGTAAAACACCGGCTCATAGAGAAAGGCATTGGTACTGACTGTCATGAACATCGCGCCATAGGTCACCTTGTGGCGTTCCATGCGCTCGGCATAGCGTGCGTAGAGCGCCTCGAGGTCGTGACGAAACGCCAGGGCACGGGAGAACGGCAGCACGCAGTGGATCGGCACCCAGCGCTCGCCCTTCGGTCCAAGCACGTTGGTGAAAGGCGCGAAGGGCATCGCCTGCACGATGTTCGGAATCGTGTTCGCCGTCTCGGCGCCGAACGCCGCTACCGCCCGGCGCAGCGCCGCCGCCGAGGCCTTGGCCGAGGCCCGGTCGACGCCCTCGACGACATAGTGCACCGAGTAGTTCTCCGGCGACAGGAAGCGCTTGCCAGCGAGGCCCATGCGCACCACCTGCACCAGGCCATCCAGTGGATTGCGGGAGGACTTGAACACCGCCAGCGCCGCCGTCATCGCATCGGCGGCGCTCGCCTTGCCCAGTTGACCCTGCTGGAGCTTGGGATCGAGCGCGAAGTTGATGGTGTTGATACCAAGCTTCGCGACCGCGGTCATCGCCTGGCGCATGCTGTCGAAATCCGGGAACTTGAATGACAGACCGATGAACTCGGCCGGCCTCGCGATCAGCCGCAGGGTCACCGCGGTCTTGATGCCAAGCGCACCCACGTCACCGGTAAACAATCCGGTAAGATCCGGGCCGAAATGGCGAAAGAAGGGGGTGGACGTCTCCGTGCCCCAGGTGCCGGTGCGCAGCACCTCACCGCTGGACAACACCACCTCGACACCGAGCACCGACTCGGCAGAGACGCCATAGGTGCCGGTCCCCCAACTGACACTGTTCTGCGAAATACTGCCGCCGACGGTCGCGTGCAGACCGGAAAACGGCCCGTAAAACGGGGTCCGCAGGCCCAGCGGCTTGAGCGCGTCGTTGAGCTTTGCCCAGGGCACGCCAGCCTGGACGGTGACATACATGTCGTCCTGGTTGATCTCGAGGATCGCGTCCAGCCGCGAGGTGTCGATCAGGAAAGAATGGCTCTCCGTCGGCAGGTAGCCGTCAGTGTACGAGGCGCCACCGCCACGGGGCACGAGGCTCGCGCCCTCGGCCGTGGCAAGCTTCGCCAGCGCGGCGACGTCCTCGAGGCTGCCGGGGCGCACCACCGCCAGCGGGCGCTCGCGCGCGGAATAGATATCGGTCGAGTAGAAGGCGATCTCGTCGGCATCCGTGAGCACGTGCTCGCGGCCGAGCAACGCCGCCACACGCTCTACGAGCCCGACAGGCTCTACCTGGGCTTGGGTCTGCATCCGTCTGACCTCCATCAGATCACACTGTCGCCGGCATCAGTCTTTCAGATCGGCCCGCCGGACAGGAAAGCCTCGCACCTCACTATCCACCTCGTGGACGGGCAATTCAATCCTCGGAAAACCCCTGCCGCCGCCGTGACATGCTGGCATTCGGACCTATCGGTCAACAGGGAGAGCGGCGTGTACGCGAGTGGCACAGGCGAACGCCCCGGTGATGCCGTGGCGGCGGCGGGCGGCTGACCCGATGGCCACCGCCCAGCAGGCGGTCGCAGCGTCGCCAGGGCGCCGGATCGACCTGCTCTCTCAGGTCGGTTACGGCAGCGGACAGGTCGCCGGGCAGGTCTTCCGCGACCTGCCCTCGCTGCTGCTGCTGTTCTTCATGACCTCCGTACTCGGGATTCCACCGGGCATCGCGGGCGCCGCAATTTTCATCCCGAAACTCGTGTGCGGGGTGGTGGGCGACATGCTGGTCGGGGTGCTCTCCGACCGCTGGCGCACGCGCATCCCCAGGCGCTGGTGGCTGCTGGCCGGGGCGGCCGGGGCACCACTGGCGATGCTGCTGCTGTTTCATGTGCCTGCGCTGCCGATGGCGGGCCAGGTCGGCTGGATCATCGTCGCCTTCACGCTGTACATGCTGGTGTTCGCGGTGTTCTCCGTGCCCTATCTCGCCATCGCTGGTGAAATGACCGGCGACCCCCAGCAGCGCACCGTGCTGATGGCCTGGCGGCTGGTGTTCTCCGCACTCGGCATTCTCACCGCGGGGGCGCTCGCCCCCGCCATCATCGACGCTCGCGGCGGTGGGCAGGCCGCCTACGAAAGCATGGCGCTGGTGCTGGCCGTGATTTGCCCGGTGGCGCTGATCGTGGCTTTTTTCGGTGCCCGGCGGGGCGCCGGACGCAGCGGACTGGTCGAGGACACGTCGCTGCGCCTGGCGATCAGCCTGCGCGAGGCGCTGTTGCTGCTGTCACGGCCGCGCTTTGCCGTGCTGGCCGGCGCGGCCATGCTGCAGTTGACCGGCGCCGGCATGGCCTATGCGTCGTTGCTGTATTTCCTGATGTACAACATGGGCCGCAACGATGCCTTCCAGCTCATCGGGCTGGTCGTGTTCCTGGCCTGCGCGGGCATCGTCATCGCCCAGCCCCTGTGGGTCGCCGTGTCGCGCCGCCTGGGCAAGATCCCGACCTATGTGATCGCCAGCCTGCTGTACGCCGGCTGTTACAGCGCCTGGTCGCTGTCCGCAGGGGCACCGTTATGGGTGATCTACGTGCTGGTGTTCGCCGGCGCCATGGGCAACTCTGGCTGGGCCATGCTCGGCTTCTCGATGCTCTCCGACATCGCCGCCGAGGACCGGTCGCATGCGGGCCTGTATTCAGCGGCCTGGATCGCGGTGGACAAGATCGCGTTTGCCCTGGGCGGCACGTTGCTGGTCGGACTGGTGCTGGGGGCCTTCGGATTCGACTCGGCGCGAGCGGTGGCGGGTCTGGAGCAGTCCTCGCGCGCCTTGAGCGGCATTGTGCTGAGCTTCGGCGTGCTCCCCGGACTGCTGAACGTGGCCGGTGCGCTGCTGCTGTGGCGCCATGGACGCGAACGTTGAGCCGGCGATCCGACAGGCGGTCACCCCCCCTGCCGGGAACGCCGCCTGCCGCGGCCGCGCATGCTACCTTTGTGGCCGGGGCTCGGTCACTCAATCTTTAAATCACTGGAGGAGACACTCATGGCCGGTGTCATGCTCAACACCTTCCAGCAGCTCGATCATCCCGTGCTGCCCAAGACCGACCACGACGAGCGGTCGCGCCAGGAATTCAGCAAGAGCCTGAAGAACTGTATCCAGCAGAAGCTGCTGCCCGGACTCCAGACCGTCTACCAGGCCCGTGCCGCGAGAAACTTCGAGAAGACCGAGGCGCGCGCGCCCGAAAGCCGTCGCGACATCCGCAAGGCCATGGAGCGCGACACCTACTTCCAGCATTACATCAGCATCAACCGCATCGCCCAGGAGCTGATCTGGGAGTCGGTCACGACCTCGATCGAGCGCCAGCTGCCCGAGTTGATCGACACCGCGAAAGCCCTGTCCGCAGCCTCGAAGGCGGAGCTGTCGATCGACCCCGACTTCACCCCGCCACGCTACGCCACCGCCATCGACATCCATTGCATGCCAGGCGGCTATGCCGACGAGTTCACCGAGGACGACGTGGCCGTGGCCGCGCTCTACGACCGCGGCGTCTATCTCTACGCCATGGGGTTCATCGGGCCCTACAACGACGACATGGGGCGCTCGGTCTGCAACTACCTGCAACGCAACATGCCGGCGTTCAAGCCCACGCGGATTCTTGACATGGGCTGCTCCGTCGGCCATTCCACCGTGCCCTACAAGGAGCGGTTTCCCGCAGCCGAAGTCTACGGCCTGGACGTTGGCGCGCCGCTGGTGCGCTACGCGCATGCCCGGGCCAAGGGCCTCGGCCACGACGTGAACTTCGTCCTCGGCAACGCGGAACAGACGGCGTTCGAAGACGAGAGTTTCGATCTCATCGTCAGCCACATCCTGCTGCACGAGACCTCGGGTAAAGCCATGCCGCGCATCTTCAAGGAATGTTATCGACTGCTGAAGCCAGGCGGCGTCATGATCCACGCGGACCTGCCGCCGTTTACCAAGATGGACACCTTCTCGCAGTTCATCCTGGATCTCGAGACCTACTACAACAACGAACCCTTCTGGGGCGCGATGCGGGAAGCCGACCAGATCGAACTGGCCGAGAAAGCGGGCTTCCGGCGCGAAGACGTGGCGTTCGATACCGCGCCCATGGCCATCCTCGAACTGGCCGCGGCGGCCCAGGCAGGCAATGCGGCGGCCGCGCTGGACCCGGAGTCCAAGGAGTTCAAGAGCGGCGAGTTCGCGCCGGGCGGCGGTTGGGAGGTCCTGATCGGGCGCAAGCCGGAGGTGCAGGCATGAGCGCGCAGGTCAAAGTGCGCCGCGATGCTCGTGGCAAGCGCCCGCAGATCTATGGCGATCCGGTCAACGACACCCTGATGTCGATGGTCATGGTGCTCGCCAGCGAACTCAACGTGACCCGCGACCGCCTCGACACCATCGAGCGGATCGCCGCCGAGAAAAAGCTGATCCTCGGCGAGGAAATCGACGCCTGGCAACCCGACCAGGACGTGCTGGCGGACCGTGAGCAGCGTCGCCAGGATTTCATGGACCGGCTGTTCTACCTGCTGCGCAAGGACATCACCGAACTCAGCGAGCAGGACAGCGGCGAGCGCTACTCGGAGACTCTCGAGGACATCGCGAAGAACTGACGTCGTGAGTCGCGGAGGGCGCCAGGGACAGGGGTTCTTCTACGGCTGGATCGTCTCCGGCGGCGCCACGCTGGCGTATTTCTTCACCAACGGCGTGGCCTATTACCTGCCGCAGAACCTCTTCCCGCGACTGATCGAGGACTTCGGACTGACGGTCAGCCAGGTCAGCCTGGCTGGCGCCCTGACCTTCATGGTCGGCGGCCTGAGCGCGCCGCTGGCCGGGCTGTTGATCGACCGTTACGGCACGGTCAAGGTGCTGCGCTGCGGCATCCTCGTGCTGGCGATCACCGCGACCCTCTATCCGTTCACCGCCAGCCTGTGGCAGCTCTACCTGCTGCACATGCTCTTCGGTGTGACAATGGTCAGCGCCGGGCTGATGATCAATGTCGTCTTGCTGTCGAACTGGTTCAACGTCAAGCGCGGCAGGGTCATCGGCGTGCTGGTGGCCGGCTCCAGCCTTGCCGGCTTCGTGCTGCCGAACCTGATCTCCGGACTCGTCGCCAGCCCCGATTACGGCTGGCGCTGGGGCTTCGGGCTCGCGGCCGCGCTGATCTGGCTGCTGCCGGTCCCCGCCGTCTGGCTGTTCGTGCGCGAGCAGCCCGCCGACGTCGGGCAGTTCGCCGACGGGCTGGACGCCCCGCCGCGCGGCCATGAGAACCCCCAGGCCCTGCCCGGGGTGACCTTGCGCGAGGCCCTGCGCACCCGCACCCTGTGGGCGCTCGCGCTCGGCTCGTTCTGCCTGTGGTTTTCCATCACCGCGGTCAACAGCCAGCTCACGCTGTTTCTCGAGCAGGAGGCCGGTCTCGGCATCCGCCAGGCGACGCTGTTCTACTCACTGGTCCTCGGGTTTTCGGTGGCGGGCAAGTTCCTCTTCGGCTGGCTGGCCGATCATCGGCCCAAGCAGGAGGTGATGATCGTCGCCAGCCTGGTGATGCTGGCCGGCTGCCTGCTGCTGTTCCAGTGGCCCGGCGGGACGCTCATGCTCACCGACAGGGTGCCCCAGCTGGCCGTGTTCACGCTGGTCTACGGGCTGGGCTTCGGGGGTGCATTCACGATGATCCAGCTGGTGTGCATCGCCAGTTTCGGCCAGCGCGAACTCGGGCGGATCCTCGGCCTGATCATCTTCATTGATACCATCGGCGCGGTGCTCGGCATTGCCGGCATCGGCCTGCTGCGAGACGCGACGGGCGACTATCTGCTCCCCTTCCTGATCGTGGCGGCGGTGGCCCTGATCGGTGCAATCAACATGTGGTTCGTGCGACCCCTGGACTTCGCCGCCACGACCGCGGCGACGCCGGCGCCCCCCGTCCCGAGGACCGCCGCCCCGAGCAGCCCCACCCCCCCGGGACGCTGATCGAACACGCCCCGGCCGGCCTGCGGTCAGGCGCCCGCGAAAGCCGCGTGTCAAGCTTGCAATACGCCCGCAGGTGTAATACAAAGTTTACATTATTTCGGGGGAGTTCCTTCACCATGTGGCAGGCCATCAGAGCGATCTTCTGGACGTTGCGTATTGCCCTGCCCAAGGTCGCCACCGGCTGGATGTTCGCCCTGCTCACCATCGACTTCAATCGCGTGGCGATCTTTGAACTCGGTATCGCCGCGATCATCGTCACCGCCCTGCTGTCGATTCACTACTTCATGGCCCCGTTCCAGGTGGTGATCGGCCGGATTGCCGACACCATGCCGCTGTTCGGCTACCGGCGCACACCCTACCTGCTGCTCGGCAGCATCACCGCCAGCCTGCTGTTTCTCGCGTTGCCGACGGTGACGATGGCCATGGGCACCGGCTCCGCGGTGGCCATGCTGAGCGCCATCGTGCTGTTCACGCTGTTCGGTCTGTCGATGGCGGTGATCGCTGACACCTACCATTCGCTGCTCGCCGAAGTCACCACACCCGAAACCCGCAGTCTGGTGATTTCCGTGGTCTGGCTGGTGATGATCATGAGCACCATCCTCGCCACGGTGGTGATGAACATCGTGCGGCCGGAGTTCACCCCGGAAGCCATGCAGAATCTGTACAACCTCACACCGCTGATTGTGGTCGGCAGCACGCTGATCGGTGTGATCGGCATGGAACGGCGCATGACCGCCACGCAGCTCGAAGAAGCTCGCGTCAAGGCCCGCTCGCTCGCCCCTCCCGGCAATCCGCTGATGTCCGCAGTCAAGCTGCTTCAGCAGAACCCGCAGACCCGTGCCTTTTTCGCCTTCATTTCCCTGGCGATGTTCTCGATTTTCCTGCAGGAGAACATCATCGAGGTGTTCGGGGCTGAAGTCTTCGCCATGTCAATCACCGAAACCTCCACGTTCCAGCGCTTCTGGGGCGGAGGCATCATGCTCGGCATGCTGCTGACCGGCGTATTCAGCTACATCTTCAAGGTCTCGCGGAAAACCCTGGTGATCACCGGTCTTGCCGGCACCGCCGCGGGCTTTGTCCTGCTTGGCGCCGTGTCGGTGATGGAAATCCAGCCGGTCGTCAAACCCGGACTGTTTGCCATGGGGCTGTTCATCGGGATGTTCAATGTCGGGGCACTGGCGTTAATGATGGAAATGACCGTCGCCGGCGCCACGGGTCTGTACATGGGTCTCTGGGGTACCGCGCAGGCGTTGGGGATGGGGATGTCTTCCCTGGGCAGCGGCGCCCTGCACACGTCGCTGATCGGCAGTGGTCTGCTGGCACCCAAGTACGCCTATTTCGGCATTTTCATGCTTGAAGCCGCAGGCCTACTGGTCGCGGGCTATATTCTCTATCGCGTCAACGTTCGCAAGTTCGCCGCGAGCGCCAGCACGCCGGTCAACGTGGATCGATCCGCCGATACGCCGCTGCCAGCCGGCAGCGCGGCAAGCGCCTGACACCCCGCGCCTGCGGCCCTGCCCCGCCACGCGCCGGGCGGGGTATCATCGGGACTCGAACACGTTTGCGGATACCGTTTTATGAGTGGACAGCCTGGCCTGGACTACCGCTTCGATACACGCGTCGCGGTGCAGTATGACGCCCTGCGTGGCCATCCTCCCGAGGTCTCGGGAGACATCGGACGCGCCATTTCGAGCCAGGTGGGCGAGCGCGCCAGAGTCCTGGAACTCGGCGTGGGCACCGGACGCATCGCCCTGCCGGTCGCCGCCGCGGGCTGCGAGGTCTATGGTGTCGATCTCTCGGCGCACATGCTGGCGGCGCTGTCCAGACGCATCGATGACGACGGACTGGAGGGCATCCACCTGGCCCAGGCCGACATCACCAGGCTGCCGTTTCGTGAGGGCGTTTTCGACGGCGCGATGGCGGTGCATGTGCTGCATCTGGTCGCCGACTGGGCCGGGGTACTGGCCCAGGTCAGCCGGCTGGTGAGACCTGGCGGCACCCTGGTGCTCGGCCGCGACTGGGTCGATCCCGAGTCCTTCGCGGGCATGATCCGCAACACCTTTCGCAAGACCGTGGTGGAAGTCGGCACGGAAATGCTGCCTCCCGGAGCGACGGCAGCGGCCCCACCCAGCGGCGGTGCGGCCATCGTCAAGACCCTCATGGCCCTCGGCGCCCGGCCGGTCGGCGAAGGGGAGGTCATCGGCGCAGAATGGCGCACCGAGCTCACGCCCCGCCAGGTGCTGGACGGCATCCGCTCCCGCGACGATGCGGAAAGCTGGGTCCTGCCGGACGATGTCCTCACCGAGACCATGCGCCGCCTGGACGCCTTCGCGGCGGCCGAGTGGCCGGACCTCGAGGCGCCGCAGCCGGTGACCCGGCGCTTCCTGCTGGGCGTCTTCCGGTTCAGCGGCTGAGGGTAAGCGGTTGAGGCGCCCTGTCGGCCGACCCTGGTCATGAGCCCGCGCCTCGACTGGGCGCGTGAGGGCCGGGACTGGCCCAACAGGGCTCACAGCCGATTCGTCGATGCAGGCCGGCTCCGCTGGCATGTCCAGGTCGCCGGGGAGGGCCCGCCCGTGCTGCTGCTGCACGGCACCGGCGCCGCGACCCATTCCTGGCGCGAACTGCTGCCGTTGCTGGCGCGCGAGTACACGGTCATCGCACCGGACCTCCCCGGTCATGGGTTTACCGGCGCCCCGATGTCGCGATCGGGCTTCACCCTGCCGGGGATGGCAGCGCTGACCGCCGAGCTCCTTGGCGAACTGGGCATGAGCCCGACGCTGATCGTCGGCCACTCTGCGGGGGCGGCCATTGCCAGCCGGATGGTGCTCGATGGGCACGCAGCGCCGGCGCAGCTGATCAGTCTCAATGGCGCACTGTTGCCGCTGCCCGGGATGCCGGTGCCGCTGTTCCTCGCCGTCGGGCGGCTGATGGTCGCCACACCCCTGTTGCCGCGGCTGGTCGCGCGGCGCGCCGTAGACGGCAGGATGGTCGCCAAACTGATGGACAGCACGGGTTCGGTGATCGACCCCGCGGGCCAGGCGCTCTACCAGCGTCTGGTGAGCAATCCGGCCCACGTGCGCGACGTCCTGAGCATGATGGCCAACTGGGATCTTCGCGCACTGCAACGCGACCTGCCCCGCCTGGCCGTGCCACTGGTACTGATCGCCACCGGGAACGACCGTACGGTCCCGCCAGCCGAGTCCGGCCGCGTCAGTCGCCTGGTGCCGGGGTCTCGCCTGGTGGAGTTACCGGGCCTTGGGCACCTTGCCCATGAAGAGCGCCCGGAGACCTTCGCCAGACTGATCGCCGAGGCCGCGCGCCGACCGGCCCCACCCGACGGGGCGCCAGAGCCGTCGGGGACGGCGCCCACAGCACCCCCTCAACCCTCGCTTGGGGGTTGACGCAGCAGACGCCGGCGCATGGTGCGGATGCTGAAGAAGATCGCCAGCACCAGCACCGGGACTGCCAGGCCCATGGTGAGGTCGACATTGATCGCCAGCCCGGCAGCCACCAGCCCCTTGAGCATGAAATGCAGCAACCCGGCGCTGTAATAGCTGATCACCACCACCGAGAGGCCCTCGACCGTCTGCTGCAGGCGCAGCTGTAGATCTGTGCGTCGGTTCATCGAGGCCAGCAGATCGCGATTCTGACGTTCCAGCGCCACGTCGACGCGGGTGCGCAGCAGGTCCGTCGCGCGGGCCAGACTGCGTGACAGCGCCTCCTGTCGATCCACCACGGACTGGCAGGTGTGCATCGCCGGCGTGAACCGTCGATCCATGAACTCGCCAATGGTCTGTAATCCGCTGAGGCGCTGCTCCCGCAGCGCCTGAATCCGGTGCATGACGATGCTGTGATAGGCGCGTGCCGCGCTGAGCCGGAAGTTCCTTGCGGCGCTGGCGCGGGCCAGCTCACTCGCCAGGCCGGCGATCTCGTCCAGCAGACCCTGCTGCTCTTCCAGGGCACAGTCGCCGGCCATGCGGTCGGTGATGGTCTGCAGCCGCTGTTCGATGGCATTGAGCTCAGGGCTGGCTGCCCGCGCCACGGGAAAGGCGAGCAGCGCGATCAGTCGATAAGTCTCGATCTCCAGCAGGCGCTGCACGAGACGCCCGGTGCGCATGGGCGGCAACCCCCGGTCCTGCACGAGCAGGCGTCCGAAGCCATCACCGTGCAGACGGAAATCGGTGAACACCAGCGCACCGCCGTCCGCGACATGGCTGCCGGCGACGTTCGGCGTGCGGAACATCTCGATGACCTCGTGGACGCCGCGCGCCGGGCGACTGGACGCCTCGAGCGTCAGATGCACGCCGGCAATCATGCGACCCGCGATCGCGGCCAGCCAGGCCTCGGGGACCTTGTCCAGCGCCACGACATCGAAAGGCTCCTGCCCGTAGGCGCTGTAATCGGTGATGAAGAACGTGTAGGTGGAGAACTCGGTGTGGCGCTCCCAGCGCAGACGGAAGGAGCCAAGCTCGACACTGTGATGCGTGGCGCCGTCCCCAGGGACCCGCTGATCGAGCGCCTCACATAGACGGGCGACATGGGCACGATCGGCGGCGCCATCGCTGCCGAGCATGGCCAGGTGCGATGCGCGCAGGGGTGCGGTGAAGGTTTCGAACGGCCTGGCATGCAGTTCGGCCGCAACAATCGTTCGCTGCGGATGATCCTGCAACCCGTGCAGCAGCAGGGCGTCAGAAGGGGTGTGCTGTTGCATTCTGGGGATCTCCTGCCCACTCGAAGGCCAGCGGCCGCGCGACGTACGGCGCCGGTCCAGACGCTGATTCAGACCGCGGGATCGTCGCGGAACACGCGGCCCCGGAGGGCCTTCACGTTGGCCGCGCCGCTGCCGAACATGCACACCCGAAGTTCGGTCAGCACCGACTCCACGAACGCGGCGAGCGCCGCCTCCGACTCGTTCGCCCGCAGCAGCATGGCTCTCGCCATGGAGCCGACGTCGGCCCCTAACGCCAGTGCCCGTGCGACGTCCATCCCGTCGCGCAGACCGCCACAGGCGATCAGCGGGATGTCAGCCGACACCCGGCGGACGTTGAGGATACTCTGACTGGTGGGAATCCCCCACTCCGCAAAACGCTCACCCAGGACCCGGCGGCGTTCGCTGCGCGCGCACAACGCCTCCACCCGCGCCCAGGACGTCCCCCCTGCACCCGCGCAATCCAGCCCCGCGATGCCGCAATCGAGCAGCCGTCGCGCGGCATTTTCGCTGAGCCCGAACCCCACTTCCCGCGCGAAAACCGGAATACCCTCGGCGTGCAGTGCCGTGCACAGACCCTGAAGGCGCGCCGAAAGACCCCGGAAGTCCTGATCGCCCCCCTGGATCGCTTCCTGAATCGGGTTGAGATGAATGAACAGGGCATCCGCTTCGATCATCTCGACCGCCCGCCGGGCCTCGTCGACGCCCCAGCCCCGCACCAGCTGAGCGCCACCGAAATTCGCGAACAGGGCAATATCCGGCGCGACATGGCGCACCTTGAACCAGCGCGCCCGCGCCGCATCCTCCAGCGCCAGGCGCTGACTGCCCACCCCCATCGCCAGACCGAAGCGCTGGGCCACGCGGGCCAGCCGGAGATTGAGCTCGCCGGCGCGCGGCGTCCCACCGGTCATCGGCGAGATCATCAGCGGCGCGGCCAGGCGCCGGCCGGCCAGCGAGCAGCTCAGATCAAGGTGCTCGAGAGAGACTTCCGGCAAGGCCTCATTCTGAAACGTCCAGGCCTCGAGCCCCGTCGGCTTGCGGTACTCGACGTCCTCATACAGGCACACATCGAGGTGCTGACGCTTGGCCGCCGGGTCGCGGCGTGGTGGTGCGGTCCTCACCTCGGGTTCGCCGACTGGCGATTGCGCACTCATGGTCGTGACCCCGCCACAGTACCGGGGTCGCGCGCTCGCCAGCGACCGGCGAGATCGAACAGGTGGGCTGCCAGGGCTGCCAGCAGGAGGCCGGCCAGCGACACCCAGCCCGCGCCGGTCAGCGCCGCCCGCAGGGCCAATAGCAGCGCCGCACCGGCAATGAGCATGGGCCACAAGACACGCGGCGCCACGCCGATGCCGCGCCGACGATACAGCCACGTCAGCACACCGGCCTCGAGAGCCATGACACACAACACCAGGTCGATGGCCTGGCCGCTTGCGAAGAACCCGGCCATCAGGTCTCCGTTGGGGTGTCGGCCGGTCCTCGGCGGGCGTGCGGATCGCGCCCGCAGATCTCGAGAATCAGCCGAACGGCGCGTTCAGTTCGACCACGGCACTGTTCAGCACGCCGGCGATGGTCACCCACACCAGATAGGGCAGCAGCAGCAACGCGATTTTCCAGGACGCCCGGGACAACCACCAGATGAGCAGCGCGACGGAAGCCCACAGGAAGCTCACCTCGAATAACGCCCAGTCCGGACGCTGCAACCGGAAAAACAGCAAACTCCAGAAGACATTGAGAAACGCGTTGAGGGTGAAGAAGACCAGCAGCCATTCGCGGTAGCCGCGCTCTGGCCGGCGCTCCCAGGCTTTGACGCCTGCTACGGCGCACAGCGCGAAGATCAACGTCCACACCGGCCCGAAAAGCGCATCCGGCGGTTTCCATGACGGCTGTTCCAGCTCGAAATACCATGGCGACAGATCGGTCATCAGTGCGCCGACGATGGCGACCCCGAACGCTGCGATCGCCGCCGTGGCGATGATTTTCCAGCGCCGGGGTCGCGCCGGCGTCATGCACGCACCAGACCCAGGAGATGCGCCATGTCCTTGCAGAAAATACGCACATGAGCCATCGGTTTGGCGCGCACGAGCTTCTTGTACATATACGCCTGCCAGGTCAGGTACTGCACGTCCTCATCTCCGCAGATCGTGACGAAACGCTCACGACGCTTGTCGGAGGAGTACCAGAACGACTGCATGATCCCCAGCACCCAGAACACCTTGCCATGCTGGCGCATGAACCGCTTGCGCGCGCTGCGCAACGCGGAGGCCTTGCCGGTCGCCAGCGCCTGGGCCACGGCCTCGGCGGCCAGGCGACCGCCGAGCATCGCGTAGTAGATGCCCTCGCCCGAGGCCGGCGCCACGATCCCCGCGGCATCGCCTGCGAGCAGCACGTCTCGCCCGTTATCCCAGCGCTTCATCGGCTTCAGCGGAATGGGCGCGCCCTCACGCCGCACGGTCTTGCCGAGATCAAGCCCGGTCGCCTCACGCAGTTCATCCACCGCCCGGCGCAGCGAGAAGCCCTTTTGGGCGGAGCCGACGCCGACGCTGGTGACGTTCCCATGCGGGAACACCCAGGCGTAGAAATCCGGCGATAGCGAGCCGCGATAGTAGACATCGCAACGCGCGCCATCGAAGTCCCGGGTACCCTGCGCGGGTGATTCGACAATCTCGTGATAGGCCGCCACATAGGGGACCTTGTCGGCCCCAGGCACGGTCTGACGACCGATCTCGGAGCGCGCACCGTCAGCACCAATGACGAACCGGGCGCGCACCTGCTGCTCGACGCCCTCGGCATCCCGATAAAGAATGATGGCTGTGCCATCGTCATCGCGCAGGAATTTCTTGAACGTGCCGGTGACGCGGGTAGCCCCGCTGTTTGCCGCACGCTCACGCAGCCATTCGTCGAATACGTCACGATCGACCATGCCGACAAAGCCGTCGCCGACCGGCATGTCCACCTTGCGATCACTGGGTGAGACGATCCGCGCAGCCTTCACCCTGGCAACCAGCAGCGATTCCGGTACCGCAAACTCATCCAGCAGAATCGGCGGGATGGCGCCGCCGCAGGGTTTGATGCGCCCAGCGCGGTCCAGCAGCATGACGGCCTTGCCGGCCTGGGCCAGATCGTTGGCAGCCGTCGCCCCCGCCGGGCCACCACCGACGACGACCGTGTCGAATGTCCGTAACTGTGTACTCATGCCAGGATCCTCCGTGGGCTACAGCCGCACGGGGCCATACCCGTGCGGCGCCTGTTCGAACGACGGCTCACTGCAAGCCGCGCAAGGCGACGGCCGTGACCATCATGCCGATCACATACATGTTGATGCCGGTCAGGTTGTACCAGGGCGCGAGCTCCCGTGGCTTGCCGACCCAGCGACGCATGAAAAACACCTGCGCGACCACCAGCGCCGCAATGACCGCGGCATACCCTGGCACACCCCAGTGCCAGAGCAGCGCGATCACCACGATCTGCGGCAAGACCATGACCCAGCAGGTCAGCAGCGCCGCCATGTCGACCCCCAACTGCACCGGCAGGGACGCCACGCCCATGCGCCGGTCGCCCTCGACAGCCTTGAAATCGTTCACGGTCATGATGCCGTGCGCACCAATACTGTAGAGCAGCGCGATGGCGAGAATACGCGGGTCTGGGAACACCCCGGTCATCACCACGACGCCGGTGAACCATGGCAGACCCTCGTAGCACATGGCCACCGCGCCATTGCCCCACCAGCCATCGCGCTTCAGGCGGACTGGCGGCGCGCTGTAGGCCCAGGCCAGCAACAGGCCGACGGCCGCCGCGGCCAGCCCCCAGGGGCCGAGGATCGTCGCCACCGCGAGTGACAGCAGTGTCCAGGCGATCGCGATCCACAGGCCCCACTGTCCGGGCACCTGGCCGGAAGGGATCGGACGACCCGGCTCGTTGATGGCATCGACGTGGCGGTCGAACCAGTCGTTGACCACCTGGCTGGTCCCACAGACCAGCGGGCCGGCCAACGCGATCCCCACGGCCAGCAGATGCCAACGTCCCTGCAGCGAGGCGCCTGCCGACACCACACCGCAGGCGAGCGCCCACATCGGTGGGAACCAGGTCACCGGCTTCAGCAGCCTGAGGACGGCACGGGGCGGCGGCACCGTGACGCTTACGGGGGGCGGGAGTTGCGTCATTGGCGTAAACTATCCTTGACACCATGGAGCGTCAAGCCACCATCGAGCACGCGCCCGTCCGCTGGCCGGCGTGCCGATCACTCAGGACTTGCCGTCGTCGTCGCCGGCAAGGTCTCCCAGACCATATCGGCGAAGCTTCACGTAGAGACTCTGTCGGCTCAGGCCGAGCATTTCGGCCGCTGACGCGCGGTTGTCCTTGGTCAGTTCGAGTGCCGCCTCGATGCACAGGCGCTCGATCATGTCGGTGCTCTCGCGCACCAGGTCCTTCAGGGGAACGCGACCCACCAGGGCCGTGAGCTGCTCCACCGAGCGCGGCAGATCCAGCGGCGTATCAGGCTCAGGGGCCAGGCGCGGCGTGACGTTGCGGACACTGAAGCCGAGACAGGGCTGCTCACCCCCGGACACTGCCACCGCGGAGATCTCGACATCGGCGACCGAGCCGTATTCGCCGTGGACCGAGGTGGCGAACAGCCGCACTGAACCGTGTTCCCGGAGACTGTCCAGCAGCACATTGAGATCCACACCGGGGCGACCCAGCCAGCGACTCAGGGATTCGCCGCGCAACTGTTCCTGGGTGGGCATCTGCGCCAACTCGAGGAAAGCCGGGTTACACAGGAGGATATTGCCTGCGAGGTCGGTGATGACGAAGCCATCGGGGACCTGCTCAACCAGCGACAACAGCGTGGACGCCATCCCGGAGGGCCGGGCGCCATTAGAACGCGGCTCGTCGCGCCCCATCCGCACCAGCAGGTAACTCGCGCCATCCTGTCGGAAGCTCGACGCTGATATCTTCAGCTTGGGGCCGCCATCGGCCACCTGCGCGGTGACCTCCTCGATCACCGCACCCCCTCCCACCTGCGCGAACATGCCGGCCACGGCTTTGGCACCTTTGCGATCGAACATGCCCGCCAGGTCCTGACCGGTGATCTCACGGACACTGTGCCCCAGCAGCCGCGCCGCGGCAGGGTTGGCCTCAAGCAGACGACCGCTCGCGGCATCGGCAATCACGACCGCCTCCGAGGAGACACGAAACAACAGGCGATAGCGGGTTTCCGCATTGCGCAGCCGGGCGTATTCGCGCTCCATCGTCTGCTGCGCCTCGACCAGGCGCCGCTGCAGCGCGGCCACGCTGCGCAGATCCCGTCCGAGGGCGACCACCGGGCCGCCCTTGCCGACTTTCAGCGTGGCGTACTGCACCGGGACGGCATCCCCCCGGGCGGTGGGATGGTTGATATGCCGCCAGCGCGGCGAGCGCTTCTCATCGGCCTCACGCAGCAGCGCCTCGACCTTGGCCCGGCTCTCGCGGGTCACGGTCTCCACCCAGGGCTGCCCCAGCCACGCGGAATAGCCTTCGTGGCTCAGCTCGTCGCTGCCGAAAGCGAGATCGGTAATGATCCCGTCGTCATCAAGCACCAAGGTGACATCAGCCGCCGCGGCGATCAACGAGGCGGCCTGTTCCTCGGTGAGCCGTGACAGCCAGGTGCCAGCCCCCCGGAACCGGTCGCCAGCTTCGATGGTCGGACGGTGTTCCACGATATCCGATGATCCTGTTCAGGGGAGTGGGCATCCGTGCACTCTCCGGGGTTGACCTTGCGGGTGCCTCAGCCGTCCCCGGCCAGCACCCGCGCCTAGTGTTGTGTCACGGACGGACCGCTTTGCGGACCAGAATCTCCTGCGCCAGCGCCAGCGCCCCTTCGGCATCGGCCGCGGTGGCATCTGCGCCCACCTCATCGGCAAGCGCGGGGTTGTCCGCAAACACCCGTCCACCCACAAGCACCTGGAGATCCGGGTTGCGCGAACTTTCCCGCAAGCTCGCGATGGCCTGGGCGAGCTCCGGCAGCATGGTGTCGTAAGCGGCGGACAAACCGACCACGGCGAACCAGTCGCGCGAGACCATATCGCGCAACTCCGCCGGCGAGAGCGCGCAGTCACCGGCGACCTCCCAACCGGCACGCCGGAAGAACTCCGCGACCATCAACATGCCGAAGGTGTGTTGTTCTCCGGGCGCCGGGGCCAGCAGGACCCGCGGAGCACCCACTGCCTCATCGCCATCATATTCACCATCGCAGGCGTGACTGATCTCGCGCATGACCTGTTGCAGACGGCAAAGGCCGACGGTCACCGCCGTGAAATCCACCTGGTCTTCGTCCCATAGCGTGCCCAGTCGCCGGGCGCAGGGCGCCAGCAGCCCGACCAGCAGATTGGGGGGCGCAGCCCCCTCGCGCAGCAGACCGGTGTAGAAGTCGCGAACCGGACCGAGCTCGTCCTCGAGCACCAGATCGGTGAACCGGGCGATGTGTTCCGGGGAGATTTCCGCATCCATCTCGATAGGCGCGGCGGCGCGCCCGTTGGACGTGCCACCTGCCCGGTGCGCCATCATGAGCCGGGGGATGATTTCGCCCTCGATCACGTCAGCCAACCGGCCAAGCCGCTCGTCGTCGAGCATGCGGTGGTGCCGGCCTTCCGGGCCGGTGCCCTGCGCCACGCCGGCCCGACCGTCGACCGGCCGGTGTTCGCCCTCATCACGCGGGCGGGTGTCTTTGAGCGACCACCCCCCCTCAAGCAGTCCCTCGCGCATGCTTCCCATGGAGTGCCCTCCCCCCTGTCTCTATCGACCGACAGTGTCGGTCCGCGCTTGCCAGGAACCCGTGAGGGCAACGCCACGCTGGCCCTGCCTCTCGAGTCACCACCCTCGGGTGGGAGTATTCCAGACTGGGAGCAAGGGGCAAACTGCGTAAAAACCGACACCGGCTTTCTCTGCGCTTGCGCAGCGGACAGCGCAGGCGATCCGGCCCCGGACGCCGTGTTGTGCAGGCGCAAAAAGCCAAGCGGGGCCAAAGCTGGAGAGACGTCTCGGGAAGGCCGGTTAACGCCCGCGAAGACTTTGATTAACTTATTGATTACATTTAAATAAAATCCAAATATGTCGCGCCCATGATGGGCCGCCATCCAGGCGTTGAGGTCGCGCTTCGGCCTTGTGTAGTTATTTTGCATAGCAATATCGACCTGACATCGGACGTCGGAGCCCGGCCTCATCCGGTGGCGGAGCACGACAGCTGCCAGCACCACGTGGTGGCGTCCGCCGCCCACCTTGAGCGCTCGAACTGCGCGAGTTTGCCTGCGACCGCGACTGCCCTCACAGGCGCTTGAGCGCCGGGTCGAGGCGCAGGCTGACCCCGAAGCGGATAATCGCTTGGGCCTGACAGTTTGTCAACCTTCATTTACGTCTATTCTGATTGACAATATGGCGCGTATTGGCGACACTCTATCTGACGCAGGGCGGGTCCTGACGCAGGTCGTTGGCGGGTATGCAGCAATCGGTCAAATCAGTGAATGAGGCGCTGGCCAGGGTCTGGACTCAGGTCGGCCCGCGGTTCCTTCCGTTCGCGGATGTCGCCACGCGCGAGCTGCCGCTGTCGCGACTGATGCGGCTCGCACTGTTCCAGGTGTCGGTAGGTATGGCACTGGTCCTGCTGACCGGCACACTCAACCGCGTCATGATCGTGGAGTTGAGTGTGCCAGCGTGGCTGGTCGCGCTGATGGTGGCGCTCCCGGTGCTGGTCGCGCCATTCCGGGTGTTGATCGGCCACCGCTCGGATACCCACCGCTCGGCACTCGGCTGGCGGCGGGTCCCTTACATCTGGTTCGGCACCCTGCTGCAGTTCGGCGGCCTCGCCATCATGCCCTTCTCGCTGCTGATTCTCTCGGGCGACACCCACGGGCCCGCCTGGGTGGGCCACGCGAGCGCCGCGCTGGCCTTCCTGCTGGTCGGCGCCGGTCTGCACACCACCCAGACCGCCGGGCTGGCGCTCGCGGCGGATCTCGCGGCACCGGAAAACCGCCCACGCGTAGTCGCCTTGCTGTATGTCATGTTGCTGGTCGGCATGGCAGGCAGTGCCGCCGTGTTCGGGCTGCTGCTCATCGACTTCACCCAGCTCAAGCTCGTCCAGGTCATCCAGGGCGCGGCGGTGGTCACCATCGTGCTCAATGGCATCGCCCTGTGGAAACAGGAAGTGCGGCAACCGGCCCTCACCGATCCGGAAGTGCCGCGTCAGGCGTTTCGCGAGGCCTGGCAGGCCTACATTGCCAATGATCGCGCGGTCCGCTTCCTGGTGGCTGTGGGCCTGGGGACCGCCGCCTTCAATATGCAGGACATCCTGCTGGAGCCCTACGGTGGTGAGGTGCTTGGCCTGTCGGTCAGCGCCACCACGGTCCTCACCGCGATCTGGGCCATGGGCACCTTGCTCGCGTTCGGCATCTCGGCCCGGCAACTCTCCCGCGGCAGCGATCCGTACCGCCTTGCCGCGGTCGGGGTCCTGGTGGGCGTGGCAGGCTTCTCGGCAGTGATCTTCGCGGCTCCTTTGGACTCGCCTAATGTATTTCGTGCCGGGGCCTTCCTGATCGGGGTCGGCAGCGGTTTCTTCGCGGTGGGCACGCTGATTGCGGCCATGAGCCGCGAAAACGGCGGCCAAAGCGGCATCGCACTCGGCGCCTGGGGCGCCGTCCAGGCCTCGGCCCTCGGATTTTCGATATTTCTTGGTGGCGCGCTTCGCGACGTCGTCAACGCCGTGGTGACCCGTGGCGACTTCGGCGATGGCATCACCGCGCCCGCCGCCGGTTACAGTTTTGTCTATCACCTGGAGATCGCGTTGCTGTTCGCGACGTTGATCGCCATCGGTCCGCTGGTCAGGTCGGTGAAACGCTCACCGGTGAGGCCCACGGACAGGTTCGGCCTTGCGGAGTTTCCTGGCTGACCCACCCATCACCCCCGGAGAGACCTAGCCATGCCTACAGGTGCCATTACAGAGTATGTGAACGTCGCCCAGGTCACGCTTTATGCGTTCTGGATTTTCTTTTTCGCGCTGGTCATCTGGCTGCATCGCGAAAACAAGCGCGAGGGCTATCCGCTTGAGTCCGATCCAAAGCGGCGGGTGGTGGTCCAGGGCTTCCCTGCAGTGCCGCCAGTCAAGAGCTACAAACTGGCAGACGGCCGACCGGAAGGTACCGAGGCCGTGATCGGCGATGGCCGTGGCGACTCGCGTGAAATCAAGCTTGCGCCGATCGGCGGCTGGCCGGGCGCACCATTCGAACCGACCGGTAACCCGTTGGTCGACGGGGTCGGCCCCGCAGCATGGGCCGAACGCGCCGATGTCCCCGACGTGACCTTCGACGGTCGACTGCGCATCGTCCCGATGCGCGCCGATAGTGATTACCGCGTGGTTTCGCGGGATCCCGACCCCCGCGGACTGCCCGTGATCGCCGCCGATGGCGAGGTGGCGGGCACTGTGCGTGACGTCTGGGTGGACCGCTCGGAACCGATGATCCGCTACCTCGAGGTGGAGGTTCCGACCGACGCCGGCCCACGCAACGTGCTGGTCCCGAACATGCTGGTGAAGTTGCGCCGGATGCGCCGCGCCCCGGCCGGTCTCGAGAACAAGCTGCACAAGCGGCTGATCGACAGCCGTCCGTATGAGGTAGTGGTCAAATCCGTGTGTGCGCATCACTTCAAGGACGCGCCAGTCACCAAGAACCCCGATGAGGTCACACGGCTCGAGGAAGATAAAGCCATGGCCTACTTCGGTGGAGGTCATCTGTTCGCACTCGACCGGGCCGAGCCGTTCGTATGAGTGAACGCGAACACATGCTCGAACCGCTCCCTGGGCTGCCGGAGGTCCCGCCGGCCGGGGAGCGGATTCTGTGGCAGGGGGGACCGCATTGGCGGAGCGTCGCGCGGCGCACCTTCCATGTCCGCAAGATCGGCCTGTATCTGGGCATTTTCCTGGCGTGGCGATACATCTGGAGCATGACCCAGGGCCAGGGGCCGTTCGAGGCGCTGCAGTCCACGATGCTGTTCATCGGCCTGTCCGCCGCCGCCATGGGGCTGTTGTTACTGCTGGCCTGGCTGACCGCGCGGGTTACGGTCTACACCATCACGACCGAGCGTGTCGTCATGCGATTTGGCGTGTCCTTCCAGATGGCGGTCAATCTGCCGTTCTCGGTCATCCGCTCCGCAGCCCTGAAGACCTATGCTGACGGAACGGGCGACATCCCGCTGGAACTCGATCCCGAGCACCGGGTCTCGTATATTGTCATGTGGCCGCACGTGCGGCCGTGGAGCATGACCCGCGCCCAGCCGATGCTGAGGGGGATCGACGGCGCCGCGAGCGTCGCCACGTTGCTCGGTCGCGCACTCAAGCGAGAGCCGGTGTCCCCGCTGCCGGGACAGTCGCAGACAGGCCGCGCGGCGAGCGGTGTCTTCTCCGCTGACGGACAGACCGCCGGCTGAGGGTGACAGGCAGTTCCGGGGGGTGCCGCGCATGCAGCGGGCACACCACCGCAGAAGAGGTGTGCATGAGCGAGCAAACGGATAGGCCGCCCACATCCCGTGGCCCCTGGTACGGCGTGGCGGCAATGCTGGCCCTGGTGGTCGCCGTTGCGATTTTCCGCAGTTCGGGCGGCGTGATCAGCGACAGCCGGGACCCCGATGCCTATGTGCTCCAGAGCGAAGAGCTGCGGTTTGAAGACCGCTACGATGGCGCAGTGGTGGTCTACGACCTCCGCGGTCGTGAAGTCAGCGTCCTCGACCCGGGCACCCACGGCTTTGTGCGCGGCGTCATGCGAGGGATGGCCAGGGAGCGACGGGCGCGCAATGTCGGCGCGGAGCCGCCCTATCGGCTGCAATACTGGTCGGATGGTCGCCTGACGCTGGACGATCCCGAGACCGGCCGCTGGATCGAGCTCGCGGCATTCGGCCCGGATAACACAGTGGCCTTCGCACGGCTGCTTGCCAGCGCGTCGCAGACGGAGCAGCGCTGACGGCCCGCCGTCGGCTGCCCTGGCACTGGAGATGAGCACGATTCTCGCGCCTGTGCTGTTTGCGCTGCTCCTTTGGTGGTTCAGCACCGGGCTCATTCTCTACCTCGACGGTTTGCCTGAGCGCACCTATCGATGGAGCCTGTTCGGCGCCACGCTGGTCGCCCTGCCCGCACTGTGGGGGATCGCGGCCTTCAGTCAACAGGAGACGCTGTTCGCGACCTATGGCGCCTTCAGCTGCGCCCTGCTCTTCTGGGGCTGGGTGGAGATGAGTTTTCTGCTTGGCTTCATCACGGGTTCGCGGCGCACGGCGCTGCCGCCCGGCGCGCGCGGATGGCGTCGCTTCGGCTACGCGTGGCAGGCGCTCTCGCATCACGAGCTGACGCTGTTCGCGGCATTGCTGGCCGTGATGGCGCTCACCTGGGGCGCCAGTAATCCGGTGGCGCTATGGACCTTCAGCGCGCTCTGGCTGATGCGTCTGAGCACCAAACTGAACATCTTTCTGGGCGTGCGGAACCTCAGCGAGAACTGGCTGCCGCTGCGATTGCGGTATCTGGAGAGCTATTTCAAGCGCCGGCCGATGAACTGGTTGTTTCCGTTTTCCATTACGGCCGCCACCGCGGCGACCTTCCTGGTCTTTCGAGCGGCACTGGCACCGGACGTGCCCGAGCATCTGACGGCCGGGCTCTTCCTGGTGGGGACGCTGCTCGCGCTGGGCATCATCGAGCATTGGTTTCTGGTGCTGCCAGTGACCATCGACGCCCTGTTTCGCTGGGGTTTCCGCTCACGCCAACAGGAAGAACTGCCCGGCAGCGGGCAGTCTCCGGATCCCGGTCAGGTCAAGATCAGAAGCTGACCGCGGGAGGCCACCGCCGGCAGCCGCCCGGGCAGATCGAGATCGGCTCAGTCGCGGCGTGGTGTGGTCGTCGGAATGCGCAGCGACGAAGACAGCGGCGCCGCTTTGCCACTCAACACAGGCAAACCGAGCTTGGATGACAGCGGCGCCGGGCCGCCCGAGAGCAGCGGCCACTTGAGCTTGCTCGACAGTGGTGCCGGACCCTTGGAGAGCAACGGCCACTTGAGTTTTCCTGACAACGGGGCCGCCCCCTTTGACAGCAGCTTAAGCCCGACTTTCCCGGAGAGCGTCCAGCTGGAATCGGCCAGTTCAGGGATGTTGAGCCGCTCGCAGGTGCGCTTGCCACTGCGTGAGAGCACGGGAATGCCGGCCATCCAGTTCGAGAACGGCGTGGGGTCGCGCAGGATGGTCCCGACATGCAGAATCGAGCTCATTGGCGCGGCTTCATCCCAGGCCATGAGACGATCGGGTTCGGGCTCGAAGCCACTGGGCACCGGCTCACACTCATCGAGCAGATCTTCGGTGATCCGCCCCATACCAATCGGCGCGCGTACGATCACCAGCCAGTGACCGTCCAGGACCCGCCGGGCATACCGTCGGGCCTCGCCGCGGACGACATAAGCGTCGGCGATCGCAGCGGTGACTGTTTCCTCTGCCGCGGCGCCGTCCGCCGGTGACTCCGGGGGCGTGACGAGATCGTATTGCCGGGCGCCGAAGCCACGCGCCTGGAGTTTACCGACGGCCGCCTGAGCGTTGTCGGCGCTGGCATACAGCCTAACGATAGGGTGGATCACTGGCATACCTCCCTGCCAAGCAAGATGACTGATGAAATCCGTGGCCTCGGCGACCGGTGCCGCAGGAAGCGCGTGCACGTCGAGCATACCGGGGGCTTGATGGCTTGTGAAGCGATGTGCGCGAGGCGGGTCATGCCGCACGCCTCGTCTGCAGGGCCAGTGCGGCGCGAAAGCGCAGTCGACCCAGCCACGAGAGCCGGTCGACGAACAGCCGCCCTTCGAGGTGATCAAGCTCGTGCAGGAGGCAGACCGCGCCGAGACCGGTGAGCCGGCGCTCGAACGCCTCTCCCGCCAGCGTCTGCGCACGGATCTTGACCTCGGTGGCACGCCGGACCAGACCACTTCTGCCGGGCACGGACATGCAACGCTCCTCGATCCAGCCGATGCGCGCACTCGTGAGCACTTCGGGGTTCACATACACCTCCGGCCGTGTCCTGGTCTCGGAGACATCCATCACCAGCACGCGGCGCTGGACGTTCACCTGTGGTGCGGCAAGCCCGATCGCCGGTTCGGCGTACATGGTGTCCAGCAGGTCCTCGGCCAGTTGCGCAAGCTCGGCGTCAAACACCTCCACCGGCTGCGAACTCAGCCGCAGGCGGGGATCCGGGAAGGTCAGCACCTCACGACGCGGCATCGACTCAACCCCCTCCGGCAGCCTGACCCGCCGGTTGGCGGGCCAGTCCGCCTTCAGCGGGGTCGGCGTCCTGAGACGACCCGGGCAGCGCATAGCCGCGCAGCCGACCGAGCAGCGGAATCATCACAATGACGGTGGCCAGCAGCAGCACGATCTCCACACCATAGACCACGATGTAGCCGGCCGCCGCGCCGCCCAGACGCAGGCCCCATTCGGCACCCACGCCGAGCGCGGTCACCACATCGCGTGCAATCCCGCTGAAGGCAATGCCCAGGCCCAACGCGGTGGCCTGCACGGAGCCCCAGGCCCCCAGCGCAAGACCCGACTGCTCACGCGGTGCGAGGCGCATGGTGGAAGTCAACGTCCCATGGCTGAACAGGGCAGCGCCGAAACCGATGGCGAAATTCGCCATCGTGAACAACACCGTGGACTCCATCGGTGCCGACAGGATCACCGCGAGAAACGAGGGGATGCCCACGATCGCACCGACACTCGCCACACGCAGCGGATCGACCCCATGGGCCATGAACCGCGAGGCGAGCGCGAAGCCGATCAGGGTGCCCATCGCCAGGATGGCGGTCAGACGCGTGGTCTCGGCCACGGTCATGCCAAGAATCTGGCCACCGTAAGGTTCGAGCAGGATATCGGCCATGCTGAAGGCCAGGGTGCCGACCCCTACCGCAACAAGGCTGCGTATCGCGCCTGCGCCTCGACTCATCCGCCCCCAGGCTTCGGCGAACGTCAACTGCGGGGCCGGCTCGGTCTGCAACCGCCGCGGCCGGCGCGTCTCCTGCTTCCACAGCGCCACGGCATTCAATGCGACCGTCGCCACTGCCGCGCCCTGGACCACCTGGATGAGACGACCCGGTGTGAAGTCGGCCAGCAGGGCGCCGAAGATCAACGCGCTCGCGATCATGCCCAGGAGCAGCATGACATACATCAGACCGACCACTCTCGGCTGGGTCTCCTGCGGCGCAAGGTCGGTCGCCAGGGCGAGGCCGACCGTCTGCACCGTGTGCATGCCGGCGCCGATAAGCAGGAAAGACAGCCCTGCTGCCGCTGGACCGATCCACGAGGGATAGTCGCCCGCCTGGCCACCCCCGGAGAGCACCAGCAACGCGAATGGCATGATGGCCAGACCACCGAATTGCATCAGCGTGCCATTCCACATGAACGGCACACGGCGCCACCCCAGTTCGGAGCGATGCTGATCCGAGCGAAAGCCGATGAAGGCGCGGAAGGGGGCGAACAGAATCGGCAGCGCGATCATCACGCTGACCACCGAGGCCGGCACGCCCAGCTCGACAATCATCACGCGATTCAGCGTGCCCGCCAGCAGCACCAGACACATCCCGACCGAA
Organism: Gammaproteobacteria bacterium; assembly: GCA_003567475.1. Taxonomy (GTDB): domain Bacteria; phylum Pseudomonadota; class Gammaproteobacteria; order Steroidobacterales; family PWYM01; genus PWYM01. The sequence continues at coordinate 14,023 of PWZL01000095.1, read as the reverse complement.
ACCTGGAACAGGGAGAGCCGAAGCAGACGGCTCAACGGCAGGTCGTCCGACGCGGCATCGGCGAACGGGAGGAAACGCGGCCCCAGGCTCACCCAGAGGTTGACCGCCTTCGTGGTCAGGCCTTTTTTCATGATGTCAAAAAGAGGGTTGAAGCGAAAAAGGGAGCGGGATCCTGCGATCCCGCTCCCCGTTCAGCACACAAGATCAGTGCCGGGTTGACGGGATTAGGGCCTGAGCTCTCGATTGGCCGCGAGCATCGCGTCCTGATCCGCCGTCTGCGACACCTGCGCCGCTGCGCCACCCTCCCAGAACGCCGAAAACCATGTGGTGTTCGACAGCACCGACCAGTGCACGAGCAGCGAGATCAGCAGCACCGTACCGAGGAACAGTGGCAGCCCTACCGTGGGTTGGACCACGAGCCAGATTCTACCTTGGTTCATGAGTCAGCCCCCCTCAGCCGAGCCATGGCGTGTAGATCCACGCCAGGATGTGAGCAAACAACGCAATCACGAAGAACACGCGGCTGCCGTCGATAACGTGCTTGTGCAGCTCCTCGGACTCCGGCAGGGTCAAGCCCGTAGGCCATACCCGGTTCGGATCGTCTCCATCTCTTTGGTTTTCCATATCACCACTCCCATTAACACACCAAAAATCCCGGGCGCCCTGCGTCGTGCTGGCCGCCCGGCCAGTGCTCCGAACGCGTCACCGCGATCAGATACCGTCGCCGTCTTCTTCGTCGGCGTAGTCTTCTTCGGCCATCTCGGCGGCCTCGTCCATGGCGTCTATGGCCTGGCGTGCGGCCTCGAGCGCTTCCTCAGCGGCCGTGTCGATCGCAGGGCCGGCGCCGTCATCCCGGACTTCAGCGCGCATATCGTCATCGCGGCCAGTGCGGCTGACGGCCATGAGCTCCGGGTAGTGCTGGAGCATGTTGGCGCCGTACAGCGGCTTGTGTACGCCCTGATGGCAGGTCGCGCAGTTGGCTTTCGGCGCATCGCCATGCGGCCCGAGCTGCGAGTCCGGATACACCGGCTGGAGCGGGTCCAGGTAAGCCACATTGAGTTCGCGGGTCATGCGGATACCATGCCAGGCCGTGACACGCTGCGGTGGCGAGCCATCCCAGCTGAAGAACGAGCGGGAGTTGTGGCAGAACGTGCAGTTCACCCCAAGCCCGTCGGACATGTGCATCATCAGCCCGTAGGTCCACTCCGTATCCATGATGTTACGGGGGTTGCTTCCCTCCGGCAGCACCGTGGTCGGGATCACGCGGATTTCCTCATCGCCCAGCAGGAACGGCGTGAATGGATCGTTTGGCAGTGAGCTCAGACCCACCTGCGCACCGGCCAGGTTCTGGCCCGCGCGGCTCGCGGCCATGCCCCCCGCCTGCGCGGGACCTCCGCGCTCCTCGAACCAGAGATACTCCGGCACCGGTTTGCCCTGGTGACAGGTGTAGCAGGTGACGCCCGTGTCGCCCACGTGCGCGTGCCAGTCCTCGTTGATGGTCTTGGTCATCTCGAACATCCGCCGCGAGACGACCTTGGTGTAGATGTCTTCGCTGGCGAAGTCCCCGGGCACGTGACAGTAATTACAGCCTTCGTCGGGCGAGACCCAGGCGGTGACCGCAGTCATGAGCCGGTTGAACTCGGTGATGGTGAGATCGCCGAGCACCTGGACGTTCTCATAGAGGTCGCCCGCGCGCGGCCCGCCAGGGGTGACCGGAGGGGTGATCTCCGGCATCTGGTTCGCCTCGCGCAACGCTTCCTCGCTCCGGCGATTGCTGACCTGTTCCATCCCGACCCCACGCCAGCCAAGCTGCTCGGCTTCCATGTTGGCCGGGTTCTCGCAGGCCGCCAGCGCCGCGGCGGCCGCGAGGACGGTCAGCGAGAGCGTGGTCTTGCGGAAGTTGTCGTGTCTCATCGCGCCATTCCCTCCATCGCACCCGGATCGACCACCGGCGGATATACGTCGGGGTAAGTCGGCGCGATACCATGCTGGACGCCCCAGAGGTACCAGTTGTCGACCACCGTGCCCGTCAGCAGGATGCCGATGCCGCCGGTCAGCGGGCAAAGCACCGCAAACCACCAGCCCCAGCGGTGGATGGACTCCATCGTCGCGTTGAAGCCCATCGTCCAGCGCCAGAACAGCGCAGCGCGCTCCGAAGCCGTGCCACGATCGGTGATCTGCTCGATCTCACGCTCACCACCGTAGCGGCCCAGCGCCAGAATCGTCGCACCATGCATCGCGAACAGCAGGGTCGCGCCGTAGAGGAACGCGATCGAGAGCATGTGGAACTGGTTGTAGAACAGGTTCCCGTACTTGATCGAAAACGCCGCCGTCCAGTCGAGGTGCGGGAAGATGCCAAAAGGCACCGCCTCGCTCCAGCTGCCCATCAGCACCGGCCGGATGAAGCCCAGCACGAGATACAGCCAGATGGCCGCCGCGAAGGCCCAGGCCACGTGCGTTCCCATGCCCAGCGCACGGGCGCGGCGATACATGCGAACCCACCACAGACCCAGCGACAGTGTCAGGAAGAAGCCGGCCATGAGCCACCAGCCACCCTCCTGAAGAGGCGGCAGACTGAGGCCATACTCAGGCGCCGGTGGCTCCAGCCCCAGCCAGAACAGCTGGCGCACGAACTGCAGCGGATCCCAGTTGACCATCGCCCAGAAATTGAAGCCGATGATCAGGAAGGCGATCAGCCCGGTCAGGATCGAGGCGACACCGAAGAACCCCAGGTAGATCGGTCCCAACTGGGCGTTACCGATGACGCCGAGCCAGTACTGAAGCACCGGCGTGCCCGCCCGCGGCCAGCTGCCTTCGGGCAGCGGTACGCCGGTCTCTGGCGCATGCGCCACCTGGACCTGCGTGAAAATGTTTTGATACTCAGCCATTGTCGGTCCCCTCGCTTAAGACCAGATCGGCAGGTCGAGCCACCAGTTCCACCACTCGGGCCAACCGCGCGTCCAGAACGGCCCGCTGATGATGATGCAGACGGCGCTCCAGAACCCGGCATTGAGCGCCAGGAACAGACCGAGACGGTGGATGCCCAGCGCGCCAATCGAGTAGCCGATGGTGTCGCGGAAGAACGTGTCCTCGTACTCGGGGGTCTTGACGGGCTCACCCTTCTTCGGGTTGGTCACCGACAGAATCAGCGCGCCGTGCAGTGAGAGCGCCAGCGTCGTCGTGAAGAAGAACGTCACAGCGAGCATGTGCGCCGGGTTGTAGTGGAAGTGCAGGTACTGATAGCCGACGTTGGAGACCCAGTCGAGGTGACTGAGGATGCCGTAGGGGAAGCCATGACCCCAGGCACCGAGCAGAATCGGCCGAATCACCACCAGCGCGATATAGGCAAAGATCGCAACCGAGAAGGCGATGGGGATGTGATAGCCCATGCCCAGCTTGCGCGAGATTTCCGCCTGGCGCAGCGCCCATGACCCGAAGGCGCCGATAGCGCAGATCGTGGTCAGCTGCCAGATCCCGCCTTCACGCATCGGCGCAAGCCCCAGACCATAGGACAGGTCAGGCGGCTCGATGTTGATCTGCCAGATATTCCAGGTCGGGCCGAGCGCCGCGCCCCAGATCAGCAGTGCCGTGCCCAACAGGCTGAAGAAAATGGTGAGCACACCGAAGAAGCCCACGTAAAACGGCCCCACCCAGAAGTCGAACAGATCGCCGCCGACCAGTGTGCCGCCACGAACGCGGTACTTTTTCTCAAAACTCAGCATCGACATGAGTCGAACCTCCGGATATGACAGCGAGCGTCCTGGATGACGGGCGGGATGCGATCACGGCGTCCACACCCGCCACCCGGGACACGGCACGCTTACAGCCTTGCGACGTCGTCCTCGGTGCGAGCCACCTGGACGTCCGGCGCGACGAGCACCGAGGCCGTTGCAGCGGAGCCGCCGTCCAGCCAGTTGAAACGATCGGTACTGAGCAGGATGAAGTGAATGATCAGCGCGAGCGCAAAGAGAAAGGTGAAGAGCGCAATCAGCACCCTGCGCGGATCGAAAAGCATCCATATACGCCACATGTCTTTAACTCCTAATCTAGAATCGAAAATCGTGTTGGACCGGTATGCCGTGGGCGAACCCGCGACCGGCGGCCCCAGGCCGTTACAGCCAGGGGCGCCACAGCCACACGAGAATGTGGGCCACCACCGCAATGGCGGTGAAGATCATGAAGCTGGTCACGAAGACTCCGTGGAATTCTTTCGCTTCCTGCTCAGTCAGCCCTGAGAGCGAACCGTTACCGTTTGACATTTCTACCTCCCGTTACAGCCTTGTCGGCCACTACCGCGAATGCGGCTACGCACACACCCAGGCCACCGGACCCAGGTGATTCCTCGTCCCGAAGCGCACCGACGACGTCGCCGATACACCCCCGCGCGGCAGCCATCCCGACGCTCCACAGGCCGGCGAGCAGCGGCGCTTGCGGAAGGTGCGTGGACAGTGCAGGACTCTGGTTCATGAGCTTGAGAGTGCCTCTCGCGCGGACTCCATTGGACTGAGTGTCAGTTTACTCTGACGAAAGCCGATGTCAAGCAAAGTTAACACCCAGAGCGTCACTTTTTGGCGACGTCCCCATTTGGCGACGTCCCCGGATGGCGACATCAGCGTTCCGCGACCAGCAGACGGGTCAGCAGAGGGGTGTAAGTGCGCCGTTCGCGCACGCGGGCGAACCCCGCCTCGACCAGCATCGCCTCGAGGACCTGGCGGCTGCGGGGCCGGCCGCTGCCCATGGCCAGGAGGTAGACGCCAAAGTAGGCATCTCCAGCAGGCTCGGCACGACGGGTCTCGGCCATCGGTTCGGCCAGCAGGAGTCGCCCGCCGGGCGGCAGCGCCGCGTAAACCGCGCGGAGCAGACGCCGGACGGCGTCATCATCGTGATCATGGACGATGCGCACGAGGGTGATGACATCCGCGCCGCCCGGCAGAGAATCCTTAAAGAAATCACCACCATATACCTCGATGCGTTCGCCAAGCCCAGCCTGCCCGAGGTGCTCCCGGGCCTGTGCCGCCACGGCCGGGAGATCGAACATCGCCAGGTCCAGGTCAGGCACCTGCGCCGCCACTGCGGAGGTGAACGCGCCGTGACCGCCGCCCACATCCAGCAGCCGCCGGTGGCGTCGCAGCGGATAGGCCGCCAGAATTTCTTCGGCCACCAGTTGCTGGGAGACAGCCATCAGGGTCGAGTAGTCGCCGACCGCCTGGCCGGCCAGGGCGGCAGGCACTTCAGCCCCGGCGTAACCCCAGAACGCCCCCAGTGTCGTTGGCCCGCCATCGCGCAGCAGCGCCACGGGGTCGCGCAGGTCTTCGTAGAGCAAGGCATGGTGTCGGATCATGGCGACAACGCCGGGATTACCCCGCAGCGCGGCCCCAAGAGGCCCGAGGTCCCAGGCCCCGCCGGGATCGCGCTCGAGCAGGCGCAGGGCGGCGGCCGCGCGCAGCAGCACCTCCAGCCGGTCCGCAGGCACGTCGCAGGCCGCGGCGAGTGTGGCAGAGGTGGCGGGGCCGCCGGCAGCCAGGCGTTCGAACAGGTCCAGACGCACGCAGGCGGCAAGGGTCTGGGAGTACACAAAGCCGGCCACCAGATCGAACAGCTCACGGGTGTGGCGTCGGGCCACGGGCCGGGTCAGGGGGAAGGCTGCCGCCCAGCGCTGGAATCGCGGACTGGCCAGCAGCCGGTTGCGTAGACTGCGCAGACGCATCATCAGTGTGCTGGCCACCGGCTCGTCCGGCGGGCGACCGCCAGCGGCACCCGCGGTGGCGCTCACGCGGCCTGCTGCGCCAGCTCCTTCGGCAGGAAACTCGCCGCCTGGGTGCGCAACAGCGTCGCGAGGTCCTCGCGACCGGGGCATTCCGGAATGGCGGCAAGGGCCCCGTCGACCAGCTCACGCAGCCGCACAACCGCACCGTCGACCCCGAGCTCGCGCGCCGCGCTCGGACGATCGAGAGCGACGTCGCGCCCGACCGGCTTGCCGAGGTCCTCGGCCTGCGCCACCACATCGCGGAGATCATCGGCCACCTGGTAGGCTTCCCCGAGCCGTTCACCGAGCGCGCCCCAGGGCGCCGAATCGACACCGGCCGCCGCCGCCCCGGCCATGGTGGCCGCGGCGAACAGCGCGCCGGTTTTTGCCTGCTGGTACTGGCTGAGCACCACACTGGGCTCGCATTCCCACGCCTGGCCGGCCACGATGCCGTGGGGTGCGCCCACGCCGCCCGCGACGGTCATCAGCACCGGCACGAGCCTGGCGGGATCCGCCTGTGCGGCGCGCCCCAGCGTCTCGAACGCCAGCACGATCAGCGCATCACCGGCGAGCACCGCGAGGCGCTGCCCGTAGGCCGCGTGCAGCGCAGGCTTGCCCCGGCGCATGGTCGCATCATCGAAACAGGGCAGATCGTCGTGCACCAGCGAAGCACAGTGCAGCAGTTCGATCGCCGCGGCCGCGGCATCGACCAGCGGGGCATCCCCCGCGCCGCAGGCGCCCGCCACGGCCAGCGTCAGACGCGGCCTGACCCGCGCGCCGCCGGGAAACACCGCGTATTCCAGGGCCTCGGCCAGCCGCGGCGGTCCCCCGGTCGACGACGCGTGGTCAAGCGTGGCCCTCAGGGCGTTTTCAATGCGCATCGCGGCGTCCATCAGGCAATCTCCCCGAGCTTGTCACGTGACGTGATCATTGGCGTGTGTCATGTAGAATAGACACAAGGTCAGAGTGAGTCAAAGAAGGAAACCGCGCGTGCCCGAGTCGCCGGTCATCATCGTCGGTGCCGGCATCGGTGGGCTCGCTGCCGCGATCGAGCTGGCCGCCAGAGGCGTCGCCGTCGAACTTCTCGAACGCCAGGATACCCCGGGCGGAAAGATGCGCCAGGTGGCCGTCGGCGGACAGGCCATCGACGCCGGACCCACCGTGCTGACCATGCGCTGGGTATTCGACGAACTCTGCGCGGTCGCGGGCACCACACTGGAAGACACCATTGCACTCGAACCCGCATCGATCCTCGCCCGTCATGCGTGGCTGAGCGGTGGGCAGCTGGACCTGCATGCCGAGCACGCCCGCAATCTCGCCGCGATCGGCGAGTTCGCCGGCGCCGCCGAAGCACGGCGCTACGAGGCGTTCTGCACCCGCGCGCAGCGAACCTACCAGGCCCTGCGCGACACTTTCATCCGGGCATCCCGACCGAATCCGCTGAGCCTGGTCGGTCGCGCCGGCCTGCGTGGCCTGCCCGACATGCTGCGGATCTCACCTTTCGGCACGCTGTGGGGCGCGCTCGGCGAGCACTTCCACGACGCACGTCTGCGCCAGCTGTTCGGACGCTATGCCACCTACTGCGGCTCCTCGCCATTCGCAGCGCCCGCCACCCTGATGCTGATTGCGCATGTCGAACTTGAGGGGGTCTGGCGACTGCGTGGCGGCATGCACGCGCTGGCCCGGGCGCTGGCATCTCTGGCCGAGGCCCGCGGCGTGCGCCTGCGTTATGGCTGCGAGGTGCAGCAGCTGGAGCAGCGCGGCGGGCGGATCACCGGCGTGCGGCTGGCTGACGGCGACGTCCTGGAAGCCGCCGCCGTCGTGTTCAACGGCGATGCGACGGCCCTGTCCCAGGGTCTGCTCGGACAGGCCGGGCGGCAGGCGACACGTCGTACGCCGCGCCGCCCCACGCGCTCACTCTCGGCGCTGACCTGGAACCTGGTGGCCCGCCCGGTCGGCTTCGGGCTCAGTCACCACAATGTCTTCTTCTCCGACGATTACGCCGGCGAATTCACCGATATCTTCGATCGCGGTCGGCTACCACGTCGCCCGACGGTTTACGTCTGCGCCCAGGACCGGGGCGCTGCACAGGCTGGGATGCCGGCCGGCATGGAGCGGCTGCTCTGCCTGGTGAATGCCCCGGCAGTCGGCGATCACGCCCCTGACCCACTCGACCCTGCGGAGATCGAGCGATGCGAGACCGAGACTTTCCGACTGCTGGAGCGCTGTGGACTGACGCTGACGTTCGCGCCGCCGCAATGTCAGCGCACGACTCCACGGGATTGGCACCGGCTGTTTCCGGGCACCGGGGGCGCACTGTATGGCCAGGCCTCACATGGATGGCAGGCGTCGTTCAGCCGCCCGGGGACGCGGACCCGCCTGCCGGGGCTCTACCTCGCGGGGGGCAGCGTCCATCCAGGCCCCGGGGTCCCGATGGCGGCGCTTTCGGGCCGCCTGGCGGCGAGAACGCTGCTGGGCGACCTGACTTCACTCGGGAAGTAAACACCGGCGGCTATGGCTGGTGGTATGTCGACGGGGTCAGCGACGATGGCGCCCAGGGCATCACCATCATTGCCTTTGTCGGCAGCGTGTTCTCGCCGTACTACAAATGGGCGCGCGGCCGCCGCACCCCGGCAGACCCGCAGCATTACTGCGCCCTGAATGTCGCGCTCTACGGCCGTGGTGCCAATCGCTGGACCATGACCGAGCGCGGTCGCGAGGACCTGCGACGTCGACCGACGCGCCTGGACATCGGCCCGAGCAGTGTGCGCTGGGAAGACGGACGGCTGCGCGTGGTGTTCGATGAGATCGCAGCGCCCCTCCCCAGGCGCGTGCGCGGCGAGCTGTGCCTGACGCCCACGGCGCTGCCGGGCCGGCGGTTTGCGCTCGACCCGGACGGCCGCCATGACTGGCAACCTTTCGCACCGTGCGCCGCGCTGGCGGTCGAGCTCGAGCACCCCCGTCTGCGCTGGCAGGGTCACGGGTATTTCGACAGCAACTTTGGCACCGAGCCACTGGAGGCCGGGTTCCGCGACTGGGACTGGTCACGCGCCACGCTGGCCGACGGCTCTACCGCCGTGCTGTACGAAGCGCGCGGGCGCGCGGCGCGGGACGAACGCCTGCTGGCCTTGCATTTCGACCCAGAGGGCCGCACGCAGACGTTCGTGGCGCCTGAACGGGTCCAGCTCCCGGGCAGCGGCTGGCGGGTCCAGCGGCAGACGCGGGCGGAACACGGGCGTGCGAAGGTGATCGAGACGCTGGAAGACACCCCGTTCTACGCGCGCTCGCTGCTGTCGACCCGACTGCTCGGCGAAGAGGTCACGGCGATACACGAGAGCCTGTCACTCCAGCGGTTTCGCTCCCCGGTGGTGCAGTTCATGCTGCCCTTTCGCATGCCCAGACGCGCCCGTCGGCGCTGAGCGACGCTGCTCGTCGCGCTGCCGTTCACGGCGCAGTGAGATGAGTTCGCGCGCAGCCAGGCCGAACACGATGCCGACGATCAACAGCAGTTCGACAATGATGAGGGTGGAGGTGCTCAACGGGTCTCGCCCTGCAGCTGCAGCGCGCGGGCACCCTCCGGTTCCCCCGCATCCGCAGCCCGCAGGCGCTGACGCTCATCCACGCGCTGGAACAGCTCGATCAGCCAGTTGATACGCTCCTCGACACGTCCAGCGGGCACCTGGGCGGCCTCGGGCTCGGCCAGACCTGCTGCCACCGCCGCCTCCACCAGAAAGGTTGCCGAGGGGACCGGCGCCTCGGCCAACATGTCCTCACAGGTCTCCCCGCTGGCCAGCACCCGCAGCAGCACCTGACCCTTGCGCCAGCCCGGCACCACTGCCCGGCCATTGACCGAATCCAGACCACGACGTTCGAGCTCGCGTCCGATCTCGGCATACAACCAGCGTGCCGCACGAATACCGGGGCGACAACGCCGGGGCAGCGATTCAATGCCTGCTTCCGCACGGCGGTAAAGCTGATCGGCGTCATCGAGCAGGCGTGCGATCACCGAGGCGAGTTCGGGACCGTGGGCCGGCGCGGCCAGAAAGGCCTCGGGATCCACGCCCGCCTCCTGCAGCCACTCCAGCGGCAGGTACAGCCGCCCCGCCCGCGCATCCTCGCCGACATCGCGCGCGATATTGGTCAGCTGCATGGCCACCCCGAGGTCGCAGGCCCGCGCGAGCGCGCTCTCGCAGCGCACGCCCATGAGCAGCGACATCATCACCCCGACAGTCCCCGCCACGCGCACCGCGTAGGCCTCCAGCCCGCCGATGGTGGAGTAATTCCGAACTTCCGTATCCCAGGCGAAACCCTCCAGCAGCGCGGCAGGAAGATCGCGGGGAATGGCATAACGTTCGACCACGTCGGCAAAGGCCCGGTCAACGGCAATGGGCTGAGGGGCACCCGCGTAAATTCCATCGAGACGCGCGTAGAGTTCGGCCATCGCGCGCTCGCGGTCATCGCTGAGATCGATGGCGTCATCAGCCATCCGACAGAAGCCGTAAAGTGCGGTGGCAGCATCACGGGTGTGCTGCGGCAGGAACATCGACGCGGCGAAAAACGACCGCGAGCCATCGCACAGCAGCGCCCGGCACGCGGCGTGATCGGCCGGCGCCGCGTGCTCGAAGTCAGGCCAACGCCGCTGCATCGGGCACCAGAGTGTCAAGCACGCGCGCTGAGGAAATCACCCCCGGCAAACCGGCGCCGGGATGGGTGCCGGCGCCGACCAGGTACAGGCGGTCGAGTTCCTCGCTGCGGTTGTGCGGGCGAAACCAGGCACTTTGCATCAGCACCGGGGCGAGCCCGAAGGCCGCCCCGTTCACCGAACTCAGCCGGTCCCGGAAGTCCAGCGGCGTCATGAGGCGCGAGCTGACCACCGCCTCGCCCAGGCCGGGCAGCACGGTTGCCTCGAGCTCCCGTTCCATGGCCTTGCGGAAGGGTTCGCCCTGGACGTTCCAGTCCGTCTCGCCACCGAGATGCGGCACCGGCGAGAGCACGTAGAACGCGTCGCAGCCCGGCGGCGCCAGTGACGCGTCGGTGGCCGTCGGCCGATGCAGATACATGCTGAAATCATCGGCCAGCACCTTGCGCTCGAAAATGTCCTCGAGCAGCTCGCGATAGCGCGGACCCATCAGGATCATGTGGTGCGGCACGTCGTCATAGCGACGGTTGGTGCCGAAATACCACACACACAGGCTCATCGAATACGTGGCGCGCTCGAGCTTGCGGTCGGTCCAGCGGCGGCGGACCTCTGCTGGCACAAGGTCACGATACGTGGCCGCGGAATCCGCATTCGACACCACCACATCGGCCGCGATGCGCTGGCCATCGGCCAGCTCGACGCCGGTCGCCCGGCGACCCTCGACCGTGATGGCCTTCACCTCGGTATCGCAGTGCACACGATTACCCTGGCCTTCGATAAGGTCCACCAGGCCCGTGACCAGCGCGCCGGTGCCGCCCATGGCGAAATGCACCCCCCAGTGGCGTTCGAGGAAGGAGATCAGGCAGTACACGGAGGTGGTGCTGAACGGGTTGCCACCGACCAGCAGCGGGTGGAAGCTCAGCACCTGGCGGATGCGCGGATCGCGCACGTACTTCGCCACCATGCCGTAGACGCTGCGGAAACTCTGCAGCCGCAACAGGTCGGGGGCGACGCGCAGCATGTCCTTCCAGCTGCCGAAAGGCACGTGACCGAGCTCCTCGAAGCCGATGCGGAAGATCTGCTCGCTGGCCTGCATGAAGCGCTCATAGCCGTCGACGTCGCCCGGCGACAACCGGGCCACCTCGGCACGCACCAGTTCGGGATCGCTGCCGCAGTCGAAGTGCTCACCGTCGTGGAAGCGGATGCGGTAGAACGGCTCCATCGCCTTGAGCTCGACATCGTCGGCCAGCCGCCGGCCGCAGAGCTCCCAGAGCTCCTCGAGCAGAAACGGCGCGGTGATGATGGTCGGACCGGCATCGAAGGTGAAGCCATCCTGGCGGAACACGTACGCCCGGCCGCCCGGGGCATCGAGTTTCTCCAGCACGGTGACGCGGTAGCCGCGGGCACCGAGCCTGACGGCCGCCGCCAGCCCACCGAATCCACTGCCGATGACCACGGCGTGCGGTCGGGTATCGTCGACCGCGGGCGCCGTTTCGGCGCGTATCGAAACTGCCAAGATCGCTCCCGGGAAATCCCTGTGACAGATGGCGTCCACGGGCTGTGTTCGCCGGCGTTGACAGTAGTCACGATCGCGCGGGGTGTCAACTTGAATTGTCACCTGCCCTGGGTGGCATGACGCGGAAACCGCCCGCGCCCGGCAATCGACCCGGCGGACGCAGGACATGCGATCATGGCAGGGTCGCCGGCCGCTGGAATCCAGCCATGTTTCGCGCCCCGTTTTGCCCCGTGTCGCACGCCGCACACCCCCGGCCCCAAGCCTGTGAGCGCACACGGACCGCCACCCTGCTCCTCGCGGCGATCGTGGTGTTCGGCCTGATCGGCGTGACCGGACCTGCCGCCGCCACGGAAGCCGCCGAGGAACTGCCGGCGCCAACAGGGCGGTTCCAGACCGTAGCCGCGGAAACCATGGACGGTGAGGCATTCAGCTTCCCAGCAGACCTGCAAGGCAACCCGCTGATCCTTGGCGTGGCGATGAGTACGAGCCGCGCCAACGGCGAATACCAGCAGGGCGTCCTGCTGGACTGGCAGGCCTGGCTGGAGGCTGAGACCCCCCTGCCGCCCGGTGCGGCGATCTATCACTTCCCGGTGATCGAATCCCCGCCCCGGTTCATTCGGGGCGCCATCCGCCGGGCCATGCGGCGGACGTTTGCCGACCGCGTGCCCAACGACCGCGCGGCGATGCTGTTCGTGGACGACTCGGCAGCCTTCGCGGCCGCAGCCGGACTGACGCTCGACGATGAACCGACGCTGGTACTGGCCGACGCTGCGGGCCAGCCACGCTGGCTGTTCAAGGGCGGCCCGGATGACGCCAACACCGCTGCCCTGCGCCGCGCGCTGGAGGTGTTCGCCACCGTCCACCGCGGACAGGAGGCACCGGGGGCGGACGCGACCGACTAGGGTTGCGGTTCGCCCGTCAGGCCTGCCGCCTCGACGCCTGTCGAGCCGCGCATGCCCCGAAGCAGGGCGTTCGGGATGATCGCATCATCGAAATCCAGTCGCGCCCGGCCAATCCGGACCACCACCAGCGCCTCACTGGGCACGATGTAGACCCGCTGGCCGCCGGCGCCGTCGAAGAAGACCACGTCAGGCGCGAGGAAGGGCTCGGCATGCGGCACCTCCAGGGTGCTCAGGCGGTTGTAGCGGCGCACCCCATCCTGCGGGGCACCCAGCCAGAGCTGCAACCCGTAATTGGGGTTGGCTGCCGAGGGACGCATCATCTCGGCGGCCCAGCCGGAGGGCAGGATCTGGCGACCCTCCAGGCGCCCGTCATCGAGCAGCAGTCGGCCCACCTGCACCCAGGCCGGCGCGCTCGCCAGCAGGCAGCAGAACATCCGCGGCTGGCCGCCTTCGCGATCCAGCCAGACCGCCGCCTCCGGCGCACCCATGGGTTGCCACAGGCGCCGCGAAAGATAGCTCGCATAGCGTTCATCCAGGGCCCGGCCGAGGGCGATGCCCAGGGCCTGCGAGCTGAAATTCAGGTACTGGAAGTCTTCGCCAGGCGGGCCCTCGGCGGGCAATGACAGGGTGATGTCTTCGACGTCGCTGCCCAGCACCAGTCGCATGCCTTTGGAGAACGGCGAAGGCCGGAAGGCTTCCACCAGCAGGCCACTGGACATGGTCGCGAGCTGGCGTAGCGTGATCCGTCCGCGTTCATCGGCCGCCCATTCCTCGATGTACCTTCCCACCGGATCATCGAGACTCTCGATATGACCATCCTCGATGGCCAACCCCAGCAGCATGGCCATCACGCCCTTGTGCATCGAGGCGGTATCGAAGCGGCTGTCAGGGCCATGTCCGTCCCAGTACCGCTCCACCACCAGCGCCCCCCGGTGGTAAACCAGGAATGCGAAACTGTCCATCTCCTCGGCATAGGCCACCGCGGCGCGCAACGCCTCCGGCGCAATCCCGTCGACCACGTCCTCGCGCAGACGGGCAGTCCCGCCGGGCACCGGCTCCTGGGGCTGACGCCAGTCGACGGCTGTCGGGTCGAGACCCTGCATCGAAGTGGCGTAGCGCTTCCAGAACCACGGGTCGGACAGATACGCCGCGCCGCCGACGACCAGCAGCACGCCCACCAGTGCCAGCAGGCCGATGCCCAGTGCTCGCCGCACGCTCAT
>PWZL01000005.1 GCA_003567475.1 Gammaproteobacteria bacterium | reverse complement strand
TGACGGGCGTGCGGCATTCACGGCCGCCCGGGGTAATGAACTGCGGATCTATTCCGTAATTGACGATATACGCAGGGTTGTCGTAGGTGCAGGTGTAGTAGCTGATGAAGGCGCCGGAATTGTTGTAGCCGGTGTAGTCGACGGACTGGTTGATCTCGCGGTCAAGGTAACCGCCCGTGTAAATGACATCCAGCATGCCGAGGCGACCGTTCACCGTCCAGCTCGTCAGATTGAACTCATCTCTCAGTCGATCAGGAAAAAAGCGCGTCGCCTGCAGGTCACCCACTTCGGGGTCGTAGTCGAACACGCCATCGGCACCAAGCTCCTGGCGCGTGTGCTGAACGAGCAGGTCCCACTCGTCATTGATCAGGTAGAGGCCGCCCAGCCGGAAGCCCTGGTAGAAGCCCCCGTTGAAGTTGTCTTCGGCGAGGGCCAGATTACTCGCCTCGTCATAGCTGACCGCCGCAGCAGTCGCGTTCGAGTCCGGATTGATCGACGGGTCGGTGGTGAACGTGCCGAACACGTTGTCGATGTAGCCGCCCCTGCGGATATTGTAGAAGGCGCCGCGGAGGGCGAGCGCCTCGGTCACCGGCAGGTTCACGTAAGCCTCGAGGCCGGAGCTGAGATCGCCCTTGCTGGTATCCGCGATCGAGGCGTTGACGCCAGCGGCGAAACCTTCGAAATCCGGCTTGTTGGTGATCATGCGCACTGTGCCCGCCTGCGAGCTGGCGCCGAACAGTGTGCCCTGCGGTCCGGGCAGCACCTCGATCCGCTGCATGTCCGCGGCATAAACATCAAGATTGCGGCCCGGTGCGGTGACCGGCTGCTCATCGAGATACAGGGCGACATTGGGGACGCTGCCCTGGGCGCCGGACAGCAGCACGGTGATGGGTTCGACAGCCATCCCCCGGATGTACACGGTGGACTGACCGGGACCACGCCCGCCAGACGACACGTTCGGGAGAAACCGGATGACATCGTCGAAGTTGCCGAGATTGAGGTCGGTGATGGTGGCCTGGTCGAGGGCCTGGACTGCAACCGGGATGTCCTGGGCGGACGCTTCGCGCTTGGTTGCCGTGACGATGATTTCTTCTGTGGCGGCGTAGGCGGCAGGTGCCGCAGCCGACGCGGCGAATGCGGTCATGACAGCAGCATTCAACCTTTTTATTCGAGGCATGGTGGATCTCCCGATAGGGTGTTTCCTTCTGATGGGCCAATGGCGAACGTCCGGCAGTCTATCGACCTCAGCAGGGATGTGAACCCCGCAGGGGCGGAGCGCCCGCGGTGTCGACTGGTCTGGAATGCAGTCGAAAACCGGGAAATTGACGCGACTACAGGGGTTTGCAGCCGTCGGGAAGCGCGCGCGAGGCGAGGTCTGCGAGGCTCAATTGCGGCGCTTGATGCCGCGCCCACCCAGCGCTGTTGCGCAACTGAAACGCGGCAGATCAGTCTCGGCGCGCGCTGATGACGCTTGGTACCTGCTCCAGACGCCGCAGCAGACGCTCGGTCTGGGCGACGCTGTCGACGGTGACTTCGAGGCGCAGCGTGGCGCGCTGATGTCGGGTGTCAGAGCGGGTCCGCGCACCCAGGATGCTCACTTTTTCGTCCGCCATCATCGCGGTGATATCGCGAAGCAGACCCTGACGGTCTTCGGCGAGGACTTCGATCTCAACGGTATAGTGTCCGCCGTCGTCGGCATCAGCATCCCAGGAGACCTCGACCACGCGTTCGGGATGCTGGGTGGCGAGCGACGTCAGGTTGCGGCAGTCCGTGCGGTGCACCGACAGCCCTCGCCCGACGGTGATATAGCCGCGCACGGGCTCGGGTGGCACCGGCCGGCAGCACTGCGCCAGATGACTCATCAGATCGCCTACGCCACGCAGTACGACGCCACCGCCGCTGTGGGCCGGCCGTGGTCGTCGTCTCGGCGAGGGCTCCTGGGGCCGCAGCTTGCCCGATTCGCGTTGCAGCGCGCCGGCCACCGCGGCCTGCGTGACATCGCCCGCGCCAAGGGCCAGCGACAGGGCGTCGATGTCGGCAAAGCCCATGACGTCCGCGAGCTTCTGCACCGGAAAGTCGCGCAGGTCCAGACGCGAAAGCTCGCGGTCTATCGCCGCGCGACCCTCGCGACGATTCAGGTCCTTGTCTTGCTGTCGGAACCAGCTGCGAACCTTGGCGCGACTGCGCGGCGAGGCAAGATAGCCCAACTGGGGAATGAGCCAGTCGCGACTCGGCTGGCCGTTTTTCGCTGTGATGATCTCGACACGATCGCCGCTGGCCAAGGCGTGGGTGAGCGGCACCATGCGCCCCTGGACCTTCGCGCCACGGCAACGGTGACCCACGTCAGTGTGCACTGCATAGGCGAAATCCAGCGGTGTCGCGCCGGCCGGGAGCTCGATGACATCACCCTTGGGGCTGAAGACGAAAATGCGGTCATCGAACAGCTCTGACTTGAAGCGGTCGATGAAATCACTGCCGTGTTCGTCGCTGGCGTCCGGCTCGAGCAGTCGACGCAGACGCGCGATCTTCTCGTCGAAAGCGACATTGTGGGCGGCGCCTTCCTTGTAACGCCAGTGCGCGGCGATGCCCAATTCCGCCCGGGCATGCATTTCGCGGGTGCGGATCTGCACTTCGATGGCCCGGCGGCCCGGGCCCACGACTGCGGTGTGCAGTGAGCGGTAGCCATTGTCCTTCGGCGAGGCGATGTAGTCGTCGAACTCACCGGGAATCGGGGTCCAGAGGCTATGGACGGTGCCCAGCGCGGCGTAACAGGCACCGACGCTGTCCACCAGCACGCGGACGGCCCGGATATCGAACAGTTCCTCGAACCGCAGACGCTTGCGCTGCATTTTCTTCCAGATGCTGAAGATATGCTTCGGCCGACCGCTCACTTCTCCGTCGATGCCCGCCTCGCGCAGCGCTCGATCCAGCGCGTCGCAAAATTCATCGATGTAGCGCTCACGGTCGACGCGACGCTCCTGCAGACGCGTCGCAATATCGCGATACCGCTCTGGTTCGAGGAAACGAAACGCCATGTCCTCGAGCTGCCATTTCAGGTGCCAGACGCCGAGCCGGTTGGCCAGGGGCGCATAAATTTCCCGGGTCTCCGCGCCGAGCCGGCGCTGGCGGACCGGGCTGTCGTCGCGCGCGGCATACAGGTGCCAGAGCTGGTCAGCCAGTTTCACCAGCACCAGCCGGACATCGGCCACCAGTGCCAGCAGCATCCGCCGCAGCGCCTCGGCCTGCTGGGGGAGCAGGCCGTCGCCCATCGACCAGTCGTCGCGGAATCCCAGGTCGCCCAGGCGGGTGAGATCCTCGGCCAGTTGCAGTGCGGTGCGCTCGGCACGCCCCCGGAGCCGGTCTGCCGGACACAGGCCGGCATCCATGCACACGTAGAGCGTCACCGCATCATCGAGACCCTGTTCCAGGCCGAGTGCACGCAGGGTCTGGCAGATGCCATCGATGCGTTCGGCGAGCCGTCGCGTCGCGTGCGCCCCCGCCAGCGCAGCGCGGATTGCGCCGATGTCGCCGGCAGACAGCGCATCGGCCAGGGCCGGCGCCAAGGCGGGTGGAGAACTGACGGTATCTCCATCGATGACCATGGGCAAAGTGTCAGTGACGCAGGATTCCCGTTATCATACGCGTTTTCCCGGGCGGCCAACGGCGCCGGCCGGCCGAACAGGGAGTGTCGCATGCAAACCAGATTCAAGCTGTCCCTGGCCGCCAGCGTACTGGCGTTCGCGACGGCGGCGCCGGCTGCGGAACTGGACCTCAATTTCAGCAATGAGGCCGCCCGGCTCAGCGGCAGCTGGGGCCTGACCGGCAACCTTGAGGCCGATGCCGGGTGGCTGCACAACACGGACCGCGGCGACGCCGGCCACCTCGGCATTCGGCTGGTCGG
>PWZL01000028.1 GCA_003567475.1 Gammaproteobacteria bacterium | reverse complement strand
GTGTCCATACCGTTGGCTACCTTTAAGGATCGGGAGTGATCCGTTATGGCAATATACTCTAAGCCCCGAGCCTGCGCCGCTGGAAGCCCGCGCCATCGCCACCTGCGAGGCGCTCGGGGACTGGCGCGAGCAGTCGTCGGACGCGCGTCGCCGCCTGCTCACCGGTGTCGGTGGGCTGGAGGGCGAGGCGCTCGCGCGCACGGAGTTTCTCTTCAGCGCTGCGGGCGACGCTCTCGAGGAGACCGCGGAACTGGCCAGCTTCCTGGCCGAGTTGCTTGGTCAGGACGCCGCCGGGCTGCTGGCGTCGCCGGCATGCGAAGCGGCCCGAAACCGTCTCGAGGCCGAGACCTGCCCCCTGGCGGTGGCGGGCAGCGAAGATGCGCTGGCACGTCAGCAGCTCGCAGAGTTGATCCTGACCATGCAGGAGAACTGCCTGCTCGAGCCGGACGGCGAGGACGCGTTGCCGCTGCCGCAACTGCCCTGAGCTGACACGCACGGGCTGACGGGCCATCGACACCCCCCCGACGCCCGGCTTCGATGGCCTCGCCCGCGGGCTCGTCAGACCGCCACGCCCTGCACTGTCTCCTCGATCAGGAAGTCGACCACATGCCGGTGGGCCTCCTCCGTTGTATCACCGGCCTGGATGCGGCCCCGGAACACCTGCTCCTGGCGATGGGCACTGGTGCCGCGGGTCAGGATCTCGCGGAGTTGCTGCATCTGTGGCTGGCAGGCCAGCGCCTCGGCGTCTTCGGCGGTCAGTTCGATCAGCTCCTCGAGCAGGTCCGCAAAGGGCACCACCCGCCCGAGCGCAAGATCGATCATCCCTTCTTCGAAGCTGTAACGCATCGCCCGCCAGCGGTTCTCCCGCAGCAGCATCGGGGTATAGATTCGCCAGCGCTGATTGCGGCGGCGCAGCCGGTAGAGCATGCGCAGAACGCACAGGTTCAGGGCGGCCAGGGCGAGCGCGTCATCGAGCGTCGTGCACACGTCCATCACCCGGGTCTCGAGCGTGGGGTAACGGCTGCTCGGACGCAGATCCCACCAGATGCGGCTGGCATCCTCAATGATGCCGGCATCGACCAGGATGGAGACATGGCGGCAATACTCGGCATGGCTGTTGAACCGCTCGGGAATGCCGGTGCGCGGCAGGGCGTCGAACACGGTCAGTCGATAGGATTTCAGTCCGGTCTCCCGCCCCTGCCAGAACGGCGAGGAGCAGGACATCGCCAGCAGGTGCGGCAAAAAATAGCTCAGTTGGTTCATCAGATCGATGCGAAGCTCATCATCACCGATGCCGACATGCACATGCATGCCGCAGATCAGCAGCCGGCGCGCGGCCGCCTGCATCTCACGGGTCAGCGCATGGTAGCGCTCGCGCTCGGTGTGCGCCTGAGCGCTCCAGGTGGCGAACGGGTGGGTCGAGGCGGCCATCGGGGCCAGCCCGTACTCGGCCGCGCAGGCCGCCACCGTGCTGCGCAGCTGCGCGAGGTTTTCGCGGGCCTCGGCGATACTGTGACAGACGCGGGTCCCGACTTCGATCTGCGGCTTGAGCAGCTCCGGGCCCACCTGACCCTCGCAGCGGGCCGTGCAGGCCTCGATGATCGCGCCGCAATGGTCACCCGCGAGATCCCGGCTCTCGCGGTCG
The DNA here is from genome assembly GCA_003567475.1 of Gammaproteobacteria bacterium. Lineage (GTDB taxonomy): Bacteria > Pseudomonadota > Gammaproteobacteria > Steroidobacterales > PWYM01 > PWYM01. Next base: position 14,848 of record PWZL01000028.1, on the reverse strand, counting down.
ACCAGCAGGTACTCTTCCTCAATGCCGAGGGTGAACTCCGGCTCGCTGATCCCCATGTGTTTCCCCAATTGCCTGGATGGAATGTTGACTCAGCGCAGACCGGCCGCGGTGTTCACCGGGCCGTCGTGGGCACACGGCCACCGATCCCCGGCCAGGGGCCGGTAAAGCCCTGGATCGGCAAGAATCGGGGCGAGCGCCTCGGCCAGCACGCCCGCCCAGTGCGCCTGGCCGGCGCCGTCGGCGATCAGGTCCTGGCGCAGCTCGATGGAAATGCTGGGTCGCCCGAATCTCTCGGCGTGATGGTCGATGGTGAAGTCCGCCGGATGGCGCCCCGAGTAGGGTTCGTTATCTCCCACCAGGACGCCAGGCATCGCCCGCAGACGCCGCATGAACGGCAGCGGAATCCTCGGATCACGGTCCCACAGGACCCCCACCTGCCAGTGCCGGACGACGCCATACATGCGCGGCGTGAAGCTGTGGATACTGACCACCACCGGCGCGCGACCCTCGCTGCTGCGTCGCTCGAGCTCGCGCTCGATGGCATGGTGATAGGGCCAGTAGAGCAGGTCCCGCCGTTGGGCGCGCGCGGCGGTATCCAGAGTGAGATTACCGGGAATGAGGATGCCGTCACTGATCACCGGCATGCACGAAGGACTGTCCGCCCGGCGGTTACAGTCAGCCACCAGCCGCGAGTACCCGGCGAGCATGACCGCCAGGTCCAGCCGCGCCGCCACCCGGCGGGCCACCCCCGCGGCACCGATATCCCAGGCGATATGCTGCGACAGTTGACCGGGATTCAGGCCCAGGCCGGCCAGACGCTCCGGGATCCGGTTGGAGGCATGGTCGCAGACCACCAGCCCGCAGCCCTGGGCTGCGGCGTTTTCCAGCGTAAAGGGCGCGGGCTCGTGCTCTGCCAGCAGGCCCGGCTCGCGCGCGCGCGCGGCGGCGTTCGTCACTAACGCAAGTCCTCGGGGAACGGCGGGTGTTTCAGTGTACCGGAAAGCGCCCGGATGACGGACCTCAGGCGCTTTGGCGCAACGCCTCGCGCGCCGGCAACTCGGCGACCGGCTGCGGCACGGCGATATGGTAGCCCTGCGCGTAGCCGACGCCGATCTCGGCCAGCCGCGCCAGCACCTCGCCGCTCTCCACCCTCTCGGCGATGGTCTGGATGCCCATGGCCAGGCCGACCTTGTTGATGGCATCAACCATGCTCTGGTCGATGCGGTCACCGACCACGTTCTTGATGAACTGTCCGTCGATCTTGAGATAGTCCACCGGCAGGGTCTTCAGGTAGGTGAACGAGGACAGGCCGCTGCCGAAATCATCCAGTGAGAACTGCGCCCCCAGCGCCTTGAGCGCCTGCATGAAGTGCGCGACCGCAGCGAGGTTGCCGATGGCCGCGGTCTCGGTGATTTCGAAGCAGATGGCCCCGGGCGGCGGTTTGAGTTGCTCGAAAGCCGCGACGATGTCGGCGAGGAAGCGTTCGTCGCTGAGCGAAGTGCCCGACAGGTTCACCGACAGGGTGTAGGGGTCTGCCGCATCGCGGCAGAGCAACCGTTCCATCGCCTCGCGTACCACCCAGCGGTCCAGCACCGGCATCAGGTTGTAGCGCTCGGCGGCCGGAATGAAGTCACTTGGTGGGACCAGCCTGCCGTCCTCGTCGCGCATTCGCAGGAGCAGCTCGTAGTGGCCGCAGCGATCGGGGTTGTCGCCGATGGGAATGATGGGCTGGAAGTAAAGCTCCAGACGGCCATCCTCGACGGCGTGGGTGATGCGCGCAACCCACTGCATCTCCTTGTGTTTCTCAGGCACATCGCCCGCCTCACACAGGTGGATGCGGTTACGGCCGTCGTCCTTGGCCGCATAGCACGAGACATCGGCCAGACTGAAGATTTCCTCGGCGCTGGGACTCGCCGAGGTGACCGCGACCACGCCGATACTCACCGACACCGACATGGTCCGCGCCTTCCAGGTGAAGCGGTGCTCGTGCACCGCCTCGCGCAGATCATCGGCGACCTGCAACGCCTTGCGTCCGGAGCAGTCCTGCAGCAGCAGAGCGAACTCGTCGCCACCGGTACGCGCCAGCACATCACTGCCGCGCACCCGCGCGAGCAGCACCTCGGTGACCTGACGCAGCAGCTGATCACCCGCGGCATGCCCGGCGGTGTCGTTGATCAGCTTGAACTGGTCGAGATCGAGATACAGCAGCGCGTGGGTCCGTTCCGGATGACGCCTGACGTCGTCCAGCGCATGGGAGAGGCGGTTCTCGAACTCGACCCGGTTGATCAGGCCGGTCAGCGGATCATGACTCGCCTGGTAGTTCAGCTCACGCTGCAGGCGCTGCTCCTGGCTGACATCGTGGAACACCATGACGGCGCCGATGACATGACCTTCGCGATCGCGGATGGGTGCCGCGGAATCCCGTACGTTGAGATCCATGCCGTTGCGGCCGATCAGCACGGCATCGTCCGGCAACGAGACCTTGCGACCCTCGCTCAGGCAGCGGCTGACCGGGTTCGCGAGCACCCGCCGCTCGGCGTCGACGATGGTGAGCACCTCCTCGATCGGCTGGCCCCGGGCGGCGCGGGCCTCCCAGCCAAGAAGCTCTTCGGCGGCGGGATTGAGCGCGTCGACCCGGCCTGCGGCATCGGTGGTGATCACCGCGTCACCGATCGAGCGCAGCGTCACCAGCAGACGCTCCTTCTCCTCGAACACGGCCTGCTCGGCGCGCTTGCGCTCGGTGATGTCGGTAAGCGTCCCCTCGTAGTACAGCAGCCCGCCCTCGGCGTCACGCACCGCGCGCCCGGACTCCAGCACGACGATTTCGCTCCCGTCACGCCGGCGCAGCCTGGCCTCGTGGTTGCGCAGCACCCCGTCGCGCGCCATCAGCCGGGCAGCACTCTCACGCTCCACCGCGCTGACATGGAAATTCGCGGTCGGCCCGGCCGCGCGCAACTCCGCCTCGCTGTCATAACCGAGCATGGCCACCAGTGCGGGGTTTGCTACCAGGACCTCCCCGTCGGCAGAGGTCTGATACACCCCGTCGGCCACGTGCTCGAACAGCCCTCGCCAGCGCGCCTCGCTCTCGCGCAGCGCGGTCTCGTCGTGACGGCGCTCGATGGCGATCCCGGCGAGCTGACTGAAGCGCGCGAGCGTGTCGAGTTCGACGGTACGCGGGGCCCGCGCTTCAGGGAAGAACACGTCAAGCGTGCCCAGCAGCCGCTGTCCGGCGCTGCGTACCGGTGTCGCGCAGCAGGCCACCAACCCCGCAGACACGGCATGCGGCGCCAACTCGCGCCAGGTCACATCGGTCTCGAGGTCCTGGACGATGACCTGGCGGTTCATCGAGGCGGCCGCGGCACCGCTGCCCGCGCGCAGCCCGATCTCTGCCTGGTCGAGCACGCCGCGCAGCGCGCCCGGCAGGCCCGGGGCGGCGCCGACCCGCAGCCGCCGGTGACACTCGGTGACCAGCATGGCAGCGCAGCGCACCCCCGGGGCGAGATGCTCCACGCCGCGACAGATTGCGCTCAACGTGCGCTCGAGCGGGGCGTTGGCGGCAATCATCTCGAGGACCTGGCGTTCGGCATGCGCAAGCATCTCCTCTCGCTTGCGTGCACTGATGTCGATGATGCTGGCGCGGATCAGGCGCCGTCGGGTCGAGGGCAGACGAGTGAACCGGACCTCGCAGGGCCGGGTCCCGCCGCTGGCATGCCGGTGCAGCCATTCGAACACCGGACTGCCCCCCTGCAGCGCCTGGGCGACATAGCCGCGCTCCACCCCGAACGAGGGCAGACCATCCGCCTGCAGTGGCGGGGAGATCTCCTCGGGACCCAGCGCCAGCAGTTGCTCACGCGCCAGCCCGAAGAAGCTCGCGGCGTGGTCGTTGGCATCGACGAAGCGCCCGCGATCGACATCCAGCACCAGGATGACCTCCGAGGAGTGCTCGACCAGCGCGCGATAGCGCGCCTCGCTTTCCTTGAGGGCCTGGGCGGCGCGATCGCGCTCGGTGATGTCACGCAGGCACACCACGAACAGTGCCCTGCCCTGCAGCGTCAGACGGCTGACCGCGAGCTCGGCCTTGAACTGTTCACCGCCGCGACGCCGGGCCTCGACCTCATGGCAGGCCAGATCGAACACCGTGTCATCGAGCCGACGCGACAGCCGCTCGAGATACGCCTGAGGCCGGGTCTTGTACGGCAGCAGCGCCTCGATGCTGAGTCGTTCCATCTCTTCGGGGGCATATCCGAACACCCGCAGGGCGGCGAGGTTGCAGCCGAGAACACGGCCCCGGTCGTCGAGCGTCAGAATGGCGTCCTTGACGTTGTCGAGCACCGCCTCGACGGTGGCCGGATCGCGCAGCAGCGCGAGGTCCTGGAGGCGGTGACGACCCGAGAGGCTCTGTCCGTCCGCGGCGGCAGGTGGCGCGGACGCCTCGTGCGCGAATTGGCCGGTGATCTTGTCATAATATCCGCCGACCGTTGCCAGCGCCCCATCCAGGTACCGGTCTTCGGAATCCGGGACCCGGCCTGCCGACGCCAGCGTGTCGAGAGGCTGAGACATGGGTGCTCACAGGAACTGTCCAGACAAACGGAATACTCCGCAGAATCAGTCGTCCGGACCGTGATCCGTGTCTCGTTTCCCAGCAAGACGGGGAATAAATTCCCGATCTTGACACTGGATTATGTCGAACTCTGTTCGTGTGAACGCCGCAACGGGATCGCCGCGGGAGGCTCGACTGCCGCTTCGCCCTCAGGCGCGGCACCCGGCACCGACGGGGCGCCGAGCGCCGCGGCGATCTGCTCGACATGCAGGGTTTCCTCGCGCTCGAGTGCGGCGACCAGGCGCTCGAAGGCCTCGCGGTGCTCGCGCACCAGGGCGCTGGCGCGGGCCTCGGCCGAGACCAGCAGCGCCTTGACAGCCTCATCGACCGCCTGGGCCGAGTGCTCGCTGAAGCGCCGCGGTTGGGCGATTTCGCGGCCCAGAAACGGATGCTCGTCGCTGCTCGAGAGATCGATCGGCCCGACCTCACCGGCCATGCCCCAGCGACTGACCATGGCCCGCGCCATACTCGTGGCCTGGCGGATGTCGTCGTCAGCGCCGCTGCTCACCGAACCGAGCACTTCGCGTTCGGCCGCACGCCCGGCCAGCATCATCGCCAGCCGGTCCCGCAGATAGGCCTCCTCGAGCGTATGGCGTTCGGTGGTGGGCAGCTGCTGGGTGCCGCCCAAGGCGCGTCCCCGCGGAATGATGCTCACCTTGTACAACGGATCGGCCGTCGGCAGATGCCACGCCACCAGGGTGTGGCCGGCCTCGTGCACCGCCAGGCGGTGCCGCTCGTCGGGCTGGATGGCAAGCGTGCGCACCGAGCCGATCAGGACCTTGTCCCGCGACTCCTCGAAATCGTTCATGGCGACCTCGCGGCGCCCCTGACGCACGGCGAGCAGCGCCGCCTCGTTGACCAGGTTCTTGATGTCCGCCCCGGAAAACCCGGGCGTCCCGGCGGCAATCCGCGCGAACTCCACGTCCGCGGCCAACGGCACCTTGCGGGTGTGCACCTTCAGCAGCGCTTCGCGATCGCGGCGATCCGGCAGATCGAGCGTCAGGTGACGGTCGAAGCGCCCCGGGCGCAGCAACGCGGCATCGAGCACATCGGGTCGATTGGTCGCGGCCAGCACGATCACCGCTTCATGGCCCGCGAAGCCATCCATCTCGGCGAGGATCTGGTTCAGCGTCTGCTCACGCTCGTCGTGACCCCCGCCAAGTCCCGTCCCCCGGGTCCTGCCGATGCTGTCGAGCTCATCGATGAAGATGATGCTTGGCGCGTGCTTCTTGGCTTCCTCAAACAGGCGGCGGACCCGGGACGCCCCGACCCCGACAAACACCTCGATGAACTCGGAGCCGCTAATCGAGTAGAACGGCACGCCAGCCTCACCGGCCAGCGCGCGCGCCATCAGCGTCTTGCCGGTGCCCGGCGGCCCCATCATCAGCACGCCGCGCGGCAGTTCCGCGCCGAGCTCGAGAAACGTTTCCGGTGATTTCAGGAAAGCGACGATTTCGGCGACGTCGCGTTTCGCGTTCGCCTGGCCGGCGACGTCGCGAAACGTCACGTCAGGCACTTCGGCCTGCCGGGCCGAGGCATCGAGGAACTTGCGCAGATCCCCGGCACCCCCGAAGCGATCGCCACCGCCCCCGCCGAGATTCTGTGCGCTGCGTCGAAACAGCCAGACCATCAGGGCGATGAAGACCAACCAGGGAATGAACATCAGCAGTGCCGAGCCGAGCGGATCGCGCTCCGCCGGGGTCTCGGCCACCCGGACCGATACGCCCGAGGCCTCCAGCAGCGGCAGCAGCTGCTCGTCGCCGAAAGCCGGCACCCGGCTGCGGAAAAACGCCTCCTCGCGCCGGTCAGGGCCGAGGGGTCGGGTGCCGCGCACCTCGCCATCGACCGCATTGCCGCGCAGGGTCACCTCGGCGACGTCGCCGGCCTCGACCAGCGCCTTGAACTCGCTGTAGGCGATATCCACGCGGCTGACGCCCGCCGGCTGCTGCAGGAACAGCAGCACCAGCACGCCGATCAGCAGGACATACAGCAGCCATAACCCGCCAGGGAAGCCCTGGCCCGGGCCTGATGTCGGTCGCTCGCCCGCCGGACGCCCGCCAGGTCGTGATTGCCGATCGCGGGGCGGGTCCGGCCGCCTGTCGGGTCGATCCCCCATGCGCGCACTCCACCGGCCTTACCGGCTCATGGCCCCGAGTATGCCGCAGTCGGCGGCGGCTGTCCGGTCGCGCCATCGCTGCCGGCGAACAGCGCACCGGCGCCCAGCGCCGTCCAGACACCGACGAGCACCAGCAACGCGCCCACCGGCCGACGCAGCCAGACGCGCCGGCGCAGCGCCGCCCCACCACTGCCGGCCGCGTAACCGGTGGTGGCCATGGCGAGGCTGGTCCCCAGCCCGAAACTCGCCATCAGCGCCGCACCCTGCGCCGGCGACCCGCTGGCCGCTGCCGCCGCCAGCATGGTGTAGACCAGACCACAGGGCAGCCAGCCCCAGACCAGTCCGGCCGCATAGGCGCCCAGCGGCCCGCGCAACATGAAGCTTCGACGGGCGAGCGGTGCGAGATGGCGCCACAGCCGGGCGCCGCCCTGCTCCAGCCAGAGCAGCCCTGGCAGGCGAAACAGCATCGACAGCCCCATGATCACGAACAACGCCGCGGTGAACCACAGCAGCCAGTACCCCCAGGTGGGCACCCCGAGCAGCTCGATCAGGCCCCAGCCCAGCGCGCCCACCAAGGCCCCACCCAGGATATAGGTCGTGACCCGGCCCGCGCTGTTCAGCAGCGGCCCCAGCACGCGGTGCCGACCCGCCGTACCGAGACTCAGTGCGCCGGAGATTCCGCCGCACATCCCCAGGCAGTGCACGCTGCCGACCAGCCCGACCAGAAAGGCTGCGGCAACCGTCAGGGTCATCGCGCGACGTCCTCCTCATCGTCGTCGCGCGGTGTCGGCGCGGCATCCTCCTCGTCCGCGACGGGCTGGTCTGGCGCGCCAGGCGCGTCGGCCGGCGACGACGGGGGGTGCGGCCGTGCCTCGTCATCCATCAGGATCCGCCAGGCCTCGACTTCCAGGTTCTCGAACTGGCGACTGCGGACCGCCCAGAAGAACGCCCACACGGCCAGCCCCAGCAGCAGCAGGCTGAGCGGGATCAGCACGAAGATGATGTTCACCGCCGCGCGCTCAGGCTTGCGCCGCGCTGACGGACGCGACGGCCGTCGCAGCCTCTCCGCGGTCACGGGGCTCGCGCCCGAGACGCAGCGCATTCAGCACCACCACCAGCGACGAGGCCGACATGCCAATGGCCGCAAGCCACGGCGGAATCACGCCCATCGCTGCCAACGGCAGCGCGGAGAGGTTGTAGGCCACCGACAGGGCCATGTTCTGGCGGATGATCCTGAGGGTGCGCCGGGACAGCCGCACGCCCTCGGCCAGCGGGGCGAGCGACTCGCCGAGCAGCACGATGCTCGCGGAGTGCTGCGCCAGCGACGTGCCGCGGGCCAGCGCCACCGAGACATCTGCGCCTGCCAGCACCGGCGCGTCGTTGATGCCGTCACCGACCATCGCCACGCAGCGGCCCTCAGCCTGCAGCGCACGCACCCGCGCAAGCTTGTCCGCGGGCAACAGGCCCGCCTGCCAGTGCTCGAGCCCCAGGCGCCCCGCCACGGCGGCCACGGCGCCGGCGTGATCGCCGCTGACCAGTTCCGGGCGCAGACCGGCCGCCGCCAGCGCCTCGACCGTCGCCGCGGCATCTGGGCGCAGCTCGTCAGCCACGCGGAAGCTGGCGAGCACGCCGTCGCGGTCGGCCAGCAGCACCTGGCTGCCGGCATCTTCGTCGTCGGCCGCCGGCAGCGGCCCGCGGATCCAGCCTGCCAGGAAGTCGCGGCGGCCAATGCGGTAGTCCACGCCATCGATCCGGCCGGACAGCCCGAGCCCGGGATGGCTGGTGACCGCTTCGGCCATGCGCGCCGGCGGGGTCGGCCAAGTCCCCTGTCCAGTCTCCTCGAAGGCGGCGGCCAACGGGTGTTCACTGTGCGCTTCCAACGCAGCGGCCAGGGCCCGCGCGCGGTCCTCGTCGCAGCGTGCAGACGGGCGCACCCCGGCGAGACGGATCCGCCCGCGCGTCAGGGTACCGGTCTTGTCGAACAGCACGGTGTCGGCCCGCGCCAGCCGTTCCAGGCTGCCCGCCCGGGTCACCAGCAGACCGCGGCGGGCCATCGCCCCGGTGCCGACGGTCAGCGCCGTGGGCATGGCGAGCGACAGCGCGCAGGGGCAGGTCACCACCAGCACGGCCAGGGTGATTTCGAAGGCGCGCGAGGGATCGATCTGCCACCAGATGCCAAACACCGTGGCGGCGATCAGGATGATGCCACCGACGAACCAGCGCGCCACGCGATCGGCCGCCAGCACCATCGGCGGGCGCTCGGCCTGGGCCCGGTGCAGCATCCGCGCGATGCCCGAGAGCAGCGTGTCGCCGCCAGTCCGCCGGATGTCCACCTCCACCGACGAGCCGAGGTTGAGGCTGCCGCCAATCACCGTCTGGCCCGGCGCGCGCGACAGCGGCCGCGATTCGCCGGTCAGCAGCGACTCGTCGACCCGCGTCTGGCCACTGACCAGCACCCCGTCGGCCGGAAACGCCTCGCCGGGCAGCACGCGTACGCGCTCACCCACAGCGAGTTCCGCCACGCCGACCTCCTCGAGCAGGCCGTCTGCCGACACGCGCCGTGCGGTCTGGGGGCTGAGCCTTGCCAGCGCATCGGCCGCATCACCCGTGCGGTGGCGGGCGAGCATTTCGAGATACCGCCCCACCAGCAGGAAAAAGGTGAACATCGTGATCGAATCGTAATACACCTCACCCTCGCCGATGAAGGTGAACCACAGGCTGGCCAGGTAGCCGAGGCCAATGGCAATCGACACCGGCACGTCCATGCTGATGGCCCCGCGTCGCAGGTCATGCCAGCTCCGCTGAAAGAACGGTGCGGCCGCATACAGCACCACCGGGGTGGCCACCAGCATGCTCACATAGCGGAAGAACTGGTGATAGACCTCATCCATGCCACGCGGCAGACCGAGGTAGACCGCTGCCGCGAAGGTCATCACCTGCATCATGCCGATGGCCGCGACGAACACCCGCTTGAGATGCGTGCGCCGCTCGCGCGCCTGGGCCTCGAGCACGACGTTGCCCTGCACCGGCAACGGCCGATAGCCCAGCGCGGCGACCCGGGCCAGCAACTCGGAGAGCCTGACCTTCGCCGGATCCCAGACCAGGCGCATGCGCCCGGTGGCCAGCGCCACCTGCGCTTCCCCGACGCCCTCGACCCGTGCGAGCGAGGACTCGATCAGCCAGGTACAGGCGGCACAGCGAATACCCTCCAGCAGGATGTCCGACTCACGCAGCGGACTGCCGCCGCAGGTCTGTGACACGCAGGCCAGCATCTGCGGACGGTCGTAGACCTCGAAGCGTCCGGCATCACCCGGCTCGGGGGGCGTGGGTGCACCGCCGGCCTCGCGAAAGCGGTAATAGTTCTCCAGCCCGAGGTCACGGATCAGTTCGGCGGCGACCTTGCAGCCCGCGCAGCACATCCGCCGCGGCGCGCCGTCGATCTCGACACGCAGCTCGACACCGCGCGGGATCGGCTCACCGCAGTGAAAGCAGCTGCTCACGCCGGCCCCGGGGCCCCGCTGGCCGGCTGCAGGTCACGCATGTGGCCATCGCCGAACGGTGGCTTCATCGACACCCGCGACCGCTCCGCACCCAGTTCGCCGGTCAGCCGCCAGCTCCGGGTATCGGGTTCGAGCTGCAGGTAGTAGCGTCCCGGGCCAAGGTCGTCCACGGTCGCCCGGTAGGCGTCGCCGTCATAGCGCAGCAGCACTTCGCGATCGAGTTCCGCGCGGGTGGGATGTCGCAGGGCGAGGTTCAGGGTCACCGGCAGGCGCTCGCGCGGCGAGACGATGACCATCTCCACACGCTGGGCGGCCGCCTCGGGATCCGTCGCGGCAAAGACACGCAACTCCGCCGACAGCCCCAGTTCCGCGGCAGCACGATCGCGCTCCATGCGCGCTTCGGTGTAGCGCGCGATCCGGCCGTAGTCGTCGACCACCATGGGATTGGGAGAAGACAGCGCGGTAAACAGCAAAGTGAGGCCGGCGAAGACACCGCCTGCCGGCGGGATCATCACCAGCCAGGGCCAGCGCTGCCGGTACCATGGCTTGGTATCGGTGGCCTCGGTGGCGCGGCGATAGGTCTCGTCTTGCATGGTCGTCACTCCGGGGCGGACCGATCAGGACTCGGGCATGAAGAAGCGGCTGCGGTGGCGGGTACCGACGCCTGGATCATCGAGCGAAGTCACCACGATGACGACATCATAACGGCCTTCTTCGGCGGCACCGCGCGGCACCCGCAGACGTGCCGGTACCGTCCGGATCTCACCAGGCTCGAGCGTCAGGCTGTCGGCACCATAGTCGATCACCAGCTCAGGCAGGCCGCTGGCGCTGAGCGAGAAGCGCTGGACCTGCTGCTGCTTGTTCAGCACTCGCAACATGTAGACGTTCTCGATATAGCCGCCCGGCACCTCGCGATACAGGGCGTTGCGATCGCGGATCACGTCGAGTTCGACCGGACTGCGATTGGCGATCGCAAAGGTAAAGACCCCGAAGAGCACCAGCAGCAGCACGCCGTAGATGATGGTGCGCGGGCGCAGCACCCGCGAGGGCTTCCCGTCCATGGCATTCTGAGTCGAGTAGCGGATGAGTCCCCGCGGGTAGTTCATCCGGTCCATGACATCGTCGCAGGCGTCGATGCAGGCGGCACAGGCAATACACTCGTACTGCAAGCCCTCGCGGATGTCGATGCCGGTCGGACAGACCTGCACGCACAGGGTGCAGTCGATACAGTCGCCAAGCCCCCGCGCCTTCGCATCCTCGTCACGCTTGCGCCCGCCGCGCGGCTCCCCGCGCGTCTCGTCATAGCTGATGACCAGCGTATCGCGGTCGAACATCGCGCTTTGGAAGCGCGCATAGGGACACATGTACTTGCACACCTGCTCGCGCAGGAACCCGGCATTGCCATAGGTGGCAAAGCCGTAGAACAGGACCCAGAACGTCTCCCAGGGCCCCGTACCCAGGCTCGCCACCTTGCCCGCGAGTTCGGTGATCGGCGTGAAATACCCCACGAACGTGAAACCGGTGAACAGCGCAAACGTGATCCACAGAAACTGCTTGGCCCCCTTGCGAAGAACCTTCTCGCCAGTCCAGGGCCCCTTGTCGAGTTTCATCCGCCGGGCACGCGGACCCTCGGTGATGCGCTCCATCCACAGGAACGCCTCGGTCCACACCGTCTGCGGGCAGGCATAACCACACCACAGCCGTCCGGCCAGCGCAGTGACGAAAAACAGCGTCAGCGCCGCGAGAATCAGCAACAGCGCCATGAACAGGAAATCCTGCGGCCAGAACGTCAGACCGAAGATATGAAACTGGCGTGCCGGCAAATCGAACAGCACCGCCTGCCGGCCCTCCCAGCGCAACCAGGGCAGGCCATAGAAAATACCGAGCAGCAGCCATACCGCCGCGACGCGCAGGCGCGCGTAGACGCCACTCACCTCGCGCGGATAGATCTTTGGCGCGGAGGCGTAAAGGCTTTCCGGCTCAGGGGTTGCAGTTCTGCTCATCGGCTCCTGCCCTGCCGGCGGCAGAGGGCCCCCGGCGATCCGTGGTGACGCGGCGTGTCAGCCCCGCCCGGCGCGGTTACGGCGTACCGCCGTCCGCACCATGAAACTCGTCGTGGCACTGGCGAGCGTGGCGATCGCCCAGAAGAAAAAGAACCCGATCGCATAGCCGGCCATGCGACTGACCTCGAGCATCGGCGTGCTGATGGCCGCGAGTTCCAGCGGATCGACCATCGCGAAGAACAGCACACTGGCCACACAGGCTGCCAGAAACGAGGCCCACACCACGTTGGCGAGCGCCTGCTGGCGCGTGGTCCACTCGGGCGGCGGGCCCACCGGCGCGACCGGCGGCGCGCCGTCGGCAGCCCCGCGTGGCTCGACGTCCGGTGCCGGGCGCATCAGTCCTCCAGATTCAGGGCGTAGACATACGCCGCCAGCACATGGACCCGATCATCGCCCAGCAGGTGGCCCTGCGCGGGCATTTCGTTCATCACGCCTTCCCGGATGATCTGCGCGATCCGCGTGCGACTGCCACCGTGCAGCCAGATGTCGTTGGTCAGATTAGGGGCGCCCAGGGCGGTGTTGCCCCGCCCATCCGGGCCATGACAGGCCACGCAGAACATGTTGTAGCTCGACTCGCCGGCGGCCGCGAGCTCGGCGTCGTGATCGCGTCCTGCCAGCTTCAGCGTGAACTCGGTCACCGCAGCCACCCCCTCTTCGCCCAGCGGTGCGCCCCAGCCGGGCATCACCCCGTTGCGGCCCCGGGCAATCGAATGCACCAGCGCCTCAGGCGTGCCACCCCACAGCCAGTCGTTGTTGGCGAGGTTCGGGAAACTCAGCGCACCACGCGCATCCGACCCGTGGCACATCGCGCAGTTGTTCATGTAGAGGTTATGTCCGGCCCGCATGGCCTCCGGGTCACGCGCCAGCTGAGGAATCGGGACCGCGGCGAAGCGCTCGAAAATCTCGGCGTAGATCGCCTCGGCACGGTCGACCTCGCGCTGATACTGGCCGGTGGAACTCCAGCCCAGCAGGCCCGCGAAATTACCCAGCCCCGGATAGAGCAGCAGATAGCCGATCGAGAACACGATCGAGATATAGAACATGTTCAGCCACCAGCGCGGCAGCGGATTGTTGTATTCCTCGAGGTCCTCGTCCCACACATGATGCGTGGTGCCACCCTCTTCCTTGGGGATCGGCTTGGAGGTCCAGCGGATCAGCCACCAGATCCCGATGACGCTGAGAACGGTCAGTACGATGACGTACCAGCTCCAGAACGTGCTCATTTACTCTTTCTCCTGCCCATCACGATCCGCACCTCTGGCGCGCGTCTCTTCCCGCTCACGGCTACGCCGCTCGTCCTTGCGCCGGTCTTCTTCATCCAGCGCAAGCCTGGCGGCCTCCTCGAAATCCTTTTTCGGCCGCCGGCTGAAGGCCCAGATGGCGATGGCCGTGAAGGCCCCGAACATCAACAGCAGACTGACGGTACGAAACACGGTCATGTCCATATGCGCGTGTCCTGTGGCTTCAGCGCCGACCCTGGAGGTTGGTCCCCAGGCCCTGCAGATAGGCGATCAGCGCCTCCATCTCGGTCCTGCCCTCGACATCCGCCGAGGCCTGTTCGATCTGCTCATCGGTGTAGGGATGACCGAGCATACGCAGTCGCCGCATCTTGACCGGTGTGCGCGTGTGATCGACGTAGCGGCGCTCGAGCCAAGGGTAGCCCGGCATGTTGGATTCGGGCACCAGATCGCGCGGAGCGATCAGGTGCAGCCGGTGCCACTCGTCGGAATAGCGGCCGCCAACGCGTGCGAGATCCGGCCCGGTGCGCTTTGAGCCGAACTGGAATGGCCGGTCATAGACGCTCTCGCCGGCCAGTGAATAGTGGCCGTAGCGTTCCGTCTCGGCGCGGAAGGGCCGGATCATCTGCGAATGGCAGTTGTAGCAGCCCTCGCGGATGTAGATGTCGCGACCCTCAAGGGCCAGCGCCGGATAGGGCTCGACCCCTTCGGCCGGCTCGACGATCGGGGCGGAGAACATCAGCGGAACGATCTCCACCAGCCCGCCGACGCTGATCACGGCAATGATCAGCACCCCCATCAGGCCCATGCGTTTTTCGACGACGTCATGTTTCATCGCTGTCTTCCTTCCTGGTGTCGCCCGGCTCAGGCCGCGACCGTCTTGATCACCGGCGGGTTCACCGCCACGGCATCACGCTGTGCGATGGTCTTCCAGACGTTGTAGACCATGATCAGCATGCCGGAGAGGTAAAGCACGCCGCCGAGCAGCCGCACCGCGTAATACGGATAGGTGGCGGCGATGCTCTCGATGAACGTGTAGGTCAGCGTGCCGTCCTCGTTGACCGCACGCCACATCAGCCCCTGCATCACGCCGGACATCCACATCGCGGCGATGTAGAGCACGATACCGATGGTGGCGATCCAGAAATGCCAGTCCATCAGCTTCACGCTGTACATCTGCTTGAGCCCGTAGAGCCGCGGGATCAGCGCGTACAGCGAGCCGATGGTGATGAAGCCCACCCAGCCCAGCGCCCCGGAGTGCACGTGGCCCACGGTCCAGTCGGTGTAGTGCGAGAGCGCGTTGACCGTCTTGATCGACATCATCGGCCCTT